>PXCO01000009.1 GCA_003565295.1 Cyclobacteriaceae bacterium
TTCAGGACGAGCTTCAAAGATCGGAGAAAGTAGCGGAGGACCAACTGTCTTCGACCCGAGACAGAGCGTCATTGGAGGAGTTCTTTGTATTGGTAGCATTGTTGATTATTGGGGTACTTGCAATATTTAGGTCTGTAAATTACTCCGTCTTATCAAGTATGCTCCATCCAGGTAAACTTTTTGATGCGGAGGAGGTGATGGAGTCCAGCTTTGTTTCAAAGGTCTTTTCTGCATCCACCATATTTTATATGCTAGTATTGAGTATGGCCTTTGCACTAATTGGGATAGTATTCTTGGTTCTGGTGCACCCCTTAGGGGTGGAGGTGTCCACTGATCTGAACACCCTCCTTTTTTATTGGTTGGTTGGCATTCTGATATTCTTGGCCATTGGATATCTGAATTTTTTTTGGATTAAAATTATTGCCTTTATTTTCAGGTTGGAGGTGGTAGAGGGATCTCAATTCATGTTCATGCTCCGTGTGGTTTCCATTATTGGCCTTTTGGTTTTTTCAGCATTGTTATTTATAATGACTAACTACCCCCTTACTGCTGAAAATCACATCAGCCTTCTGGCAAGAAGTATGTTTTTTGTTTATTTGACTGGGGTTGTGATGTTTCTTATCGTGGCTCAGAAATCAGGATCATTTAAACTTTACCATTTATTTTCTTACATTTGCACCTCAGAATTGATCCCCTTTTTGGTGATCACACAATTTCTGATGAGGTAACGAAAAAACCAAGGAAAGACTAAAAGATGAGTAAATCGACCAAAGACAGGCTTACTAGGGTTAAAAGTGTACTGGTTTCCCAGCCAAAACCTTCTGATGAAAGGTCACCTTATTTTCAACTTGCTGAAAAATACAACATCAAGATTGATTTCAGGCCTTTTATAAAGGTTGAGCCTGTCTCCATCAAGGAATTCAGGAAACAAAAAATTGAAATCCTTAAGCACACTGCGATTATTTTCACCAGCAGGAATGCCATAGACCATTTTTTTAGTATCTGCCAGGAGCTAAAGGTGGAAATGCCCGCGGACATGAAGTATTTTTGCATTTCTGACCAGACAGCGCATTATTTACAAAAGTATATTGTAATAAGAAAAAGGAAACTCTTTGTGGGGGGGAGGACTGCCTCCGACCTTTTTGACTACTTCAAGAAGCATAAGGGGGAGAAGTATTTGTTTCCCTGCTCAGATATAAGGAAGGACGAAATACCCGATTATCTTACCAAGCAGAGCATTTCCTTTACAGAAGCCATTATCTATCATACCGTGGCAGCGGACCTTTCTGACCTTAAGGATATAAAGTATGACATATTGGCCTTTTTCAGTCCCTCCGGCATAAAGTCCCTGTTCCACAACTTCCCTAATTTCGAGCAGAACAATACCCGGATTGCGGCTTTTGGACCTACCACGGCACAGGCAGTAAAGGAAAGGAACTTGATATTGGATATAGAAGCCCCCCTTCCCAATGCCCCAAGTATGACTGGTGCTTTGGAACTTTATATAAAAAAAGCGAATAAATTGTAGCATCTTTTATATCTTTTTTAAGGTAAATTCAGTTAAATTGTGTAGACTAGGTTTTCAAATGCAAAATGTCATTTACACATGATGAAATGGATTTACCTGTTTGCAGGTGCTATCATTGGATGGATGGTTTCGTTTACCCTACCCCATCAGGTCCAAGCTCAACAAGATGCGCAGTTTACTCAGTATATGTATAATGGCCAGTTTTACAATCCAGCCTTTTCTGGAAAAGGCGGTGGGTATTCGTTTTCGGCACTTCATCGTAGCCAATGGCTGGCTTATACAAGTACAGCCGGCACCGGAGGTGCACCAACCACTCAGTTGCTCACCTTTTCTGGAGCCATAGAGAAGGCCAACCTTGGTTTTGGCTTGACGGTGGTAAACGACGATATCGGAATCACGAACAACCAGGAGATTAACCTTTCCCTGGCCTATCATTTGAGAATAGGCAGGGGCACTTTGAGTTTTGGTGCATCCGGAGGTTTTTTTTCCACCACCATGAATTATGACGACAACAACCCTGTTAATCCAGACCCAAGTGTCCCCACCTCTGGCAGGGAAAATCAAATCAACAACAATGTGTCATTTGGCATGCTTTATGACCGTAGTAACTTTTATGTGGGCGTAAGTTCCAGGAATTTCTTTGAACCCAGCTTTGATTTTGGGGATGGAAACATCAACAACCAACTTGAAAACCACAACTACCTGTTAGTGGGATATAGAATTAATACTTTTGCCTTGTTCAGTGTAGAACCAAGTATCTTATTAAAATCGATCTCCATTAATAATTTTTCTTATGACGTCAGCGTTATAGGCACGTATAATAAGAAAGTGAGTCTTGGCTTAGCCTACAGAGGGGAGGAATCAGCCTCCGTTTTGCTAGGCTATAGTCTTCTAAGGGATAACTCCTTAAGATTGGGATACGCATTTGATCTTGTCGTTGGAGGCTTGGAAGCTAAATCCCCTACCTCGCATGAATTTATGTTGTCTTATGATTTGCCGCAAGTAAAGAGAGATTTGGAAAGGGTGATTCAGAGAACACCACGATTTAGGTTCTAAAATTTATATATATAAAATGAGAATTTAATTTGTGTTTTTCTGATAATTTCTACTAAATTTCGATTTGGTTAATCGATTAAATAGTTGATATTGAATGTAGTTAATAAAATGTCATTTATGCTATTAAAAATGAAAAGTCGTTTTTTTGCCTTGGTAATAGGGTTAATTGCGGCGACACTACTTCAGGGATGCGGCCTATTCGGAAACAGGGGAGGGGCAAGTGAAAAGCTGAACAGAAGAGGTGAAGTTACGGGAGTTCCCAAAAGGTCTGGCTGGCAACAAGCCTTGCCTTATGAGATGGTCCCTGTGAAAGCCGGAACTTTTTGGATGGGTCAGGCCGACGAAGACATCGCATTGAGCATGTCATCAATGAACAAGCAGATTACCATCTCAGAATTTTTCATGGACAAGTACGAGGTGTCTAACAACAAATATCGTCAATTTTTGGAGGCGGTAAGGATGGGTGATTTGGCATTCGGCACACCCACCACTCAGGCGGATCCACCAGAATTTGATTTTGATGAGCTGGTGCCGGATACCACGGTATGGTCGACTAGCTTTACGCATCACTATGGTGATCCCTTAATGGAGTATTATTTCGACCACCCCGCATTCGACGATTATCCGGTTGTTGGGGTTAGTTGGGAACAGGCGAAAAAGTTTTGTGAGTGGAAGTCCTATCACATGAATGCCAATGATCGTTCTGAATTCGACATGCCTAAGTTTAGGTTGCCATATGAGGCGGAATGGGAATACGCAGCCAAAGGTGGGAAAGAAATAGCCAAGTATCCCTGGGGGGGTCCATACCTTAGAAACAGAAGAGGCTGCCTTATGGCCAACTTTAAGCCCGGGAGAGGAAACTATATTGATGATGGTTTTGCCTACACGGCTCCCGTAGATGCCTTTGCCCCCAATGGATATGGTATTTTTAATATGGCCGGTAACGTGTCGGAATGGGTGGAGGATGCTTACAGTCCAGCTTCCAATGCACAAGTCTGGGACTTGGATCCCATTTATGACGACCCTAATGAACCCCGAAAAGTCGTAAGGGGTGGTTCCTGGAAAGATGTCGCTCATTTTTTGGAAACCAGTACCAGGTCTTATGAATACCAACATGTACAAACCGCCCACATCGGGTTCAGAACTGCTATGACGTATATAGGAAGATCTGGATCCATGGAAGCGAGAACTAATAGAAGAAGTAGAAGATAATGCTTAGTCAAACCAATATTAATTTTCTTTTTATTTAACACTATGTCAAAGGATAATAAGAACACGCTGTCATATAAGTTTTATGGCTCAATAATGCCCAAGATTTATGGGATCGGTGCATCTATAGTAATCTTAGGTGCGATGTTTAAGATTTTGGACTGGCCCTTCGCATCCCTGATGATCGGGGTGGGGCTTACCACCGAGGCATTCATTTTTTTCTTGTCTGCCTTCGAGCCTAAACATGAGGAACTGGATTGGGCAAAGGTTTACCCCGAACTTGCCGGCGATCATGCAGGCGTCACACCCACTAAGAAGAAACCTACGGCAGTTCAAACTGATCAAACTTCCCAAAAGTTGGATGAGATGTTGGAAAAGGCCAAAATTGGACCCGAACTCATAGAAAGCCTAGGAAAAGGGTTGCAAAGTTTAGCCTCTTCCACTGAAAAAATGGGAACGCTTTCTGATGCGGCTTTGGCAACAAGTGATTATGCCAATAATGTGAAAATGGCGTCTAAAACTTTGGTAGAGGTCAATGAATCTTATTCCAAGACCGCTTCTGCACTGGCAGAAATGTCTTCAGCAAGCCAGGATGCCAAGCAATACAGAGATCAGGTCGTCAATGTGACCAAAAGCCTTTCTGCACTCAACAATATCTATGAGATGGAGCTTCAGGACACTCAAAGTCATGTGAAAGTACTTAACAAATTTTACTCCAATGTGACTGCGGCCATGGAAGGATTGAACGAAGCTGGAAAAGAGACAGAATCCTTTAAAAATGAGCTTGCCAAGCTTAACTCCAATGTGAATGCCCTTAATAAAATTTATGGTGGCATGCTCACTGCAATGAAAAGTTAATTCGGGCAAGTAAGGATTTAAATCTTAAAAAAAAACAAACTATGGCGGGTGGAAAAGAGACCCCAAGACAGCGGATGATAGGTATGATGTACCTTGTCCTTACCGCACTCTTGGCCCTACAAGTAAGTAATCAGATCCTCCAAAAATTTATACTTCTGAACGATGGACTCGAAAGGACTTCGAAAAATTACATTCAGAAGAACGAGTTTGCGGTGAATATCATCTCCTCTACGGTAGAACAACAAGGGAGCAATGAACTGGATATTCCAAAAGTGGATGCAGCCAGAGAAATACGCAGTATGACTGCAGACGTATACAGGTACTTAGAGGATATAAAAAGAAACCTCATAGAAGTATCCAATGCCAAGACGGATGAAGGCACATTTAAAAGTTCTGCTTTGAAAAATGTGGATATACCTGGAAACATCTTCAACAACAACAGAGTGGGATATGAAATGCAGGAAAGACTTAATCAATATCCTGAGGAGGTCAGTAGTATTTTGGCAAGTATAGGCGTGAACATGTCTTTTGAAAAAATCGCCAATGATGCCGAGGATATTGATCTTTTTAAAAATGACCCTGATGTTCGGTTTAAGGATTACGTGAACCTCAACTTTGTGAAATCCCCTATAGGTGCAGTAATTGCCATCATTTCTCAGCATCAGAATGAGGTGCTTAACATAGAAAGTGAGGCACTAAGGGGCATCACCAATTCTCTCGGGTCCTTTATCTTTGAGGCAGATCAACTTTTCGCCAGGGTTGCCGCTAGTTCCAATGTGGTAGCTGCAGGCACAAAGTTCGAAGCAGACATGTTTGTGGCATCCTCTGCCTCGGGCATAGAAATGAAGATGACTGCAGACGGCAGGGAGGTGCCCGTAGTGGATGGTTTTGGGAAGATTGAGTTCAACGTTCCCCCTGCCACCAACTACGATGACAGAGGTCTTGCCAAAAGGACTTTGAAAGGTGAAGTGATCGTGCCCATAGGGGGAGTGGATAGTTTGCTTACCGTAGAATATGACTACTTCGTGGCCCAACCTTTGATACGGGTTACTTCTGAAGTGGTACAACAATTGTATGCAGAATGTGCCAACGACCTGATGATTGATGTGCCAGCGTTAGGCAGCTCATATGCACCTGAATTTGCCGTTTCAGGTGGGCAGTCCATCAAAGGTAATCGTCCAGGAGAAGTGACTATCATTCCTGGTAGCTCCGGTAAGGTAAATATTGGGGTATCCAGTGGCGGCAACCGTATAGGTGCTGTAGAATATGATATTAGACCAGTTCCTGCGCCCACGGTAAGGCCATTTATAGGTGAGGCACAGGTGGATTTACAAAACCCGACCTCTATAGGTCAACTAAGGAACCTGAGAATCAGGGCTATTGCTGAGCCTAACTTTGCAAGAACCATGGCCAGAGACGCCAATTTTGAGGTATCGGCTGGCGAAATTAGGCTTATAAGGAATGATGTACCAAGGGACCAGGTTAAAATCTCCGGTGAATCTGTGGCGATTACCAATTTGCTAGCACAGGCACAGGCCGGTGATAGATTGGTGGTAATTATAAATGAAGTGACTAGGACAAACTTTCAGCAAAGGAAAATACCAATTTCTATGAATGAAGTATTTTCAATTCCTGTTAAGAATTAGGAATTTGTCCCCATTTAAAACATTAAATATTAAAGATCATGAAGGGAATTAGGAAAATAGCTTTCATCTTCGGCTTGTCACTTTTGTTGGCAGGTGGGATGGATGTGTTTGCGCAAGGCCCCAACAGTCAGCGACCTGCCAACGGGGGCGATAGCGGTTTCCAAATCGATACCGTTTATTCAGTGCTCCCGATTAGGGAAGATGATAAAATGTATCAAATTGGTGTGTGGAGAAGAATTGATCTAAGAGAGAAATTTAACTTGCCATTTTATGGGACCGGCGGATTGAAAAATGACGGGATCATCTCCCAGATATACAAAGCAGTGGTAGAGGAAAATGCTTTCGAGATATTTGCAGATGAATCATTTACGGAACCACTTTCCATTAACGAATTTCAAACTAACTTTTGGATCGCTGCCAATGGGGACAGCGTTTTTGTAAAGGATTTGTATTTCTTGGATTTCAAGGAAGATTTCGTGTTTGACAAGCACCGCTCTGAAATTAGGTTTGATGTGAAATACTTAGAAATGGTGATGCCTTCTGAAACTAATTCCAATGCAGGGCAGAAGACCATAGCATTTATCAGGTATAAGGATTTTTATGAGCACTTCAAGGATCATCCCGAGGCCAAGTGGATTAATTTCCAAAACACCTCTAAGCACATGCCATATAGTCAGGCATTTGACCTAAGGCTTTTCCGTTCGGTAGTAAGAAAATATACCAATCCAGATAACGCACTTATTGCGGATATGATCGATTCGGATTCTCCCAATGCAAGATTACAGGCGTATCTGAAGTCATTGGAATTTGAATATGACCTCTTGGAGTGGGAAAATACCCTTTGGGAATGGTAAGGTACAAAAAAGAAAAAGCGGGTGTTACCCGCTTTTTTTTTGATCTATATCAGGGTGTTCAGGAAACCATTTTAGGATTTGATCCATGACCTTTTCGGCCTTGTCTTTGCCCACCACTTCTTGAATCTCATCCAATCCTGCCTCTCTTATTTTTCTTACGGATTTAAAATGCTTCAGTAATTTGTCTGCAGTTTGGCTTCCTATACCCGCTATTTCTGTAAGTTGAGTTCCAAAGGCATTTTTACTTCTGACGTCTCTATGAAAATTAATCGCAAATCTATGCGCCTCGTCCCTTACCCTTTGGAGGAGACGTAGCGATTCTGATTTTTTGTCAATGTAGATTGGATAGGAATCGTCAGGGAAATAAATCTCCTCCAGACGCTTTGCAATGCCAATGATGGGTACCTCACCATATATGCCCAATTCTTTGAGGGCTAGTACAGCCGCACTTAGCTGCCCTTTTCCCCCATCGATTACAATAAGTTTCGGCAATGCCTTTTCTTCGGCCAGTAATCGCCTATACCTTCTCCCCACCACCTCTGTCATACTTGCAAAATCGTTAGGGCCCTCTACGGTTTTGATATGATAATGTCGATATTCTTTATTCGCAGGCTTCCCATTTAAAAAACAGACCATACTTGCCACAGGGTTGCTGCCCTGGATATTGGAATTGTCGAAACATTCAATATGGTCAGGAAGCTCTTTTAAAGCCAAATCCTGCTGTAATTTTTTGAGGACACGGTTCTTTTTTTCCTTTGCGGCTCCTGAGGCTAAGGCTTTTTCCTTTTTATAATAAAGGGCGTTTTTTA
This sequence comes from Cyclobacteriaceae bacterium, assembly GCA_003565295.1. GTDB lineage: Bacteria > Bacteroidota > Bacteroidia > Cytophagales > Cyclobacteriaceae > Pleomorphovibrio. Next base: position 7,961 of record PXCO01000009.1, read on the forward strand.
AGGAGAGATCCACCAGCTTCTTTTTATCCCCTATCTTGGGAAGAATCACTTGAAAGCCCTCATAGTTTTCTTCCAAGGGTATGTTGACCAAAATTTCTTTGGCGTCACTTCTGAATTGTTCCCGCAACCTAATCATGGCAGTCTCCAATAATTCCTGAGGGGTTTCGTCCAGTTTTTTCTTTAACTCCACAGTTTTGGATACAATGAGGGCTCCGTTTTTTATGCGCAGGTAATTGACAAAAGCCAGTTTATCATCGGTCACAATGCTGAAGATGTCCAGGCTACTCACATTTGGATTGGCCACTAAGGACTTAGCTTGATATTTTTCCAGGAGTTCTAATTTATCCTTGTAGCGTTGTGCCTTTTCGAAGGCCATCTTTGAGGCCTTCTCTTGCATACGTTCTTTGAAATAGGCCTTGGGCACAGAAAGGTTGCCTTTTAATATGTTTTTGGCCTGATCAATGTCATGTAGATAGTCTTTTTCATCTTGTAGGCCTTCACAGGGTCCCAGGCAGTTGCCTATGTGATATTCGAGGCAAACTTTGTAATTCTTTCCCCTGATTTTATCTGGAGACAGGTCCAGTCTGCATGTGCGTACCGTAAAAAGAGACTGGATAAGCTCCAGGACATTCTTCATGCCTTTTACGCTGGCAAATGGGCCATAATATGTCCCTTTGGAAGGGATTAGTTTTCTGGTGGGATATATCCTGGGAAAAGCCTCATTAGTAACCAAAAGGTAGGGATAGGTTTTATCGTCCCTCATCAACACATTGTACTTGGGCTGTGATTTCTTGATGAGGTTGTTTTCCAGCAATAGTGCATCAAATTCGGAGTTCACCATGGTAAATTCAATCCTTTTGATTTCACCTACCATTCTCCGGGTTTTGCGATTAAGCCCCGAGCTTTTTCCGAAGTAACTGGCTACACGCTTTTTCAGGCTTTTTGCCTTACCTACGTAAATTAATTTTCCCTGCTCATCATAATATTTGTACACCCCAGGTTGGTCGGGAAGCATGTGGTATTCTTCCACTGAATAGGAAGGGGACTCCATAGAGTGGGTTTCCTTATGATGAAATTCATTATCCACATCAAAACTTTTCGAAAAGGCACAAAAAGGACCAGTGCCTTAGAAGTCCGTACTTTGGGAATCGTATTCAAACTCTCTGTAATTCTCTTGGTCCAAATCATAGACCGAGCAATCAATCTCTATACTTAGTGGTCTGTCGGGTCTGGGGAAAGGGCCCTTGGTAATGGCAAGGCTGTTGTCCTCGTATACCTTCTCCATAAACTTGCTCCAAATGGGTCTGGCTGTGCGTGAACCCTGACCGCTTATCCAGCTTCTAAAGTGTATAGCTCTGTCGTCACCTCCTACCCAAACACCACTGACAAGATCTTTTGTCACACCCATATACCAACCATCTGAGGCATTTTGGGTGGTCCCTGTCTTTCCACCGATTTCGTTGCCTTCATCCCTGATGGACCTTGGCAAGCCCTGGCTGGTACCTCCTTGTTCTTCGGTACCACCTCTTAACATATAGAGCATGATATAAGCATGTTCTTCACTCATGGCTGGTTTTTTGCGAGGGATAAATTGATGCAGGACATTCCCGTTTTTATCCTCAATCCTATCGATATAAATAGGTGTGATATGCTCACCTCTGTTTACAAATGTGCTAAATGCCCCCACCATCTCAATGATGGAGACGTCACTGGTGCCCAAAGCAAGTGCTGGGACTTCATCTAAATCACTGGCTATACCCAGCCTATGGGCAGTTTCCACCACTACTCTGGGGCTCAACTTTTTCATCATATAGGCGGTAACGGAATTCACCGATTGGGACATTGCCTGTCGGATGGTCATTCTTTCATAAGTGAATTTACCATTTGAATTCTTGGGTCTCCAGGTAGGTTGATTGGGGATGTTGACTTCCACAGGCTGATCTATGACCGAATAGCATGGCCCATATCCGTTTTCTATTGCTGCCGCATATACGAAGGGCTTAAAGGTGGAACCTGGCTGTCTTTTTCCCTGCTTTACATGATCGTATTTAAAATGCTTATGGTTAATCCCTCCTACCCATGCCTTGATATGGCCTGAGTGTGGATCCATGGAGACAAATCCGGTTTGGAGGTGTTTTTTGTAATGCCTCATGGAATCCATTGTGCTCATCATGGTGTCTAATTCACCATGTTCCCATGAGAAGATTTTCATTTTTTTCTTCTCATTCAGCCTATAATCGATGGAATCTTGGTTATCACCATATCGGGTCTTTAAGTTTCTGTAAGCTTGCGTACGCTTTACCGCATTTTCAATAAAATTTGGAATGGGCCGCCCCGTGTTGTCTATCCAAGGTTCCCTGTTGCCGATTTCCTTTTCAAAGGCATTTTGCAGCTCAGGCATATGGGAGGCAACAGCCTCTTCCGCATAGCGTTGTAGGCGGCTATCCAGGGTGGTGTAAATTTTAAGGCCATCCCCAAATAAATCATATGGGGTGCCATCGGATTTAAGGTTTTCCCTGGTCCATCTCAGCAGGTCTGCCTTTACCACCTCCCTAAAGTAGGTAGCCAAGCCCTGATTATGGTTTTCCACCTGATATTCCAATTCTATGGGCATTGCAGCCAAGGAGTCAAACTCCTCCTGGGTGATAAAACCATACTTGCTCATCTGGTACATCACTGTATTTCTTCTTCGCAGGGAGTTTTCGGGGTTAAATACAGGGCTATAATAGCTTGGAGCCTTAAATAAGCCTACCAGCGTAGCTGATTCTTGTATGTTTAGGTCTTTGGGATCTTTATTAAAGAAGGTTTTAGCAGCGGTTTTTATTCCGTAGGCATTGCTTCCGAACTCTGAGGTGTTTAGGTACATGGTCAGGATTTCGTCCTTGGTATAGGAACGCTCAAGGCGGGTGGCCACTATCCATTCCTTGGTTTTAATAATCAACATTCCCAGACCAGGGACCCTGCTTAATGTGCCCTGGGTAGCTTGTGTCCTGGTTTTAAAAAGGTTTTTGGCCGTTTGCTGGCTCAACGTGCTTCCTCCACCAGCACTTTTCTGACCCAATAAAAGGGTCTTAAACAATACACGCATCAATCCTCTGGGGTCTATCCCGGAGTGATCCTCAAAACGCACATCCTCTGTGGCAAGTAAGGCTTGAATGGTGTTTCGTGAAAGCTCATTGTAAGTTACAGGGCTTCGGTTTTCTCTGTAATACTTGCCTAGCATCGCTCCATCTGCGGAAAATAATTCTGAGGCCACCTCACTTTCCGGGTTTTCCAGGGATTTGAACTCGGGCATCTCTCCGAAAAGCCCCAAAAAATTGGCACTGACCGCAAGTACGAAAAGCACAAACGATAACATGCCAATGATGAAAGCCATCCATAGGTACTTAATGCTTTTACCTACCCAAGGGTATTTTTCTTTATTTATCTGCTTTCCCATGCGCTATAATTCAATAAGCTTTCTTGAAAAAAGACTTATATTCCACTATGTCTTTTCGTTTATTTAACTGTTGGAAGTTTTCAATAGAAATCACAAAACTACCATTTTTTATCTCCTCGGGTAAATTTTCCGTGTTAAAACTATTTAAAAACTCATCCCTGTATTTCATGGCTTTTTCAGCATTGCTAAATGGACTTATGATAATAATGGTGGTTTCCCGGTTCAGGGAGATTGTGCCAGTTCTCAACCTGTCATTTGGGTAGTTTTTGGAATGAAATCCTTCTATTTCAGCGGTAAGATCTTTGGATTCTTGTGCTTGCTTAGGTTCCATTCCCAGGATGAAAATATGGGTTTGGGTAGGATTGGTTTTGTAGGGAGACTCCTCTTCTTCTCCAAAGTTTTCTTCCTCCATCCTATGTTCTCTACCTACTTCTTCTTCCTCCACCGGGGCACCCAATTCACCGCCATTTTCACCAGCTTCATTATCCCCGCGGTAGTTTCTCAGCATTTTTTGAGCCAATTTTTCAAGTTCGGTATCCTCCGCATTAGCGATGAACCCTTCCAGCCGGCTCTCAAATTCTTCGAGATCACCACTCTTGCCGATAATCATGATCTCAAGCAGCAATAGCTTTTCGGTGTTTTTTGAAAGGGCATATTTCTGAAGAGTGGAACGGATAATGGCTCTCGCTGTCTCGTAATCACCATTTTTGTAATGTGCGTAGGCCTTTTTATAGTTTTCAGCAGACTCAAAATTTGCCTGCGTTCCGGACACCTTATCGGGATTGTTTATGGATTTTGTGTATTGGGATTCGGGGAACTCTGTATTTAGTAATTGGGCGTAATATTCTGCATTTTTGTTCAGTTCCTTGGCTGCTAAATACATGGTGTAATAAGCCTCGGGCTTCTTTAACGTATTAGGGTAAATCTCCACCAATTTTTCCAGGTTATTAAGTGAAAGCCTAGGTTCTTTTAGTTCAAAGAAGAGAATTTTACCCAAATTGAAATAAGCTTCCTCCATTTCCTCCGCCATTTTATCTAAAGTGGCCTGATCCTTTGGAATATTGTTGAGAAGCGAAGCTTTGTCAGGTAGGTTTAGGGATGGGGTTTCACCATCTTCTTCTGAGGGCAAATTCATGTCCATATCTTCTTCTGCTACACCTCCTTCATCCCCATATTCATCACCTCTCTCTTGAAAACTCCGGTTGCTTCGTCTCCAATTATCGGTCAATGGCCGATTACCCCATACCCGTACAAACTCTATGGCACCTCTTTGCATGGCCGTGGGGTTCTCCCAATAGAAAGACGAACCTGTGCCTTTTCCCCCGAAGGCAAGAAGATTGTCAAAAATCCCGGTTGATTTTTTGGTGTTGGCCAATTCAGCTTCCCTTATCAGCCTTTCTTCCTCCATGGCGATAAATTCGTCCACATAGGCCTCCTGTTCTTCTTCGGAAAGTTTGCTTAAGGCGATAAGGCTGTCATTTTTGGTGATCAACTCATAATTGTTTGCATACCGGTCAAAAATATCTTTTTTCAATGCCAATTCCGCATAATTTTTATCAGTCTCCTTAAATTGTTGAAAGGCGCTGTCCAGGTAATATTTGGTGCTTAGGAAATCACCCTGTTCGTTGAGATGGATGTCCGCTAATTTTTCGTAGATATAACCTTTTTGTCTTCGGTTTTCGGAAGGTTCCTTGGCGGCAAGCGTAAGCAGGCTTATGCTTTCCTCTATCTCACCTTGCTTATACTCAAAGAGCGCCTTTTCATATAGTATCACGTCTCTAAACTCTAGGTTTTTTCTGTCCTTGTAGAGATCATCGTAATAATTTCTCACCCTTTTCAGATCCTTACTTTTTTCAAGTTCAGCCACTTGCTGTGAAAATAATTGGGCGAAAAAGGTGCGTTCATAGGTCGGAGACCCTGCCACAGCTTTTTGGTAGTACTCATAAGCAAAGGCATCCAAGCCCGATTTCTGGTAAAGTTGTCCCAAGATAAAATTGATTCTGGAAGCTTCACTTTTTTGGTCTGTAAATTCCAGAGTTTTAAATAAGGCAGGTGCAATCATATCCTGCTCTCCCCTGCTTTCATAGTAATAAGCAAGTGTCTTATAGAGATTTGCTTTGTTGCTGTCACTTATACCGGACTCCTTGGATAGATAATCGATTACATATGCGGCATCATCAAATTGTCGCAGGTCTATAAAGGATCTCAGCAGTTGTATCAAGGCTCCATGCCTTACGACCTTGTCTTTGCTGTTTACATTTAGGTATTTAAAAGTGTTCTGTGCATCATCAAAATTGGCCTGATAGTAATCTATTTTCCCGATAAGCAGGTAAGAGGGATCCACCCAATTACTGATTTTGTGCCAATCGATGGCCTTGGAGGCCAAGCTTCTGGCGTCATCTAGGATTTCAGCATTTGCTTCTATAACGGCGCTATCTATGGGGTAAAACACAGGAAGAATGGTGGAGTAATCTTCCTCATGTTCCTCCTCTATTTTCAGTTCCAGCTCTTGGATCTTCTCCTTGGCCAGATAATAGGCATTGTATCTAGCCGTTGTGTTATGGTAAAGGCGGTTGACAAAAGTGTTTTTCTGGGAGCTACAGGCAGCTGCTACCCAGGCTGCCATTAGCAGGACGAGCACTAAAGGCTTGCTATTTTCTAATACACGCATAATTAAAGAGCTCCAAATTACCTCTTTTAAAATAAATATTTAAATGCTGCCATGATTATCCTATTTTTGTGGTAGCGAATCAATAAATGCAGACGTTTTGAGTGTCAAACAAAAATTGAATGACTGGATAGAAACCAAGTTTCTTTTCGTTATCCGGAGAGAGGAGGACTTTTCGGTCATCACATCTTTTACTATTACGAAAATTAAGATAGGTTTATTGTTAATGTTGGTGTTGATGACCTCATTTGCAGCATCTTTATTTTTATCCAAAACCTTATTGGCCCGGTGGTTTGACCCAGCCTACATTGAATCTGAAAACACTGCCAGGATTTATACACTTTCCGAGACTGTGGATTCATTGATCTTGGAGGTAAATGCTAAGGATCGGTACGTGAAAAATTTGAAGCAGATAATTTCAGGAGAGGAAGAGGATTACGAAATTGAGGACGGACAAGCATCAGATGGCAGCCTGGAAGTAAATAGAAGTGAAATAGACCTTTATAAGTCCAGTGAAGCTACGAGAAGCATTATCAGCGAATTTGAATCCATGCCGCTTGAAGAAAGCAATTTTAGTACCTTCAGTAGTTCTTCTTTCACAGACACGTACTTTTTCCCTCCTATTCAAGGAGTCGTGGTCAGTGGCTATACTCCATCTAATGATCATTTCGGGGTGGACGTGGTGGCTGCCGAAAACGAACCCGTGAAGGCCATTGCTGAGGGTACGGTAATATTTTCTTCCTGGACCTTGGAGACTGGCTATGTGGTCGCCATTCAGCATTCCAATGAATTGATTTCAATTTACAAACATAATTCTGTAATATTGAAATCCGTTGGCGACGCAGTGAGGGGCGGGGAGATTATCTCCATCATCGGTAATACGGGAGAGCAAACCACGGGACAGCATCTGCATTTGGAGCTTTGGTATAAAGGTACTCCCCTGAACCCTCAGGAATTTATCACATTTGACTGATCATGGCTAGTAATAATGAAGAAAAGAAAAACACCACAGATATGGTGAACTCCAATAATCTGGTCGCCGCAGGCACAGTAATCGTGGGAAACATTGGCACTCCGGGCAATATTCGCGTGGAGGGGACGGTAGAGGGGTCCCTGGAATCCCAAAAAAAAATCATCATAGGAGAATCTGCCAAAGTGAACGGGGACGTGACCGCAAGTGAAGTGGAAGTTGCTGGTAATGTAAATGGGGAGATTCGTTGCAAGGACACCCTATTCCTAAAAAAGACGGCCCTTATTATTGGGGATATTTTTACCAAAAAGCTGATCATTGAGAATGGTGCAGAGTTCAATGGTAAATGCCATATGGGGCAACAGCTTGCCGAAGAGCCTGGAAAAACAGCGCATGGAAAGAAAAAAATCTCCTCCTGATAAAACCCCATCCTTTATCAAATATACAGGATTGGCCATACAAATGATGGCCATTATAGGTTTGGGGACATGGTTAGGATACCTCATCGACCAAAAGGCAGGGTTTACCTTTCCTGTTGGCCTGCTAAGTGGATGTTTCCTTTTTACCATAGTGGCATTCTATCAACTCTATAAATCCTTACCGAAGGATTGAAATTGGTCTAATTCTTTATCACCAACATGGAAAAGGATACTGTATACCGCAAACCCAGTCATTTTTTTGGATCCACCATGGCTAAAATCATGCTTTTGACTGTACTTCTTTCTATCTTGGTGGCACTTCTGCAATATTTCCTAAGCCCTAAGTTTATTCACAATAATATTTGGCTGATAATTTTGTTTTATACCTTATTAAGCCTAGGTACTGGCACTATTTCAGAAAAATTATTAAGGAAAAAGAAATATAATTCTGTATCAGTGCTTATTGGGGGAGTGGTTTTCAGACTTTTGGCAAGTTTGTCCTTTGTATTTGTGATGCTGTACCTGGGTGATGAAAATATCCTTTGGTTTGTGGTTAATTTCTTTGCGGTTTATTTGTTATACTTATTGTTTGATATATACGGCCTTATAACTAACTTGCGCCTTCATTTGAAATAGGTATAAAAAAATACTTTGATGGCTCGCAAATTTATCTGCATAAGTGTCTTGTTTTCAGCTTTTTTGATGGTATTTTCACCAACTGCCCAAGCTGCTTCCGGGGACGATGAAGACAAGACAGGTTTCATCATGCACCACATCAAGGATTCTCACGAATGGCATTTCGCCACCCTCGGAGACACTCATATTTCACTCCCTTTACCAGTGATTATTTATTCGTCTGACAGGGGTTTTGAAGTATATTCTTCTTCTAATTTCGTAGATCCCAAAACCCATACTTTCGGCAAAGAACATAATGGGTATTACATCGATGACCATGATAAATTAAGGGCCGTAGATGAGAATAGGTTCTTCATTGACCTGTCCATTACCAAAAACGTGGCCATGATGTTTTTGGTTTTGGGAGTTTCATTGTACCTCATACTTAAGGCAAGTACGCAGTATAAACGCAACCCCAACAAAGCTCCTAAAGGAATAGCTTCTTTTTTAGAGCCAGTGATTGTTTTTGTAAGAGACGAAATTGCCTTACCAAACATCGGTCCCAAATATAAGAAATTCACTCCGTATTTGTTGACCCTATTTTTCTTCATCTGGTTTGGCAACCTCCTGGGCCTTTTGCCGGGTGCGGCAAACTTGACGGGAAATATTGCAGTAACGGTGACCTTGGCGATGATCACCTTTTTCGTCACCAATTTCAACGGAAATAAAGCTTATTGGAAGCACGTGGTTGCTACACCTGGAGTGCCGCTGCCTTTGTTGTTCATTATAGTTCCTGTAGAAATCATTGGGCTTTTTACCAAGCCTTTTGCTCTTACCGTCCGTTTATTCGTGGCCATTACGGCAGGGCACATTGTTATTCTCAGCTTTATAGGATTGATATTTGTCTTTGAATCTTATGCCGTCGGGCTGGCTAGTACCTTGATGGTAGTGTTCATAAATTTAATAGAATTGCTAGTGGCGACTATTCAAGCCTATGTTTTCACCCTGTTTTCTGCCATGTATATTGGTGCTGCCGTGGCGGACCATGGGCATGATCATTAATGAAATTTCTTTGTTCAATTTATAAAAACAAATCACACGTATGTTAACTTCTCTATTATTGACCGCCGGTTTTGCACTTATGGGTGCGGGTATCGGTGCCGGAATTGTTGCGATAGGCGCAGGTCTGGGTATTGGTCGTATCGGTGGACAAGCCATGGAGGGAATTGCTCGTCAACCTGAAGCTGCTGGAAAAATCCAGACAGCCATGTTGATTATTGCAGCTCTTATCGAGGTGGTATCCCTATTTGCAGTGGTGGTGTGTTTGCTGATCGCACTCAACGGCAACATTACATTTTAAGAAAGCAATGGGCTGACATTAGGTCAGCCCATCTTTTCATCAATTGGACAACAACGAAATTATAAGATACTATGGATTTAATTAGTCCGGACTTAGGCTTAATCATTTGGCAGACAATTGGGTTTGGCATCTTGTTTTTGGTGCTTGCAAAATATGCCTGGAAACCTATCCTGGCCGCCCTTGAAGAAAGAGAAGGAACTATAGAAGAGGCCTTATCCACCGCCGAGAAAGCCAGAGCTGAAATGGAGAACCTGGTGGCCGAAAATGAGAAACTGTTGCAGGAGGCAAGGGTGGAGCGGGATGAAATCTTAAGAACGGCCAATGAAAACGCCGCAAAAATAATTGAGCAGGCCAAAGGAGAGGCTTCTAAGGAGGCTACTAGACTGATAGAAGAGGCAAAAACCGTTATTCAGACAGAAAAAGAGGCAGCACTCACAGATGTGAAAATTCAAGTTGCAGAACTTTCCTTACTCATTGCAGAGAAATTACTGAGGACTCAACTTAGCGAGGATACGGCTCAAAAAGCACTGGTGGAAAAGTTCGTGGAAGAAATTAAACTTAACTAATGCATGTCCGATTATAAAGTAGCCACAAGGTATGCCAAATCACTCCTTGAACTCTCGATAGAAAAAGGAGTGCTTGAAAGGGTGCATTCAGATATGGAACGGCTATTGGAGGTCTGTAGGGTAAGTACTGAGTTTTCTGCGGTTCTGAAAAGCCCGGTGGTTTCCTCAGACAAGAAACTAAATATCCTGAAAGGCGTATTGGGTTCTAGCGCCTCAGAAGTTACCCAGACCTTTATCCAATTGCTTTCAAAGAAAGGGAGAGAGAGCGTGTTTCCAACCATTGCCAAAGAGTTTTTATCCCAATATAATCTTTACCTTGGCATACAAGTAGCTGAACTTGTCACTACCTTCCCCATTGACGACCCGTTGAGAATGAGGTTTAAGGAAATCGTTACCGAAATTTCAGGCAAGGAAAAAGTAGATTTGACTGAAAAAATCAACGAAAACTTAATCGGAGGGTTTTTACTTAAAATAGATGACAGACAACTAGATGAGTCACTCAGTAGCAAACTGAGAAAACTCCGCTTGGAGTTTACAGAGAATTTATACGAGAAGAAATTTTAATCAAAGCAGTAATCATACATAATACAATATACAATGGCAGAAGTAAGACCTGATGAAGTTTCGGCCATCCTGAGAGAACAACTTTCCGGTGCCAGGACAGAAGCTGAACTGGAAGAAGTGGGCACGGTACTCCAAGTGGGGGACGGTGTTGCCCGTATCTATGGACTTTCAAAAGCACAGGCAGGTGAATTGCTTGCCTTTGAAAACGGTCTGAAGGCCATGGTGCTTAACCTAGAAGAAGATAACGTTGGGGCGGTGCTTTTTGGCGATTCTAAGACCGTCAAAGAAGGGGATACCGTAAAAAGAACCAAGCGCATCGCGTCCCTGAAAGTGGGTGAAGGTATGCTGGGCAGGGTAGTGGATACCCTAGGTAACCCTATCGATGGAAAAGGCCCCTTGGGTGGTGAACTTTATGAAATGCCATTGGAGAGAAAAGCCCCTGGGGTGATCTACCGACAGCCGGTAAACGAACCCTTACAAACAGGGATCAAATCCATAGATGCCATGATTCCTATCGGGAGAGGGCAACGTGAATTGATCATTGGGGATAGGCAGACAGGTAAGACAGCTGTGGCCATAGATACCATTTTGAATCAAAAGGAATTTTATGATAAGGGTGAGCCCGTCTTTTGTATATATGTGGCAGTAGGTCAAAAAGCTTCCACTGTGGCTAACGTAGTGGCTGCCTTGGAAAAGGGTGGAGCTTTGCCCTATACCGTAGTGGTATCTGCTGCTGCCTCTGATCCGGCTCCTATGCAATTCTTTGCGCCCTTTACTGGGGCTGCCATCGGTGAGTTTTTCCGAGACACCGGAAGACCTGCCCTGGTAGTTTATGATGACCTTTCTAAACAAGCCGTGGCTTACCGAGAGGTTTCCTTATTGTTGAGAAGACCTCCGGGAAGAGAGGCATATCCAGGTGATGTATTTTATCTTCACTCCAGATTATTGGAGAGGGCGGCTAAAATCAACGCTTCGGATAAGATTGCCCAGCAGATGAACGACCTTCCTGAATCCATTAAGCCACTGGTAAAAGGTGGGGGGTCATTGACAGCACTTCCCATCATTGAAACACAAGCGGGTGACGTATCTGCCTATATTCCCACGAATGTGATCTCCATTACTGACGGTCAGATATTCTTGGAAACTAACCTTTTTAACTCTGGTATCCGTCCTGCCATCAACGTGGGTATTTCCGTATCTAGGGTGGGTGGTAACGCTCAGATTAAATCCATGAAAAAAGTGGCCGGTACCCTGAAGCTTGATCAGGCCCAATTCCGGGAATTGGAGGCTTTCTCCAAGTTTGGTTCCGATCTGGATCCCACTACCAAAAGAACCATTGAAAGAGGGAGAAGAAATCAGGAAATCCTTAAACAAAAGCAGTATTCACCAGTGCCTGTTGAACTTCAGGTGGCCATTATCTTTGTCTCGACCAAGGGTATGCTGGACGCTATTCCTGTAGAGAATGTGAAGGCTTTTGAGGCGGACTTCTATAATTTGATCAAGGCTAATTATCCTGAAGCACTTGAGGCCATTAGAAAAGGTGACCTTGAAAAAACCGGGGAATTGCTTAAAAAGGCGGTAGCAGAACTTAGCCCTAAGTACAGTAAGGTATCCTAATTAGAATCAAAACGTCCATAGGAGGCAAACACATAAATTATGGCTAACCTTAAGGAAGTAAAAGAAAGAATCAATTCGGTCAGTTCCACGCAGCAGATCACCAAAGCCATGAAGATGGTAGCTGCTGCAAAACTGCGAAGGGCACAGGACAAAATCATTCAAATGCGTCCCTATTCCCAAAAACTTTCTTCAATTCTCAATAACATCTCTTCGGGTTCCGAGGGAGCCACCGACATCGTGTACGCACAAGAACGTGTAGTAGAAAATGTCCTGTTTATTCCTGTAACCTCCGACAAGGGTTTGTGTGGTGCTTTTAACTCCAATATTCTTAAGGGGACTAATTACCTGATTGAAAACCGGTACCAGGATAAATTGATCACTGTAATGCCCATAGGCAAAAAAGCCGCTGATTTCTTTAAGAAAAAAGAGCATCCTGTTATCTCGGATTTTTCTCAGTTATTTTCCGACGTTTCTTTCGAAAATGTAAGGAAAGCTGCAGAATATGTGATGGATGCCTATGAAAATAAACAATTTGATAAAGTCATCATTGTGTATAATGAGTTTAAGAATGTGGCTACTCAGGTTGTGAAAACGGAGCAATTTCTTCCGATAGAAAAATTGCAGGATGATGGTCAGCAAAGTCAGGCACAAACGGATTATATCGTAGAACCCTCACGGGAATACCTGATAGAGGAACTTGTTCCCAATTCTTTGAAGATCCAGTTCTTCAAGGCAATCTTGGACAGTAATGCATCAGAACATGGAGCCAGAATGACAGCCATGGACAAGGCAACTGAGAATGCCAATGATTTACTGAAAGAGCTAAAATTGGTGTATAACAGGACCAGACAGGCAGCTATTACCAATGAAATCCTCGAGATAGTGGCCGGAGCCAATGCCCTTGAGGGGAATTGATGGCTGGCTAGCTTATACCATAAAACTGAAAGCCCGGTAGCGTTGAACGCTACCGGGCTAATTTTTAAAACACCTTTGAAGTCATCCAAAACTTCCCGTTTTCCGCATCCATGGCCACTTTTCCACCCACAGGAAGGACAAACTGTTTTGGCTCATGGCCAATCATTGCCCCACGGTAAGCTGGGATTTTTAGAGGGAGGATGAAATCTTCGAATATCTGATCCAAATTCAGGTTACCATAGCCCGATGAAGGGCTACAATCCGTACAGTAGCCAAAAATAAACCCTTTGATTTTATCCAGCGCCCCCATTAATTGCAATGTGCTCATCATGCGGTCTATGCGATAGGGCTCTTCTCCGATATCCTCTAAAAATAAAATTTTATTTTCAAAATCAGGCAGATAGGGGGAGCCCGCCAAAGCACTCAGTACGGTGAGGTTTCCCCCAATTAGCGTACCCTCAGCTTTACCGGGATAGATAGTCTGGGTTCTATGTTTCTTGATGACCAGATCATCGGACACTTCCAATTCATTTTCAAAAACCACTAAGTTCTGTTCTAAGAATACCTGTTCGAATTGGGTTACATTAAATTTGTTCCATGATCCTGTCCCATTAGGGCCATGAAAGGTAATCAAACCGGTTTGGGCATAAATGGCCATGTGCAAGGCTGTGATATCACTATATCCCAATAAGGGTTTGGGATTATTTCGGATGGCCTCGTAGTCCAGCATGGGGAGTATCCTAGCAGCTCCACTACCTCCTCTGATACATATTACCGCTTTGATGTCCGGGTTGCTGAACATCTCGTTAACATCTGAGGCCCTTTCCTGGTCGCTACCTGCCAAGTGCCCCCTTCTATTAAAGAGGTTTTTACCCTGCAACACCTTAAATCCTAGGGCTTCCAGAGCCTCCACTGCAAAGGTGATTTGAATTTTTTCGCTTGTGGCTGCTGAGGGGCTCACTAAGCCTACCCAATCCCCTTTTTTCAGGGGTTTTGGGAATAGGCTTTCCTTGGTCACTGGCAGAATAGATTTGGCTAAACCAATGGTAGGTACCATGGCCAATCCCATCCCCAGTTGCTTAATAAAATTTCTCTTATTCATGTAGGTGGTTATAAAATGAAACCCAAATTAAAAATTATCCCTTACATAAAGGAGAACCTTTTCCATTTCCCTTCTCACCGCAGAGGCACGGTACGGATAGTTGTTATTCATAAAGGCAAAAGCATATATTTTTTTCTTATTGGTGCGGATAAAACCAACCAAACAATGGTTATTGCTAATGGTGCCTGTTTTGGCAAAGATATAGGGAGTAGGTGCATAATAATTGTTTTTAAGGGTTCCTGTCCTACCACCTGTGGGAAGAACCTGAAACAGTTCCTCATCTGGCAGTATCCTGTATATTTTTTCCAAAAGGGCGATAAATGACCTGGGCGTGAACAAATTATGGCGGGAAAGACCTGAGCCATCCACCCACAAAGGCTCGTCGGGAAGGTCAAAAAGGTATGTTTTTTTGATGTAGGAAATGGTTTTTTCTGTATTAAGCTCTTTGAAGACCTCATCAGAAATCATCAATAAAAGCTGTTCTGCGATGAAATTGTCACTCTCCAGTAGAAGTTCTTTATATAGGGATTTTGTGGGGATGCCTTTAAGCACCATATGATCGGCAGGCAAGGGTTTCTTAGACGCAAATACCTCTTTTTCCCAGTCCATGGCGGCAAGCGTGACAAAGGTCTTTTGGGAGGTGATAAAGGGAATTCTTGCCCTCATTCCATTATACGTTCTAGGGTTATAGAAGAAATCATTGGAATGCCACTCCCGGGTTACGTTTCTAACGTTTTTGTCCTCCTGATAGACAGAAAAAACACTTGGGCTTAGGTGGGGCTTATTGTTGATATTAATTGCCGTGACTAAATTGCCATGGATGGGGAAGGGTGATTTTTCTGCTGAATAATAATTATTATAGTCATCCCACTGCCATCCAAATCCGAATCCCTCGTCCTTCCAGTTGCTGTCAGAAAAGTAAATGGTAGCGTAAGGTTTTAAAAATTCCTTTAACTTGGGTTGGGGCAGTCCCGGGTACCTCCATGAGGGGTCCCCAGTTCCCCAGATGGTAACTTCATCACCTTTGTTGACAAATCGTAATAGGTTGGTGCTATCACCTAAAACCAACAGGGAAGAGAAAAATGTAAAGAGTTTGGTGGTAGAGGCAGGTATAAAATAAATATGGCTATTCTTGTCATATTGTACACGCTGGCTGTCTAAATCGTAGAGCATAAAACCGGTCTGATGATTATCGAAAAATGAACCTTCTCCCAGGAGTTCATCCAGCCCCACATACAGCCTTCTGGCATCTTGAGCCTTGATTTCGACCAAAAATAACACCAATAGGCTGCTCAAAAAGCAAGCGAATTTTATTTTCATAGCGTATGACCTTAAACCGTAGTGTTCCCCTTTTTAATTTGTTGAGCCCCTACAAAAAGCCCCACCCAGCCTAAAATAAAAGCTACCCCACCAAATGGTGTGATGGCTCCTAGCCAGGTGATGCCCGTCAGGGATAAAACGTAAAGGGAACCCGAAAAGATTACTATTCCGATTACAAAAAGCAAGGCACTTATGCTGAAAGCTTTTACACTCGTATAAATGGACATTATCCCGCCCAAAAGGAGTAGGGCCAGGCTGTGGTAGAAGTGGTAACTTACCGCTGTCTCAAAGGTTTCTGTTCTTCCCATTTCATTTAGCCGCTCTGCAAGCCCATGAGCGCCGAATGCGCCTAATCCCACAGCTAACGCCCCAAAGACAGCGGCCCATTGAAGTATGGTGGCTGAGTGATAGTACTTATTCATAATTTCTTTCTCCAAAAATTGCGCTCCCGATACGAACCATGCTGCTGCCTTCTTCTATGGCTATTTCATAATCTCCACTCATGCCCATGCTCAATTCCGCTAAGTTTACGTTTGGTGGTAGAGAATCCGGATCAAATGAATCCCTCAACTTCCGCAATTGGGCAAATTCCTTTCTGATTTGCTCCTTTTCGTCCGTAAAGGTGGCCATGCCCATTAACCCTTTTATTTCCACGTGGGACATTGACCGAATTTCCTCTCCCAGAAGGAGGGCTTTCAGTTCCTCACCGTCTAAGCCAAATTTGCTTTCCTCCTCAGCGATGTGTATCTGCAAGAGGCATGGGACTTTCCTATCTATTTTTTTTCCCTCCTTATTGATTTGCTTCAATAACCTTAACGAATCTACCCCGTGAATGAGGTGCACAAAGGGTGCAATATATTTCACCTTATTTCTTTGCAAGTGGCCGATCATGTGCCATCGAATGTCTTTAGGGAGATTTGGGGCTTTGTCGGTAAGCTCCTGCACTTTATTTTCACCGAAATCCCTAATTCCAGCCTCATAAGCTGCTTGTATGTCTGAGAGTGGTTTGGTTTTGCTCACCGCAATGAGCTGGCAATTGGGGTTGGCAAGTGAAGATTTTATCCTGTTAAGGTTTGCTTTAATATCCATTCTTTTAATTTTACCTAATGGAAGCGGATTAAACCCGGTTTTGTTTTTTTCTTATTAGACAAATATATGGCTATAATAGGTACATTGCTAAAAAAAGGCATCCGATTAAGGGAGTCTTTGGAACAAGAATACAGTGCTCCTGAGGAGCTTCAAAAAACCTTGCTGAAAAAATTATTGATTGCTGCCGCCAAGACGGAAATGGGCAAGAGATATGAATTCAAGAAAATTTTGGAGGCCTTTAAAGAAGATGGTTTGGTCTATTATGAAGCCTTTTCAGAAAAGGTGCCGATTTATGATTACGAGAAGATTTATAATGAGTGGTGGTATCGTCTAAAAGCCGGAGAAAAGAACATTACCTGGCCGGGAAACATCCGTTATTTTGCGTTGACCTCCGGCACCTCCGGTGGCCCGTCCAAATATATCCCCATCACCAATGAGATGGTAAAGGCCATAAGGAAAACGGGTGTAAGGCAAATGCTCAGTTTATCGAAATATGATCTCCCGGCAAAACTTTTTAATACAGGGATTTTAATGCTTGGGGGCAGTACGGATCTGGATTTCAACGGAACTTACTTCTCAGGGGACTTGAGTGGGATCACCGCAGGCCGGCTTCCAGTTTGGTTTCAGCGATTTTATAAACCCGGCAAAGTAATATCCAAAAATAAGAATTGGGGAGAAAAGTTGGAGCAAATCGTGGACAATGCCCCTAATTGGGATATAGGAATCATAGTTGGGGTGCCCGCCTGGCTACAAATCCTTATGGAAAAAATCATAAACAGGTACGGTCTCGAAAACATCCATGAAATTTGGCCAAACCTTAGCATTTTTGTGCACGGCGGTGTGTATTTCGAACCTTACAAAAAGGGCTTTGAAAAGCTGCTGGAAAGACCCTTAACGTATATTGAAACGTATTTGGCTAGTGAGGGATTCTTGGCTTTTCAGGCGTACCCCAACCGGAAATCCATGCGCTTGGTGCTAAACAACGGTATTTTCTATGAATTTGTCCCTTTCAATGGTGCGAATTTTGATGAAAACGGGGAGATCAGGCCGGGAAGTCAGGTATTGCCTATCGAAAAAGTAGAAGAAAATGTGGATTATGCGTTGCTCATCACCACCTGTGCGGGCGCATGGAGATACATGATCGGGGACACCATCCGTTTTGTGTCCAAAGATGAAAGTGAAATTGTCATTTCCGGTAGAACAAAGCATTTTTTGAGCCTCTGTGGGGAACATCTTTCGGTGGACAATATGAACAAGGCCATACAAATGCTGGAAGAAAACCATAATGTGAGTATTCGCGAATTCACGGTGATGGGTGTACCGCACGGTTCCCTATTTGGTCACCATTGGTTTGTGGGGGTAGAAGAGGATGTTGACCGGCAAAGCCTTCAGCAGGATTTGGATGAATACCTCAAATCATTAAACGACGATTACGCCGTGGAAAGAAAACATGCACTTAAGGAGATGGTACTTGTAACCCTGCCTGTGCATACATTTTATGAATGGATGCGTGAAGAAGGAAAAGAAGGAGGGCAAAATAAATTCCCAAGGGTCCTGAAGGGTGGGAAGGCCACCTCCTGGGTGAAATTTTTAAGAGAAAAGAAACTACTGGAATGATTTGGCCACTGCTCGAAGGTATGGCCATGGGTTTGCTATTGTCTCTGATTATAGGCCCAGTTTTCTTTGCCCTGGTGCAAAATAGCCTGGAGCATGGATTCCGTCATTCGGTATTTATGGCTTTGGGAATTCTGTTGAGTGATGCACTTTATGTGGTGATTACCCATTTCGGTGTAAACTGGCTATCGACAAGTTTGTATTTTGAATCCATTTTGGGAATCGTTGGAGGAATCGTTTTAATTGGCTTTGCGGCGGCATCTTTCTTGGGCAAGAACGTGGTGAGACCCAATACTGGTGGTATGGTCATTAAAAGGGCAAAACGGAGAAAGGGGTTTTTCAAGGGCTTGGGGCTGAATGGCATCAATCCTTTTGTGTTGTTGTTTTGGGTGTCGGTGGCTGGGATTGTAAACCTTAAAGAAAGCTACAATGCTTGGGATAAGGCGACCTATTATGTTGCTTTGTTATTAACGGTGTTTTTGATTGACTTGATCAAGGCCTATGTGGCGCAGGCGCTGAGTAAATATGTCACCCCATCCCTAATGAAAAAAATGAACAGCTTTGTGGCCTTGATTTTGTTGATTTTTGGGATCAGGTTACTTTTTTTCGGGCTTTCACAGTTGCCATAGCGCTTGTCTGCTAATAGCCGGTCAATTACGAATGTTGGGAGCTTGGCGTTCAGCATTTTGTCTTGGTTTTATCCGATTGTATGGGCAGTCCACGATGGAAGATGTCCTGGTTGCTCTGATCCTTCATTGCCAAAAAGGGTGATGTAGTGAAACCGAACGGAGGCATGGACCTTATTTTTACCAATGATGAAGGGACGGGAGCTGGAGGCACCCTCAATGAAGTACCTGTAACAGCTCCAAGGACTGAAAACAATGGAGGTTTTGGAAGCCGGAAATACAATCGCGTTATAACTTTACATATGCCATAGGGGCTGTGGCAGAGGTCAGCTTTGAAAAAGAGTTAAGGTCAAATTATTTTGTAACATCAACAAAAAAAAACCAGGTATTTCACCTGGTTTTATTGCTCTATTCTTATTTTAAGTTCTCCCTTCTTAGGCAGCTTTAAATTTACGCTCTGGGAGTTCCGTGTATGTACTGCCCTCACTTTTGGAAAATAAATCCAGGAATTTCTTCCACGCACTTTCTTTTTTCCTAGCCAACTCTTCATAAATAGACTGCTTGTGCTTCAGGACAGCAATCATTTCTGCACCAATCTCATAGGGGATGTTAACTGTCTCATCATCCACCTGTACGTTTAATGAACCAGTTTCAGGATCCACCCACGTCTTCAACTCCTGATCGTTAGTTTCGAAAGTGTACTTTAACATTGCTTTAGCTGTTTAATTTTAAAGAATAAAAATGAAAAACTTACTATCTTCAACGCTAAGGTAATAGAAAAAGTTTAAACAAAAAACAAAAAAGAGTATTTAAAATACATTTATCATGAGTTAAAAAATTACTCATTAAAAAAATACTCTATAAATCAGGCACTTATATTATTTTCAAAAGCTGTAAATTAATTTACTTTTTTGTCTCGCAATCCTGAATTAAGTAAAGGATTTGGAGAGAAAAATAAAAAATCGCGGCAAATTTAGATGGCACCATGTCTTCACATCATTTCGTAAGAGAACAACAGGAACCCGCCCTTCTTATTTTGGCACTGGACGAATTCACTTATGCCACGTTGGGAGAGCTTTTGGAGTGGGTACCCACTATTATATGTAATGAAGCAAGCTGGGAAAAGCTGCTGTCTTGGGGGGTAAAGGTGGATGTCCTGCTGTGCACCCGGGATTTTGCCAATAGGGAACAAGTTGAATTGCATGCTCCTTTACAAATACTTTTGATGGAAGAAGACAAGGAAAAAGAGCTTTGTGAAGCTATACGGTATTTGAAAGAGTCTGGACAGAGGGGGGTGAATGTGATAGGTTTACCCCATCGACATCTACTAGGCTTGCAAGAAACGTTTTCAGGTATGGAGCCCGTGATCTGGGATGGAGCCCTGCGGTATGTCTTTGTGAAATCTGGATACTATAGAAAGTGGTGGCCCGGTGGTAACCTTCAATTACATGCTCCTGAAGGTAGTTTTATTGAAAAATCCCATAACAACGATGCTCATATTATTCCCATTACATATGCTACATTTGTGGAGCTGGAGGAAGGGTTTACCACTTTTACTTCCAATACCCCTTTCTGGGTGGGGGAATTTGTCCCCTATCCCCGAGGTTAAGGTTTTCGCGCCCGGATCATCCTTGCCTTCCCTTGCATGTCTTTTTTCAAAACAACATCTTGATAGCCTATTTCTTCCAATAGTTCTAGCGTTTGTTGGCCGAAGCGTTCATTGATTTCAACATACAATAACCCTGAGCTATGCAGCAATTCCATACCAAGCTTCCCTATGGCCCTGTAAAAAATCAATGGGTCATTGTCTTTTACAAACAGTGCCAGTGCTGGTTCGTGATCCAGTACATGATTTTTCATTTGTGCCTTTTCGCTTTCACATACGTACGGGGGATTACTGACCAGAACGGAGAAATCTTTGGGTAAATTCTGGTTCCAATTGAATACATCTGCATGAAAAAAGGTCACGCCAACTTTATGCGAATCAGCATTTATTTTTGCCATGTGCAAAGCATCCATACTAACGTCAGTCCCAAAGACCGTTGCTTTTGGATTTTCAGCTTTTAGGGTTATGGGAATACAGCCAGAACCTGTGCCAATATCAAGGGCTTTGATAGGGACTCCTTTATGATCAGACAAAATCCAATATACCAGTTCCTCGGTTTCCCTTCTTGGAATGAGCACATTGCCATCCACTATAAAATCCCTTCCATAAAAGTGCGCCTTGCCGGTGACATACTGTATGGGTTTACCCTTTACTAGTTCATTTACGGCATTAACCAATGTTCTAGGGTCATCAAAAAGGGCTTTTTGCCGGGCCAGGTCGGTACGGCTATAGTGGTAATAATGCTCCATCAGCCAAAAGACCAAGCTATTCGCCTCATCTTTGGTGTAGTTTTCAGCAACTAATCGCTTTACCTGTGCCTCAAAGAGATGCCTGACTTCCATGGGGAACATTTATGAATTTATGAAAATATACGGCTCCAATCACATAGCAAACCACATCCAAGAAGTCGCTGATGTATGTGCTGGAGTAAAGGGGTAGTAGTACTTCAAAGAGTAAACTGATATAGACCACGGCCACTACTATCTGTATTTTGGTAAAGACAAAATTACTTCTTGAAGGGTGTATCCACCGGTAAACTTGTAGGGTAATGCCTAGAATGACCGGCATGGCCAACAAATCGTCCAGGTAGCTGTGAATGTAGGGGAGGAAAATTTTTTCTATTCTTTCCAGGTATTGGTTGATCCAAAATACAAGGCAAGGGAGAATGAAGTATGGGTTTTTTATTACACTCATTATCCGGGCAGGACCGCAATTAACCAGGCGATGAAAGTTATGATTGAAATGTAAACGGTGTAGAAGAAGTTACCCACTTTTTTGAGCCCCTTTACGAAATCACTGTCAGTTTCCCTGATGTAAAAAATCCATTGTTCTTTATTGGCCTGTTTTTGGGCTTCCCGTTTCTCTTGGTATTCCAGGTCGATTCCCCCCAGCGTATGGCCACAATGATCACAGGTGTCGTTCAAATTTTGGTTCCAGCTTGACCACTCTCCGCAATGCGGACATTTTTTTTCTCCCATAGCCTGCAATATAACTAAAATCCTGCCAAAATGGAGCTTTAGAACCCCTGCTCAACCTTCCTAATTCCCCGATGCAGAGTGCTCAGAGGCATGAGTCTGCTTGATTTTAGTATATTTGTGTCCAACTCACCATAAGCATATGACCATAAGACTTCATTCCAATACAGTCAAAGGGGTAGTTGAATCCCTGGAAGCAATTTTTGAAAAAGGCTATTATGCGGATAAGGTCTTGGAGAGGACTTTCAAAGCCCATCCAAAATGGGGCGCAAGGGACAGGGGCTTTGTGGCAGAAACGGTATACGATATGGTGAGATGGTGGAGGATGGTCAATGAAATCAGCCCCAGCCAGGACTATTATCATCTATTTGCTGCTTACTGGACCTGGATGGGCAATGAACTGCCTTCTTGGAGTGAATTCAAGGGCTTAAATAGGGGCCTGGTGTTAGAGAAAGCCTCCAAAATACGGGAGCGTGCTATATTAGAATCCATACCTGATTGGCTGGATGAACTTGGGTCCAACCAATTGGGGGAAAGATGGGGAGTGGAGTTACATGCCCAAAACCAACAGGCAGAGGTAGTGCTTAGGGTAAACACGTTGAAGACTTCAAAAGAAGAGCTTGCGGCTCTCTTGGAGGAGGAGGGAACGGATACCTATGGGCTGAAAGCTTACCCGGATGCACTGGTGCTCAGGGAAAGGAAAAATATTTTTAGGTCGGCTTATTTCAAAAAGGGTTTTTTTGAAGTCCAGGATGCCAGCTCCCAGAAGGTGGCCGCTGCCCTGGAAGCTGAACCAGGGATGCGGGTGATTGATGCCTGTGCCGGTGCCGGGGGAAAATCACTCCATCTAGCCGCATTGATGCAGAACAAAGGGCGAATTCTTGCCATGGACATAGAAGACTGGAAGCTCAAAAACACCAAACTCAGGGCCAGAAGAGGAGGAGCGACCATTATAGAGACCAGGGCTATCAGTGGCAGTAAAACTATCAAAAGGTTAAAAGCAAGTGTTGACCGCCTGCTTATTGATGCGCCATGTTCCGGTTTGGGGGTGTTGAGGAGGAATCCTGATACCAAGTGGAAGTTGAGCCCCGAATATCTGGAAAACGTGGTGAAGATACAAGATGATCTTTTGTCCAATTATACCAAGATGCTAAAGCCGGGGGGTAAAATGGTCTATGCCACATGTAGTATTTTGCCCATAGAAAATCAGGACCAAATTGAAAAATTCCTGGTTTCCGAGGCCGGAAAAGGGTTCACCTTGGAAGCAGAAGAAAGGGTTCTCGCCCATGAAAGCGGATTTGACGGTTTTTACATTGCCAAATTGCAAAAAGCGGAATAACGGGAGGTTCTATTGATTTTACGCTATAGATAAACGGCTTTTCTGAACTCCATAAGGCCACAAAATATAATTTTACCCTTTTATGGGCGGTAAAAGAAAATTTTACTACACTTATGGCCAAATGTTGATTCATATATAAAATACTTCGTATCTTTGACGGGCAAATACGGTTACTAAACCATTTGCCATGAATCCAAACGCTGACAAGTTCATTTACGAGGCACTCACCTATGATGATGTGCTTCTTGTCCCGGGTTATTCTGAAGTATTGCCTAGAGACACCGACACCTCCTCTTTTCTTACCAAATCAATCAAACTGGATATTCCTCTGGTTTCTGCTGCCATGGACACGGTCACGGAAGCAGAACTGGCTATTGCCATTGCCCTGGAAGGGGGACTGGGGTTTATTCATAAAAACATGCCCATAGAGAAGCAGGCCGCTCAGGTGAGAAAGGTGAAACGATCTCAAAGTGGAATGATCCTGGACCCCATTACCTTGGATATAGAGGCCAAGGTGAGGGATGCGGAAGAAATTATGAAGGAGTACAACATCGGTGGTATACCGGTAGTAGATCAAGACAGGTACCTGAAAGGGATCATCACCAATAGGGACCTGAGGTTCATCAAGGACCTTAACCGACCCGTTAAGGAAATCATGACCATCCATAACCTTATTACAGCAAAGGCAGGAATTAGCCTAGAGCAAGCTGAGGAGATATTGCAGGAGTACAAGATTGAGAAATTACCCATAGTGGATGAGAACCACAAGCTTACCGGGTTAATCACCTATAAAGATATATTGAAGAGAAAAGATAAACCGCATGCCTGTAAAGATGAATATGGCAGACTGCGGGTAGGTGCGGCAGTTGGCGTTACTGCTGATATCGTGGAAAGAGTAGAGGCCTTAAAAAATGCAGGTGTAGATGTAATATCGATTGATACTGCACATGGCCATTCCAGAGGTGTCATTGAAGGTTGCCGAAAAATTAAAGATGCTTTTCCGGATTTGGCGATTGTGGTAGGAAACATCGCCACACCGGAAGCCGCCATCGCATTGGCAGATGCAGGGGCGGATGCAGTGAAGGTAGGCGTGGGTCCCGGGAGTATTTGTACCACCCGGGTGATCGCAGGCGTGGGAGTACCCCAGCTCTCCGCTGTGTATGAATGCGCACAAGCCCTTAAAGATAGGGACGTCTGCGTGATTGCCGATGGAGGAATCCGGTATTCTGGAGACGTGGTGAAAGCACTAGCTGCAGGCGCAGATTCTGTGATGATAGGCTCCTTGCTGGCCGGCACAGAGGAAGCCCCTGGGGAGATCATAATTTTCGAAGGTCGAAAATTCAAATCCTATCGAGGAATGGGTTCATTGGATGCCATGGAGTCCGGTTCTAAGGACCGATATTTCCAGGATGCCGAAGACAATATCAAAAAATTGGTTCCTGAAGGAATCGTAGGTAGAGTGGCTTTTAAGGGCCTTGTCTCCGAGGTGCTCTATCAGTTGGTAGGAGGACTTCAAGCGGGAATGGGCTATTGTGGCACTGCAACTATCTCCGACCTAAAGGCCAATGGCAAATTTGTGAAAATAACTGCTGCAGGGGTCAGGGAATCTCATCCCCATGATGTCAGCATAACCAGGGAAGCGCCTAACTATTCCGCCAAGATGTAAAGAATACAGGTGTACCTGAAGTTTAGTTTTTTTGAGGAGGAAAGGTACAACCCCTTTTCTCCTTTTCAGGTGGTTTTAGCGAATGCGGTGTTCTATTTTTTAAAAATCCGTATTAGTCCGTAAGTGCTGATCAGGAACAGGAATAGTACGGCGATCCATTCCCAGTCATTTCTTCCCTCCCTGAATGCCTGAATGAGATTTGCCGCCAGGGTACCTGAAAAAAATGCTATGGAGGTCCTGGGAAGCATGCCCCACAGTCCCCACCAAAGTACCCTTGTCACAGGAACCTTCATCAAGGAAAATAATATATTGGACAGGGCGAAGGGAATCACAGGGCTTAACCTGATAAGAAAGATCAGCTTAGCGGGATGTTTGGCGTTACGGGTCACCATTTCTTGAGCCTTGGGAAAGGGCTGAAGTAAGAGGGGGAGTTGATTACCTGTGAAAGCCCGTCCCAGAAAATAGCCGATTGCCGTAGCAAGGGTATAGGCAGTAACAAGATGCACAAAAAAAGTCCAGCCCCAAATTAAACCCGTCAAAACTGCGATAAAGGTAGTCGGCAGCAGAGCCAATCCCATGGCGATGGCTGCAAGAATGATAAAAACAAGTTGAGTCAAAGCATCAGAGGCCACATGCCCCCATGTGGTGGCTGAGGATTGGAAGAGTAGGTTTAAAGCAATCAGGGAACCAAGGCCGGGCATGGTCAGGGCAAAAGCCACCGGTCCAAAGACTCCGGGATGTTGCTTTAATAGAGAATGGAGTTGCTTGAATATAGCTGGGATTTTGATCATATTTGGGCAAAGCTAAAAAAGTTTCTGAGGGAAATGCTTACATTCTCATGGTAGAAGAGGTAATTTAACTGTGATTTTCCCGAAATTTTAACGTTTATTGCGAATTAATAATCAACCCATACGTTTCCCTTATATGAAGTTTGGCACTAAAGCGATACATGCAGGCATACAACCTGACCCTTCTACGGGAGCCATTATGACTCCCATTTTTCAGACCTCCACCTATGTGCAAAAATCACCGGGGGACCATAAAGGATTTGAGTATTCCAGAACGCAGAACCCCACTAGGAATGTCTTACAGGAGAACCTGGCAGCCCTTGAAAATGGCAAATACGGACTCTGTTTTTCTTCGGGTATGGCAGCAATAGATGCCATTATCAAACTCTTGAACCCTGGTGACGAGGTCATCAGCACCAGTGATTTATACGGGGGTACTTATAGGATATTCACAAAGGTGTTTCAGCGGTTTGGCATTAAATTTCACTTTGTCCCCATGGACGATCCTGCCCAAATTGCCCAAAAAGTGAATGAGAACACCAAGCTCATTTGGGTAGAAACCCCTACCAACCCCATGATGCAAATCGTGGATATAGAGAAAGTGGCCAACCTGGCCAAGGAAAAGGGGCTGCTTCTTGGTGTGGACAATACCTTTGCCACTCCCTTTTTACAAAACCCCCTGGATTTGGGGGCAGATATAGTAATGCATTCCGTGACCAAATACCTGGCTGGGCATTCTGACGTAGTGATGGGGGCCATAGTGGTAAATGATGCGAAGTTGGCGGAAGATCTTGCTTTCCTCCAAAATTCCTGTGGAGGTGTCCCAGGTCCTCAGGATTGTTTTTTAGTGCTAAGGGGGATCAAAACCCTGCACCTCAGAATGGAAAGGCACTCCCAAAATGGGAAAACCATTGCTGCCTTTTTGAAAAACCACCCCAAGGTGGAAAACGTGTTTTGGCCGGGTTTCGAAGACCACCCCAACCACAAAATCGCTTTGAAACAGATGCGGGATTTTGGAGGCATGATCTCCTTTTCTTTAAAAGGGGATCAACTATCCGATGCCATAAAGCTAATGGAGCATTTAAAGCTTTTTTCCCTGGCGGAATCCTTGGGTGGAGTGGAATCGCTTTGTGGTCATCCGGCCACTATGACCCATGCCAGTATACCTAAAAAAGAAAGGGAAAAGGTGGGGCTTACCGATTCTCTCATCAGGTTAAGCGTGGGTATTGAGGATGCTGAGGACCTGAAAAATGACATGGCTCAGGCATTGAACGCACTTCAATGATAATTTCCGTCTAGGGTCTCGGAAGCCCCTAAATCTTTACTTCCATTAGGCTTTACATCACCAATGGGTTAACCGCTCATTCTATTAATCAATTCCTCCCAGTCCAGGCCAAGTTTGCGTATAAAAGCCTTTTGGTTTTTGGAAATGGCTTTCAGCAACTTTTGATAAGGTTCAGTCACTTGCTCCTTTTCATGAAGATAATGGGAGAGGTGCTGGAGCAGTAATTGGCTTTTGTACCATTGATAAAGCTGATGGGTGAGTTGGTCTATCTCTGCATGAATGGAATGGGTGAAAACAGTATTTAGCCCCACACTTACCCTTATTTTCTCCACCTCAACAATTGCCAGCAGCCCTTCGTAGATTTCTTTTACCCGTGTTGCGTCCAGATGCTGTCCGGCAGCATGTTCCACCCCCTCCAACTCCTCTGTGATGATCTGATGGCTTGCGGTATTTACCTGCAGGGGGGACAAGGACTGGACTCTTTTGGCAACTTGTAGGTAAAGATCCTCCCACACACTCAAGGGCCATGACACCACCAGGTCAAAAAGCAGTGCATATTCTCTTTTCTTGTCTGAGGTAATGAATTGGCGGTAGTCCTGAAATTTGCCGTTAAAGCCATTGTCATAGGCAACAAAAGCCTCCTCTATAATCTTTATATGGTGTGCCTTTCTTAGGTGTTTGAATAGGGTTTCATAGGGGTCAAATAGTTTGGCAACCAATCTTTTCTCCTGAAAATGGATTTTTGATAGCAGTGTAAGAAATAGCCTGCATGAAAAAAGCAGCCCCTCTAAAGGGATTATTTTTTTGGACCTGATTTTTTTTGCCAAGCCATGGAATTGATACTTGGCCTCATCCAATTGTGATTCAAAGTGGTGGAGCAAAGTCTTGTGCTCAGTTTCCATTATTATTGAATTTTCACCAATGTGGCACCGTAACCAAAATTACTTTTGTGCGTGTCCTTAAAATACTGAATATGCTTGATACCGCTCAGATGTTTATGGATTTCCTTTTTCAAGACCCCATTTCCGATGCCATGTATAAAGGTGATTTCATCCATTCCTGAGGCGATTGCCTGGTTCAGGGTTCTTTCAAAAACCTCAAGTTGCATGTTCAATTTCTCCGAATTGCTCATCTTTTCGGGAGTCGTGGCCAATTGCTCTATATGTAAATCAACTTCGGAAGGTGGTCTTTGAAAGGAAGTTGAGGACATGGATTCTGGTATTTCCTCGTTGAGGCTCTGGTTCAATGCAGAAATGTCCAAAGCCTTGGAGTTTTCGTTAAGTTGAAACAGGTATGCATCTTTTTCCAAGATTGGTGCTTTCTTTTTACTTTTGAAAAATGAGGACGCTTTGAATTTCACCTTTTTTTCAAAGGGAGGTACCGTGGTTTCCGCCTTGCGGTTTAAGGGGATGAATTGAAAATGCAGTGTGGGCCAGGCCTCAAAATCTTTGATGGATTTTTCCTCAATTTTTTGATGGGTGTTAGCTTTGATCACTCCTGCCGCAAGGGTCTTGGAGTTTGACCCATGGGATTCGCCCACGTAATACAGCAGGTCTTTTTCCTGATGATTGATTAATAACATACCATGCTGTTGATCATTATAGGGCACATAGGCCAAAAATACACCTTGTTGGGCTTGGTCTTTTTGGTGTGAGGTAGATTTTGGTTCCCAAACTTCCTCTTTTTCCTCCTTGCCAAAATAGGCCTTTTCTGCCTGATGGATAAGGACCACTTCGGATTTTAAGGCGGGAATCCTAAATCCATCCTCAATTTCTATCTCCACCTGGCCTCCGGAGGAAATCTTGGTGATCACACCTTCCTCTGTTCCCCGTAAAAGCCGGACCTTGTCTCCAATATTCATGTTGTAAGCTAGCTTATTTTATGAGATAATGTAGATAAAAACTCTTTAAAATTAAAAGGGATTCTATTGATTTTACTTGATTTAATTGTCTAAGGGCTATTAGGGTTGAAACGCTTAATTGTATTTTCTTTCATTCGGATTTTAATTTGGTGTTAAGAAGGCTTTTAGGGTATCCACCACTGCTTGTGGCTGTTCGGCATGTAGCCAATGCCCGGCGTTTTTGATGTGGATCACGTGGCTTTCTGGAAAAAACTTGTCTATATCTTTCTTGTCCTTATCTTGTATGTAGTTGGAATTGGCACCTCCCATGAATAGGGTAGGCCCATTGAAAACGCTATCCCCCCCTATTCCCTCTCCCACGTTTTCAATTTTTTCTGTGATGACGGACAGGTTGATTTTCCAGACAAACTCCCCGTTTTTCCGGGTAAGGCTTTTTAATAGAAATTGCCTTATACCCGGCTCAGGTATATGGGGTTTCATGGCCTCTTCAGCATCGTTTCTGGAGCTGATTTTTGAAAGATTCACTGCGTTTAGCCCTTCCAAAATGGTTTGGTGGTGAATAGGATACTCCCTTGGTGCCATGTCTGCAATGACCAGCCTTTCCACCTTTTCAGGGTAGCGGAGCGCAAAATTCATGGCGGTTTTTCCACCCATGGAGTGCCCCATTAGATAGGCTTTTTCCAATCCTTGTTCATCCATCCATTCCTTGAGGTCTTCTACCATCACATTATAATCCCAATCATCGGAGTGACCGGAATCGCCGTGGTTTCTTTGGTCGATGAGGAAGAGGGTGAAGTCGTTTTCTAAATTTTTGGCGATACTCATCCAATTGTCAGCAGAGCCAAATAGGCCATGTAAGATGATAAGGTTTGGTCCTTTACCTGATTTTCTAAAGTTTAGTTGCATTAAATAATCTGATCAAAATACAAAATAGCACCTTATATTTAGAGGTCGAGTTGTCTCCTGTACATTTGGATGGTATTTTCCAAGCCATAATAAAGTGCATCACAAACCAATGCATGACCAATAGAGACCTCATCCAAATATGGGATATTCTCCTTTAAATACCTAAGGTTGTGCAGGTCCAGGTCATGACCGGCATTTATTCCCAACCCGAGTTCTTTGGCCAATTGGGCTACCTCCAGGTAAGGGGCAATGGCGTTTTTGGGGTCTTTGGGGTAGAGGCTGGCATAGGGCTCAGTATATAATTCAACCCTATCTGTACCTGTATTATGGGCAGGTTCGAAATATTTGGGGTCTGGGTTGATGAAAATGGATGTCCTTACGCCGATTTCATGCAATTCGGCAATGATTTCCTTTAGCATTCCTTGAAAAGTTAAGGTATCCCATCCCGTGTTGGAAGTGATTGCTTCAGGGGGGTCGGGTACCAGGGTTGCCTGAGCGGGTTTGGCAATACGGATGATTTCCATGTAACGTTTATCCGGGTAGCCTTCTATATTGAATTCTGTGGTCACCGTGTCTTTCAGTTTTACCACATCATCAAATCGGATATGCCTTTCATCAGGCCTTGGATGAACAGTGATGCCCTGTGCCCCGAACCTTTCGGCATCCTTGGCCACTTGGATGATGTCGGGGTTATTGCCCCCTCTGGCATTTCTTATGGTGGCCACCTTGTTAATATTTACGCTAAGTTTCGTCATATTGTAAATTATCCGTTAATTTTGTGTGCTTTGCAGGATCAAATATACACCAAGCCTGCAACATCAAGGGGCTATTTGTAAAAGATTCGTCCTGGTAAACTTATAATAAAAACACGGGGAATGCTGGTGCCGTTCCACCCTTAAACGCTTTTTGAGATGAGCTTAAAAGAAAACATTGAAAATGAGATCAAAGATGCCATGCGGTCAAAGAACCGTGACAGGCTAAGGGCCTTACGGGCCATTAAGTCTCTCATCCTGCTGGAGGAAACAAAAGGGGCTGAAAAGGGTATATCTGAGGAAGAGGAGTTAAAACTTCTGACCAAAGCCGCAAAACAGCGAAAGGAATCTGCAGAAGTCTTTCAAAAGCAAAACCGAAACGACTTGGCTGAACTGGAGCTCGCAGAATTGAAAGTAATAGAGGAGTTTCTTCCCAAGCAATTGGACGAGCAGGAGCTGGAAAATGAGCTTAGGGTGATTATCCAGGAAACTGGGGCCTCAGGTCCCCAGGATATGGGCAAGGTAATGGGCGTGGCCACCAAAAAACTGGCCGGCCGGGCAGATGGTAAAGCAATTTCTGGAAAAGTCAAAGAGCTGCTCGCCTAGCATTTGAGTACCATAGACATTCTGATAGTGGTGCTGCTCTGCATTGGGGGCTACAGTGGCTATAGGCAAGGTCTTTTTATAGGGATTTTGTCCATTCTTGCCTTTTTTATCGGAATTGTGGTGGCCTTCAGGTTTATGCATTGGGGGGCGGAGATGCTTTCTGAAAGGGTTCAAAGCCTCAGCTTCATGTTGCCTTTTGTCTCATTTGTAATCATATTTCTGGTGGTTACCATCACTATACGGATATTGGCTTATATTTTAAAAAAAGTGCTTTATCTCACCCTATTAGGGGCATTCGACAGTTTTGCTGGGGCGATATTGGGAATGGTCAAGTGGGCAATCATGATCAGCTTGCTGTTTTGGGTGGCACATGCCTTTGAATTCCAGTTGCCAGATCAATTTACGGATGGTTCGGTGATCTTTCCGCTCATACTACCCCTGGCCCCGACCCTGGTAGCCCTTTTGGATGATTACACTCCTATTATAGAAACCACCATAGCCACGATCAGGGATATGGTTAACACAAGTGCCGGTGATACTGCTAATTGATAATTTCGATTCATTTTCACATATGTTGGCCGACTACCTGCTTAGGGCAGGAGTGGCTTTGGAGGTAAGAAGAAATAATATTGCTGTAGAAGAAATAAATATAGAAAAATATACGGGAGTGGTGCTTTCTCCAGGTCCGGGAAGACCGGAGGCGGCAGGAAACCTTATGGCCATTTTAGACTTTTTCCATGACAAACTCCCCATCCTTGGGGTTTGCCTGGGCCATCAGGCAATTGGGCAGTATTTCGGTGCCAGCCTAAAGGAAGGACATAGGCCCATGCATGGAAAGGTAAGTAGGGTCACCCAATTGGGGTACCCCCAGATGTTCCCCAGCCTACCGGTACAGTTTGGCGTGACCAGGTATCATTCACTTGTATTGGAGGACTTGCCGATTTCTTTAGTCCGCACCATTGCGGGGCCTGCAGATGAAGTGATGGGCATCCGGCATAGACATCTGCCCATTATGGGGATTCAATTTCATCCAGAGGCGCATCTCACCGAACATGGTGAGGAAATCATAGGGCATTGGGTAAGGCAGACCCAGCTTTGGCGAAAGGAAGAAATGCTGATAGGCTGAGGATTTTTCGTGTTTTAAGGCGAAGAAAACGTTGGGCGGTTGCGTTGCGTTTTATTTTTTAGTACATTTTGATAACTTTAGCAGATATATGCAAGCTTACGAATTCATCAATAATTTAATCCCTCCCTTGAAATTTGCCGATAAGGTGAAAATGGCACTGGTATGGATGGAGGAAATCCGTACCGATGTATTACCCGTGGTGCACGATGGGAAGTTTATGGGACTGATTACGGATGACATGATTTACGAAATCAACAACCCTGAGCTTAGTATTCAAGAAGTGGATCTTTTGGCCCAGAACTGTTTTGTATACATGGACAGGCATATTTATGAGGTGCTCAGGGTGTCATCGGAGAACCAGACTTCTATGGTTGCAGTGATAGACAGGGATATGGTATACCATGGGGTAGTGACCATAGAGGATGCTATTTCGGCCTTTACCAATTCCATATCCATACAATCACAGGGAGGGGTGCTGATCCTTTCTATGTTCATGACAGATTACAGCCTATATGACATTGCCAGGATTGTGGAGTCGGAAAATGCCAAAATATTGAGCAGTTTTATTTCAAATGATCCGCTAGATGATAGTAAGATAAAAGTTACCCTTAAAATCGACCAAATGGAACTGAGGCATATCAAAGCGACCTTGGAAAGGTTTGGCTACAAGGTCATTGATCACTATCAGGAAGATGCAGGCATGTCCAGCGAGCAAGACAGGCTGGGCAACTTACTGCGGTTTTTGGACATTTAACTATCCTCATGAAGGTCATTCTACACGGAATTGGATTCGCACCTGAATTTAAACCTTATATTGTACAGCTCATTCATTTGCTTCGGGATCAAGGATTTAGTCTATACATAACCCAGAAGTTCAAAAAATCCATTGCCAACTGGGATTTGTCCTTGCTGGGGTTTCAGGAAGTGGAAGCCCGGGAGGAGGTAAAAGAAATGGATGTTTTTATTTCCATCGGTGGGGACGGCACCCTATTGGATGCGGTCAGTTTGGTGGGAGATTATGAGATCCCCATCATGGGTATCAATACGGGGAGATTGGGATTTCTTGCTACCATTGCCAAAGATGACTTGAAACATGCGGTGAAGGTATTGGCAGAAAAAACCTATGACCTTGAATCCCGCAGCCTGGTGCGACTGGAGGCAGGTGCCGATATTTTTCAAGGGATCAATTTCGGCTTAAATGAATTTACCATCCATAAACGGGACACCTCTTCCATGATCACCGTGCACACCTATATTGACGGGGAATACTTGAACAGTTATTGGGCAGACGGGCTGATCGTCTCTACGCCTACAGGAAGCACGGGGTATTCCCTAAGCTGTGGAGGCCCCTTGATCAGTCCCATGGCCAAGAATTTTGTGATTACGCCCGTGAGCCCTCACAATCTAAACGTAAGGCCCATGGTGGTATCAGATGAAAGTGAAATCTCCTTTAAGATAGAGGGGAGAAGTGGAAAATTCCTGGTTTCACTGGATTCGCGTTCCACGGCTATTGACGCATCCATTGGGTTGAAAATCAAAAAGGAATCGTTCGTTGCCAAACTGGTGAAATGTCACGATTACAGTTTTTTTGACACCCTGCGGCAAAAGCTCAATTGGGGTTTCGACATGCGGAATTAGTTTTAACAAAATTTAACCCGGTAAATAATAGACCCGGTTTTTTATTCGTTGGGTTAGTTATAAATTCCATGAACTTGAGTCTTAATCTACATTACACGATTGCCTGTTTTGGATGTCTATTGGTTAGTTTACTGATGGGATTACCCGCTCAGGCTCAGCAATATGAAGTGGGATTTGGCCTCGGAGGGGCCACCTACACCGGAGATATCATCCGAAGGATAGACCCCACGCAGGTTGGACTTCAGGGGACGTTGTTTGGCAGACGAAATTTTGATAATGCTTGGTCGTTAAGGGCAGGCCTTTCTGTGGCGAGATTGAACGCCGCAGACAGTGTGCGTCCGCTTGATGCTGTGGCCTCCTCCAGAAATGCACATTTTAATGGTACCCTTGTGGAGGCATCAGCAGTCATGGAGTTTCACTTTATAGATTATCTCGCCTATAAATCCAGGCACAGGTATTCTCCCTATGGATTTTTTGGATTGGGTTATGGGATCTTTTTCGGCAATGGAATGGCCTTCCAGGCTGATCCTTCAGACCAAAGGTATAGGGCTGCTACGCCAGTAATCCCCTTTGGTATGGGTATTAAATATCAACTGAAGGACCGTCTGTTTTTGTCGTTGGAAGCTGGAATAAGGGCCACGTTTACAGATAACCTGGATAAAATCAACAATGAGGAGATTTATTATCCCAGATTTATCGACGACCCGGGTACTGGGGCTCCTGTGGTAAACCCCTCAGCCTTCAATTTCGGCAATATTGCAGATCGAGACTGGTATTATTTTTTGGGTATAAGCATCAGTTATTCCTTTCATCAGGTAAAATGCTTTAACTAGCTTTAACGATTAATAATTAGCGGTTAAGGTAGATTTTACAAAAAGAATGATCATTTTTGTACCTCTAAAAATGATCAGTCAGGATTGTGCGTTAGAATGAAGAATCAACTGGACAAAAACAATATCCCTCAACATATTGCGGTTATCATGGACGGAAACGGACGTTGGGCTCAAAAGAAAGGAGCCATGCGCATATTCGGACATAGGAACGCAATGACCGCGGTGAGGGAATCCATAGAAGGGGCCGCTGAATTAGGCGTGAAGTTCATCACGCTATACGCCTTTTCTACGGAAAATTGGTCCAGGCCAAAAGAGGAGATAGAGGCCCTGATGGAACTTCTGGTACAAGCCATCAAGGATGAGGTGCCCACCATGATGAAGAATAACATCAGGCTCAGTACCATAGGTGATGTGGACAGTCTCCCGGACAAGTGCCGACAGCATCTTGAATGGAGCAAAAATGAGACCAAGAACAATACGGGACTCACTGTAGTGTTGGCCCTGAGTTATAGCGGGAGGTGGGAGATCACTGAGGCCGTAAAAGAAATTGTCAAAAAAGTAGGCCAAGGGAGTTTGGACATCGATCACATTGATCCCAGGTTAATAGGCGAACACCTGAACACGTCAGGTATGCCAGACCCGGAGTTATTGATTAGGACGAGTGGGGAATTACGTATTAGCAATTTCATGCTTTGGCAACTGGCCTACACCGAATTGTATTTCACGGAGGTGCTTTGGCCGGATTTCCGAAAAGAGCATCTTCATGAAGCTATCCTGGCCTTTCAAAAGCGCGAGAGGCGCTTTGGAAAGACCGGGACACAGATAAAACATAAATGTTGATGAAATCGAGCCTGTCCTGACGGCAGTCAGGGCATGACGAGCACGTCACACACTGGGATGATTATTCGTGGCGAGATTCCCCCGAATCGAGTTCGGGGCAGGCTATGTGGCCGCTGAAAAGAAAATATAAACACATGAAATCGAGCATGAGGAGAACCTCACACAGAGGGATGATTATCAAAGCGAGATTCCATCTGACCGCTGAAAAACAAATTATAAACAGATGAAA
>PXCO01000179.1 GCA_003565295.1 Cyclobacteriaceae bacterium
AAAATAAATCAGAAGCTGGCTTGAACCGCCATTGTAAACGTGTGTTCAAATTGATATTTTTGATCTGTTCATTGTACTGGACAAAAGCCGTCAAAAACAAGGTGTTTGTAAAGGTTAGATCTAGCCTAGGCCCTACGAGCCAAAACGTGGTTCTTCCCCAAGGAGCGGGAAGCAATATATCATTATAGTTAGCACTTAAGTTGATGCCCACGTAGGGTTGAAACCTATACCCGGCCTCTCCCATGGCATTAAAACGCGTACCATCTGCATAATATCCCCCGTATTGGGAAGAAAGTGCATAGGTGAACAGGCTCTGAGGCTTAGACACATACTCTCCTCCGAAAGTCAACCATCTATGGTCTGTAAAGGCAGCCAAGGTGTCCCCGCTAAAATTGGTGGGATCAAAGGGGTCCTGTAGAAGTATACGGTCATATCCTCCCCAAACCGTCAAATCACTTTGGCTTCTAAACCTCACCGTATAAGCAAGCATGCTGATATTATCGGTTTGTTCCATGTCCAAGTTATAAAAAAGAGATGTCCTGATTTGCGGTCCATGCCTTAGGATCTTTTTACTCTTCGGAAAGAAAAGGTAAGCAAAGCTGGGGTTTATTCTGTAATACCCTACCCTGGGCACATATCCTACATCTGCTGTATAGTCTGGTGAAACATATTCATGCCTCCATTCCCAGGTAAGAGAACCGCTAGAATACCGAAGGTTTGCCGCGTGTACCATGCCTGAGCCATTATGGGTAGGACTAAATGATTTTAGGTAAAGTGCTTTTCCAGTCCAAAGGTTATTGGAGGAGGCCAGGTTATATTCAAACCCCAGGTTCCTGTTATACTGTTGCTGTGGAGAAATGCCTGGTTCTATGGTGGGATCAAGATCAAAGGCTGTCCTGTTGATAAAAATGGCCCCTATGTTTGACCGTTGCCCCACCCGTCTTTGAAGGGACATCACGCTGTAATTTTGGGCTGGCTGTCCCGTCTCATCCACCTTGGCAGTTTGCATGTTCATTGCTCCTATGCGCCAATCCCTGTTGATCTTGCCGCTTAATCTAGCCCCAAACTGTATGGGCGCATCCAATCCTATCCTCCTTGAAAAAAATGGTCGAATGTTTTCATATCCGAAATTGGCAAACAAATCCCCATTTTCCAGAAAAAACTGCCTGCGCTCGGGAAAAAATAATTCAAACCTGTCCAGATTGGTAAGTTGCCTGTCCACTTCCACCTGAGAGAAGTCCGGATTTACGGTAAGATCCAAATTCAAGGAAGAACTTAAGGCGATTTTCGCATCCATACCCACTCTATTTTGGTAGGAAGGGTCCACGTTCCTTTCATAGTCATTTACACTTCCACCCATTAGGTAGGGAATAAGGGAAACATTGGCACCCGCCTCTGGAGGCGCATCGTCCCATGCCAATACCCCCGTATAAGCCAGAGAGGCGGAAGGAAACTGCCGTGGCACAGGCGCCCAACTAGATTTTTCTGTGGTTTTCAAATCCAGTCTGCTGAAGTTAATCCCCCATTCTTTGATACCGTTTTTGTAGCGAATACTCTTGAAAGGAATGGCTGCCTCAAATACCCACTTGTCATCATAGTTTTGTACCTTGGATATCCATTTATTATCCCAACTTAAATCCACCTTTCCCCCTTCAAACATGATCCCATCCCATTGAGCTCCGGCAGCATTAGCACCAAAAGAAAAACCATTGGTTTGGTCATCAAAGGGATCCATAAACAAAAGAAAATTATCATTCTTCCCAAAGGAAAAATCCCTTCTCAGGGATTCCACATAATATGGACCGGGGACGGCATGGTGATTTACCACAATAATGTACAGGTTTTGATCATCATAAGTCATCCTTACCTCTGTCTCTACTTGAGAATAGGAAGTGTCCATAGGTAAAATCATGTAAAAATCCCTGGCCACGTCAGCATCCAGCCAGGCAGGTTCATCTAACACGCCATCGATTTCAATGGGTGAAGTGGCTCTTTTAATATTTAACTGGTAGGAATAATTGATTTTCTGTGCCCAACCCAGGGAACTAATTAAAAGTAAAACTAAAGTGATGCATCCAATCCTCATTGTGGGCGATCTCATTTAAGCCAACAATGTTAGGCAATAAATTTCGAAAGAAATCTACCGTTTATTAAAAACTACGGATAAAATAGGGGGAGAAAGAATAAATTTTCCCATTCCCTTATTCCAATGCCATGATATCAAGCCAGGCTTTTCACCACACCTCCATCTACCCTTATGGGTGCTCCATTAGTGGCTGAGGATCTTGGGCTACACAAATAAGCAGTTATTGCAGCCACCTCTTCCACTTCAATAAACCGCTGTATCAGGGAGGTGGGCCTGGCTTCTTTAAAAAAGTCTTTTTCCACCTCTTCAACATTCTTCCCTTCCTCATCTGCGATTTTGCCCACAAAAGTTTCCACACCCTCACTCCAGGTGGGGCCTGGTAGTACGGCATTGACCGTCACATTGGTACCCTTAGTCAACTCGGCCATTCCCCGGGCTATGGCGAGCTGGGCACTTTTGGTCATTCCATAATGGATCATCTCATCAGGTATCTGAACTCCTGATTCGCTAGAAATAAAGATGATTCTGCCCCAATCCTTTTCCAACATTTTGGGGAAATAATATCGTGATAATCTTACCCCACTCATGACATTGACCTCAAAAAACCGGAACCAGTCCTCGTCGGGGATATTTTCGAAGGGCTTTGGCTCAAAAATGCCAACATTGTTGATAAGGATATCCACTTCGGGATAGGTTTCTATAAGGGTATCCACTTCTTCATTTTTAGCAAAATCCACTGAAATAAGGTTCACCTTTGCACCAGAGACATCTTTTTCGATGGCTTGCTTAGCTTTTGCAAGTCGTTTCTCCTCTCTACCCGTAATGATTACCTCAGCCCCTTCCCTTGCCACTTCTTTGGCAATGGCTAATCCAATACCTGCCGAAGAACCTGTAATTAGAATACGTTTCTTTTTTAGATGAAGATCCATAGATAGTTTAGTTGGTTTTATGATCTTTTCAAAATTGCAAAAGCTAGACCAGGTATAAAAAAAAGCCGTATAAAACGGCTTTTTTTTTATGATTTTCTTATTGGCAAATTATTGCTCTATCCAGTCATCTCCAAGGATTTCGGCTAATTTTCTGTTGTATTCTTCAGCTTTCTCCTCGTTATCCAATCTGGTATGGATCTGAAACAGGATTTCCATAATGTCGGTATTATCAGGTTGAAGCGTAGAAGCTTTGGTAAAATAAGGAAGAGCCTCTGCATATAGTTCATCTGCCTCTTTTAGCATTTCAGGAGATTTCTCTTCCCATTCATCATCGGGCAGGTTATTTACATCGG
>PXCO01000170.1 GCA_003565295.1 Cyclobacteriaceae bacterium
AGATTTGGGACAGCTCCCTCCTCCACATCCTTCTTAGAGCATGAGGCTACAAGCAGAGTAAAGAATAAATATAAAACGGCAATAATATTTTTCATAATATTAAATCTTAACTAATGTAAATCACAATAATAAATTTCATTTCTAATTGTAATAAACAGTTATAAAAGAATTATCTTTTTCCGGAATTTAGTACCTGTAATGGCCACACCAAATTCACGGATTACATTGTTAGGTTTGAGGTAGACTAAATGTAGCCTTCCCGGTTACCATATCGGCTCCCAACATTTCGTATTCAAACTGGACCTTAAAATCACAAAATTCGGTAGGATATGAAGCTTTGAATCTAAAGCAAGCCTGTAGAGCTGAAAAGTACCTATTGCTACCATTGCCGAACACACTTTCAAAGGTAGAAAACTTGGTAGGGCGAAAGACATAAAACCAATCCGTGGCGCTCCGCCCGAAAACATAGTTAGCATCAATGATAACAAAACTATATGTTTCGAACTTCTTTTGGGCTTGGCGATTTCCCGGAAAATAGTAAGCTGTTGGAGAATAAAAAGACCTAAAGAAATTTTCAGGGATTTTTTCATTATCTTTTTTTGATATGAACTTAACATCTTTGAATTAAGACTTGGGAATAGCAGCACATCACGTTTCAAATGAGAATATCGAATCTTTAAGCAATTACTTTTTTCTTGCAATAACACTTTGATGAATTAAGGATTTAAGATACTAGGGCAGAAACACTGATTGTTCATTCTTATCTGACCTAAATAAGAATTGGTTATCTACCAGCATCCTTTAGTTTTCTACTTAATTAAATAAATTTGTTAAAGCTAAACAGCACTCGGGGCACGATCAAAATCCGAGATTGGAAGTTTGCTCAGTATTATAAAACTGAACAAATAATTAAGGAAATGGCCAGTTTCACCCGGGTGTTCTCCAGCAATAATGATTTTTATGCTGATTACGAAGGGTTTCGTTAAGGCTTCTTTATTGAGGGCCTGAAATGAAGTGGAGCTCAATTTGAAGCCGACTTTCCCACCAATCACATTGTTGGAGAAAATCTGCAATTGATTGGAATAATTTTTACTTTATGAAGTTGATCCGGTACGGTTTCTTCCCGCAGCGGCCTGGGGATTTCAAACCTATAGTCCTCCTGTTCTGTTCGAAAAAGGATAACACTGAGCCTCCTTGATCCATTGCACCACTGTGCTGTACTCTTTTCCAAAAGCATACTGGATTCTCAGCTGGGTGACCGCCCCTTTGGATTAAGCCAATTAAGTCAACGACATGATTTTAGGCACAACATGGTACATGTTTTTTGCTGTTCCAAAAATGACATTGGCATACCCAAAAATCTATCGCTGTTCACGCTGCTTTCAACCATTGTAAGCAAGCCTTCCCTCCCTACAGCAGCCATTACGGTGTTCAAGCCGTGTTTTCCGGCTCTGATTATTTTACTTAAGCCATAGAAATCTGATTCCCACAGCTTAGGTCCAACAATTTCCTTATGGAAACATAAGGCTTACCATGGCAAAAAAATTTCTGCCAAGGGCAAAAAGGGGAACGCTGTCCAGGCCTATGGGTCCGTTCAAATACTCATAATAGCGCTGATTAAGAAGATTTTGAGCCCCTAGTTTCAGTGAAACTTGTCGGCTGATTACATAGTTGGCATCCATATCCAGAAGGGTGAATCCTAGAGTGAGCCTTTCCCCGAAACTTTCTGATATTCGCTTCTGGGCCAAGAGGTGCCTTACCCTAATAGCCGTGTGCAATGATTCGGCAAAATGGCTTCCTGTAAGACTATACCTTATATCCATAGGGGCAATTTCCGGCAGGGCCTCCATGGCACTTAAATCTTGCCCATAGGTATATGCCATCATCAACTGCTGACTCATCCCCCATCCTAATTGCTGGGAAATGGCCAGTTCTACCATAGTATTCAAGGCCCGATCCACGTTTACAAACTGGCACACACCTGGACTGAAGCCTATTCTGGGTTGCAAAGCCACCCTTTCGGCTGTGATGTAATGGGCAAAGTATGCAGCAAACCCGCTCAGTTAGTTTGAAGAAAAAACCTTTAATAATCAATTGTCCCTATCAAGGTTCAGTGAGGTATACTTTTGCCTTTTTTCAGAATATGAGTCATTTAATATATGAACAAAATGGTCTATTTCCTTTGCGGAGTCGTCTATATGTTTACAAATTTTCATAACGGACTCATATTGAATGGCCTCCTTTTGCAATAAATCTGTAAGTCCTAAAAGATTGGCCACTGGCCTTCTGAGCAAATGAGAGATATCAAAAATTATCTTTTCTAGGGTTTCTACATAAGCCTTTTTTTCCGAAATGTCTTGAACACAACCGTACCACAAAACAGTACCGTCAGCTAATTTTTTAGGCTTTGCATAGATCCAATGCCAAGTGGTCCTGTCCTTAAACTGACTTTCAGCAATTCTATATTCGACATTCAACATGCACAGGGTTTCCCTTGACTCCATAAGTCCCTCCTTGAACTTTTCGACATCATCATGATGCAATACTTCAAAACCTTTACTTGCATCATCTTTTAATTTTGAAGCTTCTAGGTTAGGGTGAATGACTGAAATTCCTTTGCTGATAAAAGGTAGCCGCAACTTACCGTCTGAGCTCATTTCCATTTGAATGATCATTCCTGGGAAATTATCGGTCAAGTTAATCAGTTCCTCATGATTTTCCTTAAAAAATTGTTGCTGTAAGTCAATCAATCTTCGATATTCAATAATGCGAGCGGCTTGTTTACCTAATATCTTCAATATTTCTTC
This sequence comes from Cyclobacteriaceae bacterium, assembly GCA_003565295.1. Classification (GTDB taxonomy): domain Bacteria; phylum Bacteroidota; class Bacteroidia; order Cytophagales; family Cyclobacteriaceae; genus Pleomorphovibrio. The sequence goes on from PXCO01000170.1 coordinate 2,808, forward strand.
TTGTTTCTGGCTCAAAGTACGTTTTTTTGCATCAATCACACATAATACCCCCAAGGTTTTTCCTTTTTTAGTCTTCAGTGGGACCCCCGCATAAAATCGATTTTCAGGTCCAACAGAAACCAAGTCTTTTTCATTAAAGTCTTCATTGTTTTCAGGGTCATTAACAATATACAACTCTTTATTACTGTCAATAGCCTTGCGACAAAAAGATTTTTCTATGGGAGTACAAGTCACATTAAATCCTACGCCGGACTTGAACCATTGATAACCATGGTGAAAAAGAGAAATTAAAGAGATAGGAGTATCACACACCAGTGATGCCAGCCTAGTAATTTCATCTAATTCTTCATCCGAAGGCGTATTCAAAAGCCCTAGTTTATATAACTCGGCAAACCTAGTTTTCTCTTTCTCCTTCATACTTGTCAATGTTTTTTAAACTTAAAATAAATATCAACTTAACAATAGATAGTTTATCTTATTTAAATTGATAAAAGTACAAATTTTAGACATAAAACACCATATCTTACAACCGCAAAGATAAATGTTTTTATCAATTTATTAATTCTTTTAAACCTTAAATCCCCGAATGGCTGTTACTGCGAAACATTCCGATAAATTCTATAATGGAATTGACAGCTGGGCGCATCGGCTCTCCAAACAAACCTGAAAAGTCATTGCAATCATTGCTAATGACTCGTTTTAAAAATATTTTCTCAGAACGAGGCAGCCAATTAATGAAGCATCAATAGATGGTTCTAAATGCTTTACGCCGTTTATTGAACGGGTTTTCAGAGGTTTCTGAGGGTGCATTCGCTTCATTAGTTTAAAGCCTTAATACAATAACCTTCAATAAAGAGGGATTCTTAGTTTTACCCGGGCAAGTCCATCGAGAATTTACATCATCAATAAAGGTATGCAATTGGCATTTTATGAGAACAGTCAAAGGATACCGGTCATAGCTTTCGCTGACCCTCCGGACTTTTGTGCAATTCCGTATTCTTTATTATTACAACAACCTTTCGAACACGGTCAAATGTCTTTACTCAATAAAAATACCGTACAAAAATATCAAGGTTATTATCAGGGAATAAAGGTGAGGTATCATAGGCAGCTCCAATTGATAAGCCCTCAAGCACTTTTGATTCCAATGTAAATATACTTCTTAACTCAAACACCCGAAACAAATAGGAAGCGTTAAACTTATCATTAAAACTCATAAATAACCCAATGTCGATTTCAGACCTTAATTCTTGATAAAATAAGAGATATGGAGCCAAGGTAATATTCTCCCTTATTTTGAAATCATAGGATGCGTTAATTACCACTACACTTTGAGTTTTAATCAGTTCTTCATCTTCTAGATTTTGGGAAATACCTATCATATTATTGAGAGATGCACCCAGCCTTAGTTTTTTCCACTGAAATTGCGTACCTAATCCAAGGTCAGGAGATAGCCTCATGGATCTTCCTGATTCATTATTAGGTAGTTGGAGATTTGACCAATTGATAAAATCGGAGTGTAAATTGACATTACCGCCAAAGGTAATGGAGCTGTGATCCCCTAATTCAAACCTCTTTCCATACCCGAAATTCAAGGTGTTCCTACTAAAAAATGAATACGGATCATAGACATAGCCAATTTGAAAAAAGGTATTGTCCTCTTCATTAAATTTTAAGTAGTTTGCAAATAAGGCAAAATTGTTTTCCCAGACAGGCTGATTTTCATTTACTAATTTCGACCTTGAATTAACCAACAACCTATTTCCTTGCTCCCCCATTAAGGGTAAGGAGGCAGGATTGTAAAACAACATATCTTGATAATAGGCACCAGGCCTGAGATTGTTTTGGGAAAACGCCAAAACTGGCAAAAGGCAAAATAGAAGGTTAAGGTAAATCTTTTTCATTTGAGTTGATCAAATTCAAGTGTGGTGTTGATAATAAAATTCCCAAGTTCGCTGGTGTGACCTCCTCCTGGATAGGTGTAGAATTCCAAATCAGCTCCTGCGGCCGATAATCCATCCCTGGCATCTATGGAATTATAGTATGGGACAATCTGATCTTCATCACCATGGTGAAGTACCACTTTCCCGGTTGGTGTCCATCCAGTATGATTTGAATTTCTGCGGAGCACATTTCTGTATTCTTGATCTATACCACTTAGGGCTCTTGATCTAAAATATCCTTTGAATACAATTTCGGGATCTCCCGAAGGCGTGAAAATGGAAGACATTTGATCAAATACCGGATAATTGTAAAGCTGATCCGTTGGCCTCTTTAATTCTGAAAATTTATTTATCGAATAAACAGCCCAAGAAAAAATTGGCATAATTGTAACCTCTTCTCCTCCCCGACCCATCATATCATCGTGAAAGCGTTCAAAATTGTGGGGGCCGGCTAGATGGGAACTACCCAAAATATTAAATTCATCTGGATATTGTTCTTGAATATAGCGATGGGTGGATAAACTGGCAGCTCCACCTTGGGACCAGCCTGCTAGGAAAAGTCTATTATCATACGATAATGTTGTTTGATTACTAATGAATTCTTTTGCAGCCAATAGGCCGTCGAAATTGGAAATAAACATCTCCTGCATGTACATGTAAGGATGATCGGTGCCAATAGTGATCCCATAACCTATATAATCGGGAAGAAATACAACATATCCTGCTGATGCCCAACCTAAGCCCATATTTCTCACATCTCTATTTTTATCCATCTCCCCTGCATAATTGGATGGGGAGATATCATTTGCGCCAAGGATTTCAGAAGGGAGTTCGGTACCGTGGGTATACATTAATAAATTTGCCTCACTTACCCCTTGGGGTACAATGATAAGTCCTCTCGTATCGATAGGATTACCCATGTAGGTAGTCCTGTAGGTAAGAGCAAAAAATCGAACATCATATTGTGCAATCAAACTTCCATCTAACTCATTCATCCGCTCAATAACCTCGCTTCTTGTCAATTCCCCTCTCTCAAAAACCTCTATTACCGAACCTACCTGTTGAGGAGGTAAAACATCCTCTGAGTTACATGCTAAGAAAATGATAAACAAACCACTTAAACAAAATAGATTGAGGAATTTACAACACATACTGAAATAATAGTTATCTAAGGACCCTATATTAACTTTATTTTAATGTTATAACCATAAACCCGTAAAATTGTTTAATTAAAGACATAATTAAATTAAATTTTTGGATTCCAGACTTTGGGTAACCCTATTTTTATCTATTTATAATTTTCTTTAAATGATCAGGCAGGTGTTGATAATCATTCCACTGGGTGACGTGCTCCTCATGCTCGATTTCACACAAATTTAGTCCAGCCTTAACCCAAGGGTCACCTGAGAGGCTAGTGAAGAGAAGTTTCATTCAGGGATTCCACCTTCCTCTTAAGAGCCTTGTTCATGGTTTCAAAGCCTTTTAGTATATCCTTATCCAACTTTTTGGCCATTAGGCCAACAATAAGCCCGTTAAATTTCTCGGCATGGACAAAAGTGGTGGTGCCATCCACATTTTCCAACAGCTCAAACCTATGCTCCCCGTCGAAAATCCCTGGTAAAAAAAGATGTCCCAACCATCGTAATTCCCGGTCTGGCTTAAATGCCAACACCTTTGGTTGAAAGTTCATGGGTTTGGAGCCTTCAGGCCCTAGAACTACCTTGATTTTTTTACCCTCCCTTACTTCTCCTGTTAGAGAGCGGATAAAGGGGTTCCAATTGCCGCAATTTTCAAAATCGATAAATACTTCCCATACTTGTTGAGGGGTGGCATTAATTTGGATCTGGGTTTTAATTTCCTTTTGCATGGTCATAATATTTTGTGGTAAACGATTATGAACCAAAGGTAGTGGGCACTGGGTTGGCGGCTCTTGATATAAATCAAGAAATCAGGAAAGCTGTTTTTTTCTGATTCTGCTAAATGTTTCCGGTGTCATGCCCAGCATGGAGGCAATGTATTGTAGCGGCACCTGATTGAAAAGAGAGGGGTTTTGATTAAAAAATTCCTGATAACGCTGTTCTGCAGATTTGGAAAGGTGGTTATAGATGCGGTTTTCAAGGATAACGAAGCATTTAACAATGAAAAGTTTTTCTAGCTCGTGCCATTTAGGCACCACTTTAACGATCTTTTGATATTCTGATATGGAAATGCTGAAGAGCTCCACCTCAGTCAATGCCTGCATATTCCAACGCGAGCTTCCTCCAAACATGAAGCTTGAAATCTCAGTGACGAAATAGCCCGGGCTTGATATCCATTGGGTGATTTCCTTGCCATCCTCATGGGTGAATATTCTGATCAATCCGGATTGGATAAAACTCAACTTGTTGGCCGGTTGATTCTGCTTTAGAAAATATGCCCCTTTCGACAATTTCTCTTCTTTGAACATGTTACAAACCGCATGCAGTTCTTCCTGCTTTAGCACGCCAAAGTATTCTTTGATTGAGTGTTCGAAGCTGTTCAAATTAAGGTTGCTGTTGAATCATTTTTTCGTCTTAAATATACAACACAAAGTAACTTATGCCAAAACATTTAAAGACCGCATTTGGAGGATCCGTGAGGATCCCTCGTTTTCAGACCCAGCAAGCCTAATGTTCACTTAAAGCACTCCATTAAAAAGTGAAATAATTTCACTAATTTTTCACTATTGTAGCTAATACCGTAAATTTTGTAATCAAACATAATTATTATGTAATTTATAGAAAGAGTATCTAAGTACCTTTGAAGTGTAATATTTGATCAACCACTTAATCCGTTTGCTATGGATATATTAAAAGACAGTCGCAAAGCGTATGAGCAAAATGCCAAAAACCAGATGCAAAAGTGGGAAGCGGACTTGGAGGAAATCACCAATAGATCAAAAATGATCAATACCCCGGAAACGGAGGCGGAATATTCCCGCCAGATCAAAGAACTTTCCAGCATGCTTATGGCCAGTAAGGAAAAGGTAGAAGCGTTGCTTAACTCACCAACCACAACTTGGGAAAATGAAAAGGTGAATTTTGAAAAACATTGGAGCCATACCGCTTTATCATTTTATAAAGTAAAGAGAAACTTACCTGACTAACCAAAACTATATCGAACAACCAAACCGATTATTTTTCAACCTACCCAACTGCCGACAGATACCCCCCTCGCGGGGGGTATTTTTCTTTTCGGCCCACATAACCTGCCTGTCGGCCAGGCGGGCTTGTTCCGGGGGAAATGAGCATGCCGCAAGCGACTCATATAAGGATGGTTATCATTTGCGAGACAGACCACCTTACTGCCGGTTGATCTGCCGTAGGCATAATGAGCAAGATTCGACTTAGGATGCGGGACAGGTTATAACCGCTTTTAAAAAGAAATATTGTAATGGGAGACTTAAATTCTGTAAAGGATTTGAATTTGGCCCTACTTATCTTTGAATTAACCTAAAGGGAATGAAAGGTGAAAGTTCCCTCTTAAATTAAAACCATTCACCGATAAGCTATCCTAATATGTCAGCTACTTATTCCGAAATATTTGATAACCGTATTTTTTCTGGTATCGGAAAAATTCCCATCGTAAGGTTGGAGCAGCTTTTACCTCAGAGAACACACAAAATTGACAGTGAAAAACCAGACACCAAAATAATTCCCGCAAATGCGGAAGGGAGCCAAACTTTCGAATCCGCAAATGGGAAGTTTGAACTTCCGGACATGGGTGCATCAAGGACGCCGGATAACCTCAACCCTGCCAAATTTGACCCTTTCATTTATGTAAATGACTTCGAATCCATTATAGGACGCGGACAATTGCTTGAAAAAGAAACCATTCTAGCAGGGACGAGCACGTGTACCGCAGTCTTTTCAAATCGTAAGAGCATACACCGAATGCCTTTGGAAGCCAAAGTGGCTTTCCAAGTGGCCGACCGTGGGGAAAGAAACATAAATACCATATACAATAATCAGTGGGCCATTGACAACTTCACGAAGTCAACTCCCTTTATCTTCACAAACCCATATTTGGAATGAAAATCTGGAAAGTAACGGATTTGGACATAAACCCTAAATCACCTCTATCATTTACCCCTATTTTTGATTTAGACAACTATTTAAAACTACCCAGGTCAGGAAGTTCCGTGGCCATTGTAGGTGCCGGCCCTAAAGGGTTCTATGGCCTTCAAAGTCTAATCAATAAGCTCAGGGAGGAGGATTGCGGAGCAATAGATATTCACTGGTTCAATACAGATGACAACTTCGGAAACGGTAGTCTTTTTGACTTGCATCAACCTGAATACCTCATCACCAATTTTGCCATTGGCAACATAGATTTGTGGAAATCCACTTTAGGAAAAGATGATCAATCCCAGAATCTTACCTCATGGATAAAAGAACGGGTTTCACAGCCTCAACAAGTAAGGGACGAGGATTTTGCCTCCAGGGCTTTGGTAGGATTTTATTACCAAAGCGGTCTAGGAGCAATCCTGAAATCCTTACCTAAAAGCATACATTTATACCTTATCAAAGCGAAGGTGACGGACATTGTCCCCAACCAGCAATCGGAAAAATACAGAATTGAGCTTGACGGGGAATACCAGCAAAACTCCCCACAATATGATCATATCCTGGTGGCCACAGGGCATTCTGAGAAACCTGTCACCAACGACGGCTTGGCCAAATTCGGCATGGTTTCCCTGAATGCCAAATACATTTCCAACATCTATCCGGTTGAGAAAAAAATGTCAAGCATAGAGCACCTCCATAAAGTAGGGATAAGAGGTATGGGGCTTACCTCCATTGATGCAATCCTGGCGCTTACGGAAGGAAGGGGAGGAAGGTTTATACGAAAGGATGATGAAGTCACCTACAAACCCAGCGGAAGAGAACCGCTTTGTATTTACCCTTTTTCATTATCCGGCATACCCTTGTGCCCCAGACCACCGAAAACCCAGCCCAAAGAACCTTATTTCGTCAACCAGGGTTTTGTTGCAAAACTGAGTGCAAACAAAGGAAGAATAGATTTCGAAACACAAGTACTTCCTTTTATTGAGAAAGAGCTAGAAGCGGCACATTATATAAGCTGGGCAAGGCGTATCGGGTATTCAAATATGCCTGAACCCAAAGACAGTGCAAGCGTGACTTCCTTTGTAAATCAAATCCTAAAGAAGGAGCTTGATATCCCCCCATTTTCGATGGATGCCTTTCTAGACCCTTTTGCTGAGCTAGAAGACACCAATGCCACTCACTACCATAGAGAGATGGTCAGCTATATGAAAAGGGGATTGAAAGAACTAAGCTACGGTACGGAAAAAAGCCCCCTATTGGCTAAAATGGATGTTTGGAGCAATATTATGCCCTATATCTGCGAACTGTATCAATTTGGCGGTTTCTCGCCTTCCTCCCAGCAGAAATTTGATGAGTACTATCATCCGCGTTTCAGTAAGTTTGCCTACGGTCCCCCATCCATTCAAATAGAAAAACTGCTTTCCCTTTGCAAAACCGGGATACTATTTTTCAGATTGGGCAGGGAAACCGAGGTGAGCACCAGGCTACTTACCGGCAAATACAGGCTTACTTCTTACCAGACCAAATATTGCAAAGAGGTAGACATACTGATAGATGCCAGAATGCCAAAGGTCAACTTCAAAGATAACCCAAGCTTATTGTTCCAAAATATGCTTAAACGAAAGTTGGGTAATATATTTAAGAACAAAAGGTATTGTACAGGTGGCATGGCAATCAATGAATCCGGTAACCTGGTCAGCAAAAAGGGGCAACCCACATCAAATATATTCCTCAATGGCAATCCAACCGAGGGGGTAACCCTTGACAACGACAGCCTTTGCAAGGTCCGGAATGATTTTTCCCTGGCTTGGGCACAAACTGTTGTGCGGGATTTCAAAAAATCAACCACCTATACCTTGGAGAAATAAACGATATTGAAAACTACTGGTGTGTTTATGTAAATAAAAATGAGTTGCCATTTGGCAGCTCTTTTTTTTTATTTCAGTAAAAACCCCATTGTCCAACTGCCAGGATTTATTCAAGGCAAAATAGAACCGGAAACAAACAACATAGGAAAGGATAATTGTCATTTTCTAGATTCCACCATTCCCAGAAATATAGGATAATTTATGAATGGCATGAAACAATTTGACTGAATATTAACTTATACCGAGAAAAACCCCTCAACATGGCATTAAATAAAGGAGCTAAAGCACCGGATTTTATATTACCTTCTACCAGTGGAAAGCCTTTTCACCTTTCCAAAGACTTTAAGGGAAAGGCGTGTATCATCTATTTCTATCCCAAGGATTTCACTAAAGGATGTACGGCAGAAGCCTGTGAGTTTAGGGATCAATTCGAGGCGTTTAGGGAATTGGACATTCCCATCGTAGGCATCAGCCGTGACACTATTGCTACTCACCAGAAATTCAAAAAAGAGCATAGATTGCCTTTTGAGTTGCTCAGCGATGCCAGGGGCGATGTATGTCAGGATTATGATGCACTCATTCCAATACTCCGTATCCCAAAAAGAATCACCTACCTATTAAATGAGCAGCATCGTATATGGGCGGTATTCCAGGATATGTTTGACGCCAAGTCGCATATCCGCAAGATGGCGGAGAAGGTGAAAGAAAATCAGGGCTGATCTATGATTTTGCCATCCTTCATGGTAAGCATTCTATCCGACATTTTTGCCAAAGCCTGATTGTGGGTGACGATCACGAAAGACTGGCCAAACTGACTTCTTAGGGTAAAAAACAGTTCATGAAGGGATTTGGCACTATTGGTGTCAAGGTTCCCGCTGGGCTCGTCGGCAAAGATCACAGAAGGGCTATTCACCAATGCCCTAGCCACGGCCACCCTTTGCTGTTCCCCCCCGGACAACTCAGAGGGTTTATGCTGGAGCCGGGGGGGGATGCCCAGCAGATCGCTCAATTCCAAGGCCCTTTGCTTGAGCGTAGCCTCTTTTTTACCTGCTATTAGACCGGGAATGATAATGTTTTCTTCGGCAGTAAACTCAGGAAGAAGATTGTGAAATTGAAAAATAAACCCTATTCGCTCATTTCTGAAAGCTGCCAACTTATCACCTTTGAGTTTGGACAAATCAGTGCCGTCCATCACCAGAGTTCCTTGATCCGATTGGTCCAGGGTACCGAGAATGTGCAACAAGGTGCTCTTTCCTGCACCAGAGGCTCCTACTATGGAAACTATTTCTCCGGATTTTATGGCAACATCCACCCCTTTCAACACATGGAGATCCCCATAATGCTTGTGAATATCCTTTGCTTCTAACAACATTTTCAGGTCTTAATTGATTGGTCTTAGTTTGCAACTTACATTAATTACAAACCTTAAAAGTAACGTTTTTTTCCAACATTCTCCCCCTACCCCCATTGGCCGTGTTTTTTGGTTTTGCTATACAATTGACTTTTAACCATATAAGAGCGCGGTACAGGAAGGTTTTCAAAAAAAAGGACAAGCCAAAACCAAAAACCACAAAGGAAACCTTGAAATATCGGTAATTTGCCACTAACTTCGGGCAAAAATTTTATCAGGATGAATATTCACGAATATCAGGCAAAAGAAGTACTCAAATCATATGGCGTAAAAATCCAGGAAGGAATCGTAGCCGATTCCCCCGAAGGGGCACTGGAAGCTGCCAAGAAGCTGAATGCCGAAACCGGCACTTCTTGGTATGTGTTGAAAGCTCAAATACATGCAGGTGGACGTGGCAAAGGGGAAGTAAAGGAAACAGGCTCAAGGGGAGTGGTATTGGCCAAGTCCTTGGATCAAGTGCCCGAACTCTCTAAAAAAATCCTGGGAGGAACCCTGGTCACCATTCAAACCGGTGAAGAGGGGCGTAAAGTGAAAAAACTATTGGTGGCTCAGGATGTGTATTATCCCGGTGAGGGCCAACCTAAAGAATATTACCTTTCCATATTACTGGACAGGGCCACAGGAAGCAACGTAATCATGGCTTCCACAGAGGGTGGAGTGGACATAGAAGAAGTAGCCGAAAGTACCCCTGAGAAGATCATCAAAGAATGGGTGGATCCACAACTAGGAATTCAACCCTATCAAGCCCGTAAGGTGGCATTTAAACTGGGGCTAAAGGGAAATGCTTTCAAGGAAATGGTGAAGTTCATTATGGCGCTTTATGCCGCCTATGATGGTTCAGATGCCTCCCAGTTCGAAATTAACCCTGTACTAAAAACCTCTGACGATCAAATTTTAGCAGTAGACGCCAAGGTAAACCTTGACGACAACGCCCTTTATAGAAATAAAAAGCTGGCTGAACTCAGGGATTTGGACGAGGAAGACCCATTGGAGGTCGAAGCTGGAGAATCCGGCCTCAACTATGTGAAACTTGACGGCAACGTAGGCTGCATGGTAAACGGAGCGGGATTGGCCATGGCCACCATGGACATGATCAAACTTTCTGGTGGAGAACCAGCCAACTTCCTTGATGTGGGAGGTGGAGCAAATGCGCAGACTGTGGAGTCAGGTTTCAGAATCATCCTCAAGGATCCCAAGGTGAAAGCCATACTGATCAACGTATTTGGAGGTATAGTGAGATGCGACAGGATCGCCAGCGGCGTGGTGGAAGCCTATAAATCCATCGGGAACATTGAGGTGCCTATCATCGTAAGGCTTCAAGGAACCAATGCTGAGGAAGGTGCTAAGATCATCGATGAATCCGGCCTTAAAGTCACCTCTGCGATCACCTTAAAGGAAGCTGCCGAGAGGGTTCAGCAAGTATTACAAAAAGTTTAATCAATCAAGGACAAGTTGTCCTTTTTTGCGCCCGTAGTTCAACTGGATAGAATATCGGATTTCGGCTCCGAGGGTTGAGGGTTCGAATCCTTCCGGGCGTACGTGCCCCTGCAAAACATCTTGCAGGGGCTTTTTAATGCACTTTCCCTGAATTTCTTTCTTTAACTGTTACCCGAATCATTCCACCATTACTTCCCAAAATCGTGTTTTGACATCCTTTCCACCCGGACCGGTCACCGTTAGCGAAACATTATAATGTACCCCTCCCTTCTTATAATGATGTATGGGGTGTTGATCAGTGGAGCTTTCCCCGTCCCCAAATTCCCAGTGCCAGGATTCCACCTCTCCAATGGAAGTATCCACAAAGGACACGCCCCTCTCCCTGCCTTCAAGGTATTGAAATCCGAAATCTGCCCTCAGGGCAGGAAGAAAATCTTGCTCTATAGGCCTAAGTTCAAAGGCGCAGAGGTAGGAGGCATCCATCACCATACGGGTATCATGGCTAAGGTTAAAATGACCCTCTCTTTCTGCACCATCAAAATCCAGAATGGACCAGGATAGCCCAATGACCTTCCCTTCTTCAAGTTGGGTGACTTTGGCATGCTCGGGCCCGCTGAATGGAGCATGGTCATATGGGGTCAACCAACACTCCAATACTAAGTTGCCGCTTTCACCATGCTCGAAATCATAAGCATAGGCGAAATTCGCATGGGGAAATTCAGCAATCCAAGGTTGGGAGCCCCAAACCAAAACATTGGCATTGCGGGTAGGGGGAGTGAAAATATGGTAGTTTTGGGCATGATAGCCACTAAAGGTAAGATGGTTGTGTATATGAGCAGGATGGTCTCCCCATTTCCTGGCGTCAGGCAGTAGGGGGTTGTAAATAAAAGGACCACCGGACAAATCTCCATCCAACACCACCTCAAAAATATCGCTGAGATAAC
>PXCO01000154.1 GCA_003565295.1 Cyclobacteriaceae bacterium
ATTTCGGTGTCGAAATCGTTATAGGGGTCCTCTCGGTGGGAGAAGTCCACGCCAAGGGTCCGGTTTTCCATCGCCCTGAACAGGGGTGGTTTTGAGGTTTTTCCGGGGGAGGGTATGCCTGTACCTTTTTCCAGCACCTGAACTTCTGGACAAAAAGACCTGGAAAAACAATGTGCTTCCACAAATGTCTCTTCATATGGGGATTTTTTTTGATGGAAACCATTATAAGCCTCAAATCCCAAATGAGGTCTATGAAAAGGATGACATCAGTAGGTTGGCCAAAAAATTAAAACTCTATCCGGATACTGCGGTAGTAAAATTAGAGGAATGGTTGGCCATTGAGAATTATTACACAAGCAAGGCACCCTACCAATTACCGCCCATTGAATGGGATAAGAAGAAAGAAAAATCGAGTTATGCTATAACCTCTTTACCCTTCAAATTCTCCAACTCATATGCCAGTGTTTCTTTTGTGGAATTTGACGAACAAAAAGGACTCATTTATTTGGGGGATAACAGGTCAAAATCCTTATACATTCTGGATAATAATTTCAACATGGTAGACCAGGTTGAAACTGGTTCTGCCCCCATAAAAGTAATCTCCAAAGGAGAGGAGCTATATATTCTTACCATGGGTACTTTTGAAGCTGCTGCAGAAAGTAAAGGGAAACTATTTTTGTACAAAAGCGGAAAAAAACTAGCGTTGATTGAAAACCTACACAGGCCGGTTGATTTTTTGATCACAAATTTTCTGGAATCTGGTAGCCACGAATTTTTGATTGCAGAATTCGGGAGTTTTACTGGTGGGTTGAACTTGTATGTTGAAAATTCCGGAGGATTTTCAAAAAAGGAATTATACAAAGGCGCAGGCACTCTACAATTAGAAGAAAGGGACATGAACCAGGACGGGAAATTGGATATAGTGGCCCTGATTGCTCATGGGGAAGAAATGCTGGTTTACTTTACCCATATGGGTAATGGGTTTTTTGAAATGGAAACACTTATCCAAATGCCACCTGTTTATGGCTCCTCATACTTTGCTTTTGAGGATATTAATGGAGATGGTACGGATGAGATTCTTTATGTAAATGGGGACAATGCGGATTTAAGCCCTATCCTGAAGCCTTATCATGGAGTAAGGGTTTTCGAAGAAACAGACGGTGTACATAAAGAGATTTGTTTTTTGCCGGTAAACGGTGCCTATAAGGTGATTGCTCATGATTTTAACGGGGATGGATTCAAGGATCTTGCTGTGGTATCCTTTTTCCCAGATTTCAATAGATACCCTGAGGAGGGTTTTTTTATTTTTGAGCAAAAGGAAGACGGGTCATTTTCTCCAGTTGTTTTGCCTTCTATCAAAGAAAGCCGATGGATAGACATGGCTTTGGCAGATATGGATGGAGATGGTAAGATGGAAATCATTCTTGCAGCGCATTTGTTGTCTCAGGCTGCCGATATCCCCAATTCCTTAAGGAGTCTTTGGGCTCAAAAAAAGCATGCTTTAATGAAAATATCTTTTGACGAAATAAACTAAGCCATTTTAAGGTAGCACCCCCGGTGGTGTGACTGATGGGTGGGGGGATGGTATTGGCTAATACAGGTGATAATGGACATTTGATTATGGGAAATCACCAATAGCAATGGCCCAATCCGACTTGTAAGGAGCTTTCCAATGCTGCCCCCCTTCTTGAAGTGAAATGTGCAGTTCCTTGTAGGGCCTTTTTGTATCAACGGCAATAACAGGGCCCTTTGGGGTTGAAGTTATCTTTTGTAAGTCAATTTGATTTGTGTTTTCAGTATAGAGTATGATTTTTTTATTTCCAGGAGTAAATAGCATCAGGGTTTCTCCTACTTTTCGAGATTCAAACTCCTTTAGAAACCGGTTTTCAAAAAAAAGGGAATGGGTTTTTATCTGTTCTTTGATTGTATAAGGCTTAGAACCTTTTTTATTCAAGGTTTCATAGTCAATGCCCTCCTCCTGGGGCAAGAAATTTCCCCAAATATTAGCTACCCCTCCTGCCATTACCGAATGCCATAACCCCCTTCTGGTAAGTTCTTCATCGTAATCTTTGTAATTCCAGCCTTCAAAATCCCGGATCCTAAATCGGTCTTCCTCAAAAGTAGGCTTATCTGGGTGGTGTTCAATGGCTTTCCGGTAACGATCATAAAGGGGGCGGTAACTGGTATATCCCATATAATCTCCACCTAACCAAAAGGTGTACTCGTCACCAATTGGAGCACGGAATTTTTCATCATGGGGAGGTCTAGGAGGCCTAGGGTCCACAGCAAAAAGTCCTTTCTCATCGTATCCTACACGAGCTCCTAAAAAGTGCCCCCAGCCCATTTCACTTTCTAGAAAAATTTTCCATTCATCGAGCTGCTTTCTACTTGCCCATCCATTTTCCACATCATATCCATACCCCATACTCCATCCCGGCAAGGGCCCAATCCGTGCCGCCAAATACCGTAGGTTTCGTTGATCCTTTTCATTCATTGGCTTTCCATCCAAGGGTTCTAAATTAGATCCCCATAACCAGATATGGCATGCACCTCCTGAACGATGAACTTTTGTAATGAGGGTTTCAAGGACCGAGTAGAATGCTGGATCGGGGTTGCCATTGTCAAACCATTCACCTGAAGCGGTAATATGGAACCCTGTAAACCCATGCCCCTTCAGGAATTCTTCCATATCTTCCTCAATCAATGTCAAATTGATTGATCCATCCTCCCGAAGATAGGACCGCAACTCCCTGCCCATCACGTATTGTGGCACGAATGCCTGTTCTGTACCTTCCCATCCCCATTTGTTTCCGAAGGATTTCATAAAGCCATGTGCATTTTCATCCGGGTTTTCTTTGATAACCACCTTCCCTGTCCAACCATCCAATTGAGCGGTTTCACTTTGGGTTTTAAAAATCCAATCCCCTGTGATTTTTGCGGTAAACCGGAACTTCCAGGTATCCTCTATGTCATAGAACATAGAGGTTGTGAAGGACTCCCCCTTTTCTGAATGAGTAAAGGTAACGGTTGCCTCCACATCAAAAGGATTGATTCCTGAGGAGGGGTTTTTAATGCTCCATTCGATAAATGGGTTCCATTGAAAACCATGTTTTGTCTCAAATTTTTTTTCTTGGGCAAATACCTGAAGAATGATGAGGTGAAATGCCCAGAGTAAAGCGGCGATTGGTTTTGAATAATGCATATGCATATTTATCACGTTTAATAGGCCAAACTCCCTCAGAGGAGGGACTGTCGAGTTTGGTATCACTATGGTTTGTCATCCAATTAATATTCCCGTCCCAAAAGCAAGGAATAGAAGTTAAAATTAAAAAGAATTGTATCAGGAGGTTTATTTGGTTAAGGTTTTAATTTTGATCCTTCTCATTCAAAGGGACTGCTGATTTCACATATCTTTTAAGGCTTCATTCATCATACATTCATAAATTCAATTTAATCTGAGAGAGTGATTCAGGAGCTAAGAGTACCCATAATTCTTATACCCATTTAATTCTTTTTCTTGGACTCTAACCTAAAACTGCCCCTTTTCCAACTGCCCCGCAAAGAAAATCACCCATAATAAACCCCAAGTATCCAAAAAGTTAACCAATAAAGCTATTTATAGTATCTATGAAATAATCATAGTAATAGATTTTATCAATGACGTTATTGACAAAATCAATTTTTTAATAATAATCAAATAGGGTACTTTCGTGTCTGAATTTTATCATAGTTTAAAATATATATATAATTATATGAAAAAGAGTGCATTATTATTTTGTATGCTGCTAAGTTCTTTGTGGGGCGCAATGGCACAAGAAAACCCAACTGTGACTGCTGAGGTGGACGGTTGGTCGGGTGCCACCAAGAAAAGCAGCACCACCATGCGTAGTACTGAAAATAGCGAATGGTGGCCCAACCAATTGAACCTACAGATCCTAAGGCAAAACTCCCCACATTCCAATCCTATGGGGGAGGACTTCGACTACATTGAGGAATTTCAAAAACTGGATTACGAGACATTGAAGAAGGATTTGGAGGATTTGATGACGGAATCTCAGGACTGGTGGCCAGCAGATTTTGGCCATTATGGTGGCCTGTTTATCCGGATGGCCTGGCACAGTGCTGGAACCTATAGGACAGGGGATGGAAGAGGAGGATCCCGGTCCGGTCAGCAGAGGTTTGCTCCCCTTAATAGTTGGCCTGATAATGCCAACTTAGACAAGGCAAGAAGGTTGCTATGGCCCATTAAACAAAAATATGGGAATCGAATTTCTTGGGCGGACTTATTGGTGCTCACAGGTAATGTGGCTCTTGAGTCCATGGGCTTTGAGACCTATGGTTTTGCCGGAGGCAGGGAAGACGTATTCGAACCTGAATTGGATGTATATTGGGGGGCTGAGAGAGAATGGCTGAGTGATGCCAAAAGATATTCCGGGGAAAGAGACCTGGAAAACCCACTTGCCGCGGTTCAAATGGGGTTGATTTATGTGAACCCGGAAGGACCGAGTGGGAACCCAGACCCCGTGCTGGCTGCGCATGACATCAGGGAGACCTTTGGAAGAATGGGGATGAACGATGAGGAAACTGTAGCCCTGATAGCAGGTGGACATACCTTGGGCAAAACTCATGGTGCGGGTCCCGCCGATCATGTGGGGCCGGAACCTGAGGCAGCCCCAATAGAAGAACAAGGGTTTGGTTGGAAGAGTGATTATCGTTCAGGCAAGGGGCCCGATGCCATTACCTCTGGGTTGGAAGTAATATGGACAGCCACACCCGTGGAGTGGAGCCAAGGATTTTTCAAAAGCCTTTTTGAACATGAGTGGGAACTAACCAAAAGTCCTGCCGGTGCCCATCAGTGGGTAGCGACCAATGTTGAGATGCTTTATCCGGATGCCTTTGATGCTGACAAAAAGCACAAACCTACGATGCTTACCACTGACCTTTCCTTAAGGTATGATCCTGTTTATGAAGAAATTTCAAGAAGGTTCTATGAAAACCCGGAGGAATTTAACAAAGCCTTTGCAAAGGCATGGTTTAAATTGACTCATAGGGATATGGGACCTAGGACTACTTATTTGGGGCCTGAGGCACCTTCGGAGGATTTGATCTGGCAAGATCCTATCCCGGAAGTAAATCATGCCTTGGTAAGCGCACAGGATATCTCCCTATTGAAGACTAACATAAAGGAGTCCGGGCTAACTATTTCTGAGATGGTTGGCACTGCTTGGGCTTCGGCGTCCACCTACAGAGGCTCTGATAGGAGGGGTGGAGCAAATGGTGCGAGAATCCGGCTGGAACCCATGAGAAATTGGGAGGTCAATAACCCGGCGCAATTGAATAAAGTGCTTTCCAAACTTGAAATTATTCAAGAGAATTTCAACCGTCAAGCTGGGGGCAAGAAAATCTCGTTGGCAGATTTAATTGTATTGACTGGTAATGTGGGTGTGGAGCAAGCGGCTTCCAATGCCGGGGTTCAGATAGAAGTCCCCTTCACACCAGGGAGAATGGATGCCACTCAGGAGCAAACCGATATAGAATCCTTTCAATTATTGGAACCTATGGCAGATGGGTTTAGGAATTACCTGAAAACCAGGTACACCATTTCCACCGAAGAATTGCTTGTGGACAAAGCCCAGTTGCTAACTCTGACTGTACCAGAGATGACCGTTTTAGTGGGGGGTATGCGAGCCCTGAGCGCAAATTATGATGGTTCTGCTCATGGTGTTTTCAGTGATAAAAAGGATGTGCTGTCTCATGATTATTTTGTAAACCTATTGGACATGAGTACTGAATGGAAAGCTATAGATGAATCTAAGGAGCAATTTGAAGGCAGGGACAGAAGAACAGGTGAAAAGAAATACACTGCCACCAGGGCGGATTTGATATTCGGCTCTAATTCAGAATTAAGGGCCATAGCAGAAGTATATGCCCAGGCAGATAATCAAGAGAGGTTCGTTAGTGACTTTGTGGCTGCATGGAATAAGGTTATGAACCTGGACCGATTTGATCTTAAATACAAATAGTTTTAATTCAACTACCATAAAAAATAATAAAAAAAGCTGGTCACTTTTGACCAGCTTTTTTTATTATCTATTCCTTTATATATGTTTTGTTATCCACATTGCTATTTGCTAGATGGATAAACCGTCAAAATGAGGATCTGAAAATCTCCGAGGATATCATTTTTTATTTTATTCGTCAAATGATGAAGATTGGAATTGCCCGATCTTTGGTTAATCACCATGATAAGATGGTGGATTTTTTAGGGGGAAAACACCCTACCCATCGAATAGAAAGTTCGTTTGATTCTACTTTAACCCAAGATTGTCTAAGTTGAAGAGCTTTCCCTATTCCCAGAATTTATCCTCCCATTTATCGGTATAGGTGTCCTGATTTAGGTGCTGGTCAAGTGACCTCAGTTGTTCTTCATTGGCAATGGTTTGAATTTCATTGAAAAGTATCCTTTCCTCGAAACGGATATGGCTTTCCAATTTTTCTTCCAGTATATTCAATGATTTGAGCGGGTTTTCTTTGTCTTTGAAAAGGCGCTTTATCCTTCTGTGTTCAGCCAGGGCTTTTTTTACCAGTTCATGTTCATTGCCTAAAATGGGGAAAAGGAGACTTTCTTCTACCGTGAAATGGCCGGCCAGGTGATCTTTCCAAAACCAATCCGCATAGGATTTAATCCTTTCTGTGGCCACATTTTTTTGGAACCCTTGGCGGATTTTCCAGCATAACAGTAAACCATGGTGATGGTCCCTGCTCAGTGGCTGTATGCTCTTGTGTCTTTTAATGGGCTTTCGTTTTTCCATGGGCTTTTTGATTTACTCACGTAAGGGGGCAAATATTGTTTTCCCTGAAATACCGAATTTTTAAATTGAACATTTCGGCCATTCGTTCTCCTTGCCATTTAGCCCTTTCGGCTTTCTCTCCTTCAAAATGCTCGTCCACTGCTTCCTTGAACAAGTTCACCCATCTTTCAAAGTGGTGCCTGTCAACAGGTAATTTTGCATGTGGGGAAAAGGGACTTCCATAATATGAGTGTTTATCAAGCAAAACAGTTTCCCAAAACCTGTACATTTTCTCCAGGTGCTCAGGCCATCGGTCCTGAATGATACGGTCAAATATCCCCCCTAGAACATCATCCTTGCGAACTTTTGCATAAAAATGATCGACCATTTGTTCGATTTCTTTTCGGCTCTCTATTTTCCTCTTCATTTGTTTATAATTTGTTTTTCAGCGGTCATTACCTGTCCCGAACTTGTTTCGGGAACTTGTCCCCGCATTGTAAGTCGGGATAGCCTGTCCCCGGATTTCATGATAATCTTTTAGGCCATAGTTTTCCCTGAGCTAAAAAGAGAACTAAAAGGTAGAGTTTTTCGTTTCTTTAATTGTTGTTTAAGACAAAATGAATTCCTTTTCCCAGATATCGACACAGAATATGGCTTTTTTTCCTGGGAAAGCTATGCAATTTTTAAAATCTACCCATAGCAAGGCTTTTGTTAAGTAAGCCCCTGCTATTACCTCAATAGTTTTTGCTTTAGCAGGGGATAAAATTTCATTTCTCTTTAAGAATTCAAAAGGTATATAAACATCTTTTTTAAATCAATAATCTTAGATCTATTTATTATGAAATCGAGCCTGTCCTGACGGCAGTCAGGGCATGAGGAGAACCTCACACAGAGGGATGATTATCAAAGCGAGATTCCATCTGACCATAAAAAGACAATAATAAACACATGAAACCAATCATTAAAAAATCAGACGAAAAGGACATCAGGAGCCTTATGGAGGCACTGCCTCCAAGCCAGCGTACCAAGGAGATAGGCACTTTGCAATCGGAATTGAGACGCGGGCAAATCGTGGACGACGCCAAAATCCCTGAAAAGGTGATCCAGGTGGGATCATACTTTGAGATAAAAGACCTTGCAAGTGGGAAAAAGCTTCAGTTGACCCTTACCTTTCCCAATCAGGCCAACCTTGCAGAAAAAAAGCTATCCATATTCTCCCCATTGGGAGTGGCTTTGATAGGTTTTCAAGAAGGCCAGGAAATTGAGTGGAAACTACCGGCGGGAAAACGTAAATTTAAAATTGAAAAAGTATCGCAAGCTGTGACAGCACTCTCCAATTGAATGAACCTTTCCCAGCATGTGCTGGGAAAGGTTTTTATGGTTTGAATCCCCCTTTCAAATAGATTTCGCAATAGGTTAAATAAAATCAATCGAAAATAATTATTTTTGGTGGCCATAGGCAGGCCGGAAAGCACCTTAAACAATTTTATGATGATTTGCCAATCCCCATTTAGGGAATAGAGAAAATGGGCAGGAAAATATACATTAAGTACATGGTCAGCTTGCGCTGCAAAATGATGGTAAAGGAAGTTTTTCAGCAACTTGCTATTCCATTTACCCATGTAGGCCTCGGGGTGGTGGAGGTTTCTGAAGAGGTGTCCATAGAGAAAACTGCGGAGCTAAAAGAACATTTGCAAAGGATTGGCTTGGAGTTATTGGACGATAAGAAAAGTATCCTTATTGAGAAGATCAAGAACGTCATCATCGAATTGATTCATAGTGATATACTTCCAAAGGTCAATTATTCAGAATATATCAGCAAAGAAGTGGGGTATGATTACAACTATGTGGCCAACCTATTTTCGGAAATTAGAGGAATTACCATCCAACAATTTATCATCTTTCATAAGATTGAGCGTGTAAAGGAGTTGTTGGTTTACGACCAGCTGAGCCTTACCGAAATTTCGGACAAATTGCATTACAGCAGTGTGGCGCATTTATCCAACCAATTTAAGAAAACCACAGGCCTTTCGCCAAGTTTCTTTAAACGACTTAAGGAAGAAAACAGGAAAAACCGGGAGGATTTGTAATTTCAAATTATGAGGAGGATAGAGGAAGAAACACAGATCATGGAGGATCAATGATATATGTAACTATGAGGCCAAAATCTGTAACATTGTTATAAAAAAAATAGGTAACTTTGAATGGTTGGTGATTCAGAATGCTTTACCCACCTCACATATTTTGATCACCCTAAAACCCCGACATCATGTCTAAAGAAAAAGAAGGTAAGTCTAAATCGGATAAAACTGCCCCTTCCAAGACCCTAAAGGAGAAGCGTGCCGATAAAAAGGAAAAACGCAACAACAAGAATGATGAATGAATGATGAATGAAAGTATACGCTTTCATATGATGATAATTGTCTTTCCATCGGTCATACGGAATCTCGCATGATTATTATCATCCCTCCTTGTGAGGTACTCGTCATGCTCGATTTCATATGTTTATATTTTCTTTTCAGCGGCCATAACCTGTCCTGCATTGTAAATCGGGATAGGCCTACCCCAATCCCGATAGCTATCGGGTGGTGATGGGGGCATGTCTTTGAGTTTCGCTTGCGTAATGCTTAATTCAAATGCTTGTAATTGTCTTGTATCAGCTATACCTGACTACCCTCAGGGAAGTAGCTTGACCCGAACCTGTTTTTCCTGCATGCAGGCTTGTTTCGGGACTGTCTCGCATGATGATAAACTTCCATCAGTATGGATTAGGTTCGATTTCATGAGGGGCTTGCCAAAAATTAAAAATTAAAAAAAAAATGAGAACTTTAAAATTTTCTAAATCAGGAAAATCTGAATTTTTACAGATCCTGAGGGAGCGAGTGGATAATTATTTCAAATCAAATGGGATAAATAGATTTGGTAACCGGAGTCTGGTGATTAAAACGGTCTTCATGCTGTCGGTACTTTTCGTTCCTCTGCTTCTTATCAACCTGGGCCTGGCAAGTACCCCTACTAGCCTTTTTGTCCTATATGTGATTGCAGGACTGGGCATGGCCGGGGTAGGAATGGGAGTTATGCATGACGCAAATCATGGTTCCTATTCCAAAAATAAGACGGTCAACAAATACATGGGTTATACCATGAACCTGATAGGTGCCAATGCAAATGTGTGGAAAATTCAGCATAATGTACTTCATCACACCTATACCAATATTGATCATGCAGATGACGACATTAATGCCCCTTTCTTTTTAAGGTTTTCCCCCAATGCGAAGAGAAACTGGCTGCACAAATTCCAGCACCTTTACGTTTGGATATTTTATGGGCTTTCTACACTTTCCTGGATTACTGTAAAAGATTTCATCAGACTCAAACGCTTTCATGCGCTGGGCTTTTTCAAGGGAAAAGGACAAGTGAAAAAAGAGGCGGTTAAAATAATTTGCTGGAAAGCGTTTTACTTTTCCTATACCCTGGTGATTCCACTCATAGTGGTACCATTACCGGTATGGATGATTTTATTAGCTTTCCTAAGTATGCATATTGTTACGGGGTTGAGCATCACGCTTGTCTTCCAGACAGCACATGTAATGCCTAACACGTTGTTTCCCAAGCCAAATGAGGATGGGATCCTGGAAAATGAATGGGCAGTGCATCAATTGCTCACGACCACCAATTTCGCACCTAATAGCAAGTATTTTTCCTGGCTGATTGGCGGGCTCAATTATCAGGTGGAGCATCACCTATTGCCCAATATCTCCCACGTTCACTATCGAAATTTATCAACTATCGTTGCCGAAACAGCCAGAGAGTTTGGTCTGCCCTATTTGGTAAAGAAGAATTTTGTTCTAGCCCTTTGGGATCATGCAAAAATGCTGCGTCAGCTTGGAAGAGCTTAGGTGTTTACCGTTTGTTCTTTTCGTAATATTCCATCGCATCCGGCATTTGTTCCTCCAGTCTCTCAATCCTTCGGTTGGGTCCGGGGTGAGTTGATAAGAACTCGGGAGGTCTGGCCCCATCTCCTGCTTGAGCCTCCATTCTCTTCCAGAATTCAGGGGCCTCTCTTGGGTCGTAACCTGCCATTGAGCTAAAAATCAATCCCAGTTGATCTGCCTCTAGCTCTTGATCCCTGGAAAATTTAAGCATACCCACCTGGCCACCAAAGCCTACCGCCTGAAGAAAAATGGTTTGGGTAAGTGTGGGGTTTTGCCCCATGGCCGCCTGAAGACCTCCCAAAAGACCATTGGCCACCATACCCTGCGACATTCTTTCCCTGGCATGGTTTGCAATAGCGTGAGCAACCTCGTGCCCCATAACCACGGCTATTCCGGCTTCATCCTGGCAAATGGGCATAATCCCCGTATAAAAGGCCACTTTTCCTCCGGGCATGCACCATGCATTTACCTGATCACTTTCTATCAAGTTAAACTCCCAGGCAAAGCCCTCTGTAGCTTCGGTATAGTTTTTTTCCTTAAGGTACCGCTCCACGGCAGAGGCGATCCTCTTCCCCACATTGACTACCATTTGGCCATCAGGGGTATTGGTCACCACCTTGCTCTCATCCATCACCTGACTATATTGGTCGTAAGATAAAGGAAGGATTTCACTGTTTCCTATGATACTCAGCTGCCTTCTCCCACTGACGGGTACCTTTGCACAACTATAAATGATGATCCCTAAAAAAAGGAATACAATAACTTTTTTTATCATGTCCAGTTCGGTTGCTCAAAGCGCAATATTCCAAAAAAAATGCCAAAAAACCTTTTAATTCTTTTTTCATCTCCCAACTTCCTTTTTTATTTGAGGGGGGAATTGCCAAAAGGGTAAATTAATCTACCTATGCTTGCGAAAGTCCCATCAAATTGGATTTTATTTGCCGTTCCTTTTAACCACCAACGCCATGAAAAAACTATTCCTCATCCCTTGCCTATTCATCGTACTGTTCCATCCATCACTTGATGCCCAGACCCAGGAGCAGCGATGGAATGACCGGGTCTCCCGGATACAGATTATCCGTGACCAATGGGGCATTCCCCATGTTTATGGGAAATCCGATGCAGATGCAGTCTTCGGTATGCTATATGCCCAATGCGAAGATGATTTCAACCGTGTGGAAGTCAATTACCTTACCTCCCTTGGCAGAATGGCAGAGGTGGAGGGGGAGGAAAAACTCTTTGAAGACCTTAGAATGCGTCTTTATCACGAGGAGGAGGTATTAAAAGCCGAATATGAGGCCAGTCCTGATTGGCTAAAAGATTTAATGATGGCCTTTGCCGATGGGATCAACTACTTCTTACACACCCATCCGGGTGTACAACCTAAGTTATTGACCAAATTTGAGCCCTGGATGGCACTTTCTTTCACAGAAGGGAGTATAGGTGGGGATATAGAAAGCATATCACCTTCAGGGTTGAGACAATTTTATGATGAAGGTTTTCAAAGTTACATTCCTGCGCCGCTAATTGAATTTGATGAAAACCCTTCCGGCTCCAATGGCTTTGCCATTGCCCCTCAGCTTTCAGAGTCTGGAAATGCCCTCCTGCTCATCAACCCCCACACTTCCTTTTATTTTAGACCCGAGATTCACACCGTAAGTGAGGAAGGGCTGAATGTATACGGTGCAGTTACCTGGGGACAGTTTTTTGTTTACCAGGGCTTTAATCCTTATAACGGCTGGATGCATACTTCCACCAGGGCGGATGTCATTGACCACTTTTCCCTGGAAGTGAGATCAAATCTTGAGGGCTATGAATACAGACATGGCGATGAATGGAAGCCCTTTAAAGAAAAGGAAATTTCGCTTCGCTATAAATCAGGGAATGAATTAGAGACAAAGGTGTTCACGGCTTACTATAGTCATCATGGCCCTGTGATAAGAGCAGAGGATGACCGGTGGGTGGCAATATCCTTGATGGATGACAGGGTAAATGCCCTTACTCAGTCCTATTTACGCACAAAGACAACCAACCACGAGGAGTTCAGAGAACTATTGCACCTACGGACTAATTCTTCCAATAATACGGTCTATGCAGATGCAGATGGTACCATTGCCTATTATCACGGCAATTTTATGCCCAGGCGTAACCCGGTGTTTGATTGGTCAGGTACGGTGGATGGGAGTGACCCTGCTACCGACTGGCAGGGCCTCCACCCTATTGATGACTTGGTACACCTTATCAATCCACCTAATGGCTGGTTACAGAACTGTAATTCCACTCCTTTCACTGCTGCGGGGGAGCATAGTCCCCATCCATCGGATTTCCCCAAATACATGGCTCCTGATGTGGAGAATGCCAGAGGGCTCAATGCTGTGCGTGTCTTAAAAGACAGGGATAGTTTCACCTTGGAAAAACTAATTGAAACGGCCTATGATCCTTACCTTGTGAGTTTTGAGCGACTTTTACCTGATTTATTTCAAGCATTTGATAATGCAGATCCAGCCACTAAAGCAGCCTTAGGAAAACCTGTAGCCGTACTCAAAGAATGGGATTTGAAATATGGGTTAGAGTCGGTTGGGATGACTTTAGCCCACTATTGGGGCGAAGCCTTGAGAAGTCTGGCCAGGGGCGTTCCCATGCCCATGGGGAAATACCTGTTTGATGCATTGGCCGAAAACACCAGTGACTTTGTTAAACTTCAGGCACTAGGTATGGCAGTGGGAAGACTTGAGGATGATTTTGGCGATTGGAGGCAGCCTTGGGGGGAGGTCAACCGTTTCCAAAGGCTCACAGGTGATATTGTGCAACCCTTTGATGACGATAAGCCCAGTATTCCGGTACCCTTTGCACCAGGGATTTGGGGCTCTTTGGCATCCTATGTGGGAAGAAGTCCTGTGGCCACAAAAAAGATTTATGGAACCGTAGGGAATAGTTTTGTGGCTGTGGTAGAATTCGGAGAAAAAGTTCGTGCCAAGAGTGTGTTGGCAGGAGGCCAAAACGGTGATCCCAACTCGGCCCATTTTAAAGACCAAGCGGACATTTATGCCAAAGGAAAATTTAAGGATGTCAACTTTTACAGGGAGGAGGTTGAAAAAAATGCTTCCCGCACCTACCGTCCTGGTGGTGATTAATTCGAAAAATGCATAAAAAGCTAAAGGGTAGGCACTGATGTTCAGGTGTATACCCTTGTTTTTTTCTCTTAAAGCCCCTAATTTGTAAAAGGATTTTTACAAATGCTTTTATGCCTTTTAATGAATTTCCATTTATACGGTATACCCTTTTTTTTGCCTTGGGTGTGTTGGCCTATCCCTATTCCGGGTTTTGGAATGGAGCATACTGGTTTTGGCTCACTTTGCTAGTTTTTGCCTTTTATGGCCTAGGGCTTTTTTTGAACCTTCCTACCGGGAAATTTTTGCACAGGTATTTCCTTCCCATTCTGGCCTATATGGGCTTGGTGATGGCAGGTATAAGTTTTTCTGCCATAAAGGATGTAGGCAACCATGCAACGCACATCTTACACTTCCCGACCGCAGAGGCCTATATGGGCACCATATTAACTCACGATACTCCTAAAGCCAAAACCACCGCTAACCGCTTAGCTGTAAAATCAGTGTTTCAAGGAGGTGATTGGGTGGATGCTGCCGGCACCGTATTGATCTACCACAGCGGAAGACCAAATCTAGGTCCCGGGGACGTGATTTTGGTGAAAG
>PXCO01000042.1 GCA_003565295.1 Cyclobacteriaceae bacterium
ATAGGACAGCCTCCCTATCCCCAGACGTAAACGACCCGGGATTCAGGGCCATCAACTTTGACCAATTGGTAGAAGCCTATATGGAACAGGTAAATGGGTTATTGGATGGAGGAGCAGATATATTATTGGTGGAAACCGTTTTTGATACCTTAAATGCCAAGGCTGCCTTATATGCCATTCAGGAAGTATATGAGCAAAGGGATATTCCTTTGGAGCCTGCGGAAGGGGGAATCCCCATCATGGTTTCCGGCACCATCACCGATGCCTCAGGAAGGACCCTTTCCGGGCAAACCACAGAAGCCTTCCTGATATCCATTTCCCATGTGCCTCTTTTTTCCGTCGGATTAAACTGCGCCTTAGGGGCAAAGGAGCTAAGGCCCTATTTGAAGGTGCTTGCGGAAAAAGCCCCCTTTCTGGTGTCCGTGTATCCCAACGCAGGGCTGCCCAATGAATTTGGCAACTACGACCAGGGACCCGATGAAATGGGAGGTCAGGTAAAGGACTTTTTGGAACAAGGGTGGGTGAACATCCTGGGTGGCTGTTGTGGCACCACCCCTGAACATATCAAAACCCTGGCAGCACTTTCATCCAACTATTCACCCCGTAAAATTGAACTTGAATTGGAGGACACGCTATGAGTAAATATACTACTGACCCACAACCCCTAAAACTTTCCGGACTGGAACCCTTGGTTTTCACTCCTGAGATCAACTTTGTGAATATAGGGGAAAGAACCAATATCACAGGCTCCAAAAAATTCGCCAGGCTTATTCTCAACGAGAATTACGATGAGGCGCTTGAGGTCGCCCTGGATCAGGTCAGGGGTGGCGCACAGGTGCTGGACGTCTGTATGGATGAAGCCATGCTGGACGGAGAAGCGGCAATGGTAAAATTCCTGAACCTCATTGCCTCTGAACCGGAGATCAGCCGTATCCCCATTATGGTGGACAGCTCCAAATGGAACATCATCCTGGCAGGCCTCAAGTGCATACAAGGAAAGGGAATCGTAAATTCCATCTCTCTAAAAAACGGAGAGGAAGAGTTTATCCACCAGGCCAAACAAGTCAAGAAGTTCGGAGCGGCAGTGGTGGTCATGGCCTTTGACGAAAAAGGCCAGGCGGACACCTACGAACGCAGGATAGAAATCTGCAAACGCAGCTATGATATCCTCACCCAAACGGTGAAGTTCAATCCCCAGGACATCATCTTTGACCCCAATATATTCCCTGTGGCCACGGGTATGGACGAGCATAAAAACAATGCTATAGACTTTTTCAGGGCCACCCAATGGATAAAAGCAAACCTGCCTGGGGCAAAGGTGAGTGGTGGTGTAAGTAATGTGAGCTTTAGCTTTAGGGGAAACAACCCCGTAAGGGAAGCCATGCATGCCGTATTTCTTTACCACGCCATCAAACACGGCATGGATATGGGCATCGTAAACCCCAGCATGCTGGAGGTATATGACGATATTCCCAAAGACCTCCTGGAGCATGTGGAGGATGTGATCTGGAACCGCCGGGAGGATGCCACCGAAAGGCTTTTGGATTTTGCGGAAACGGTGAAATCCCAGGGAAAAAAGGCTAAGTTGGACGATGCATGGCGTAAGGAGCCTATAGAAAAGCGAATTGAGCATGCCTTGGTAAAAGGCATCATAGACTACGTAATCGAAGATACCGAAGAAGCACGTCTTCATTTTGGTGATCCACTTAAGGTAATAGAAGGCCCATTGATGGATGGGATGAACGTGGTAGGTGACCTTTTTGGAGAGGGAAAAATGTTCTTGCCACAGGTGGTGAAAAGCGCAAGGGTAATGAAAAAAGCAGTAGCTTACCTGGAACCCTATATGCCAAAGGCCTTAGAGGCAAGCCTTGATGACAGCAAATCTTCCAAAGTAAAAAAAATCCTGTTGGCCACCGTGAAAGGGGATGTCCACGATATCGGTAAAAATATTGTGGGAGTTGTCCTGGCCTGCAACAGTTACCATATCATCGATTTAGGGGTGATGGTGGAAACCGAGAAAATTATTGAAGAAGCCCTGGACAAAAATGTGGACATTATAGGCCTGAGCGGACTTATCACCCCCTCACTTGATGAAATGGTGAACGTGGCTGCCGAAATGGAAAGGCGGGGGCTGAAATTACCCCTGCTTATCGGAGGGGCAACAACCTCCCGTATTCATACAGCAGTTAAGATAGACCCGGTTTACAGTGGCACTGTGGTACATGTTACGGATGCTTCAAAATCAGTGCCCATTGCCGGTGAAGCCATCAATGAATTCACCAGGGAAAGTTACAGGACAAAGATAAAGGCCACCTATAAGGAACTCAGGGAAGCTCACGAGGCTAAACAGCAGGTAAAACAAATGGCTACCCTAGAAGAGGCAAGGGCTAATCCCCTCGCAATAGATTGGGAAAATTACACCCCTCCTGCCCCAAATAATCCCGGCATCACTGAAATTCAGGACCTGGACCTGGCCACACTCAGGAATTATATTGATTGGACCCCGTTTTTCAGCACCTGGATGCTTAGTGGCAAATACCCCAAAATCTTCGATCACCCACAGGTGGGTAAAGAAGCCAAACGCGTATTTGATGATGCCAACCAGATGCTGGATCAACTGATTTCCGAAAAGTGGCTTAAAGCCAAAGCTGTGGTGGGGTTGTTTCCCATACAGCGGGAGGGAGACGACATCCTCTTGGAGCCTCAGGCGACTGGAAACAAGGCATTCAGATTCCATTTTCTCCGACAACAAGGGAAAAAAGGAAAAGGAGTACCTAACCGCTGTCTGGCAGACTACCTACATCCCGAGAAGAAGGACTATATAGGAACATTTGCCGTTACCACGGGGATAGGCATAGAGGACCGACTGGCCATTTTTCAGAAGGATGATGATGATTACAAGGACATCATGCTAAAGGCGCTGGCGGACAGGTTGGCAGAGGCAGGTGCAGAGTACTTGCACGAACTGGTCAGAAGGGACCTTTGGGGGTATGCCAGCGAGGAATCCCTCAACAACCAGGACCTAATTGCGGAAAATTATCAAGGAATCCGGCCAGCACCGGGCTATCCCGCCTGCCCGGAGCATTCCGAGAAAAGAACCCTATTTGACCTGCTTGATGCCGAAAGACGGATAGGGTTGACCTTGACCGAAAGCTTTGCCATGTATCCAACATCTGCGGTATGCGGGTACTATTTCGCACATCCGGAAAGCAAGTATTTTGGTCTCGGCAAGATAGGGGAAGACCAGGTACAGGATTATGCCGAAAGAAAAGGGGTAAGCAAGGAACAGGCAGAGAAGTGGTTGTCGCCTAATTTGGCCTATACCCCCAAAGTCCTTCAACCCGTAG
>PXCO01000126.1 GCA_003565295.1 Cyclobacteriaceae bacterium
CAGGCAAAACATTTGTCTGATAAGATAGGCTTGATATGCAGATTGTAGTCTAGCTCCTCCGGCAGGTCCTTCATGGCCGATTTTACCTCCTCAGGAAGAGGTGGCTGACAGCCCAACGCCAACCAAATTAAGCCTATACACAAATACTTAAGGTTCATTTTAGGGGTTTTGATAGCATTAAATTTATTAAGATTATCGGCCAATTCCCACCAGCTTTGGCATAAATAGTTCAAATACAGCTTTGTTGGTAGATTGTCGGGACAAATGGGGCGGCATGCTTGCCTTCGTTTGAGCTATCTTGCTTAATTTTACCCTTTATGAGGATCTTTTATCATTTGGGAATATTTTTCATGAATTGGGGAATAAAGGCAGGAAGTGGCTTTATCCCAAAATGGAAAAAAATGCTTCAGGGGAGAAAGTACCTTTTTGATTCCTTGAGAAAATTTCGGGAAGCCCACCCCAGCCCTTTGGTGTGGTTTCATGTGGCCTCACTTGGGGAATACGAACAGGCCAAACCAATTATAAAAGCATTTAAGGAGAAGAATCCCTTTTGGGCGGTGTGCGTGACCTTTTTCAGTTCATCAGGATACGAGCCTGTAATCAAGAAAAAACAGCTCTGGGTGGATCATGTACAATACATGCCCTTTGACACGAAAGGCAATGCAAAAAAATTCCTGGACATCTTACATCCAAACGCGGTGTTTTTTGTGAAATATGACCTCTGGGCCAATCACATTCTGGAAATTCAGAAAAGGCAGATCCCCTTATTCCTGGTTGCTGCGGCATTTAGAAAAGAGCAGCCCTATTTCCAATGGTACGGTGGCTTTTTTCTCAACCTATTGAAAAACTTTTATTGGATTTTTACCCAAAGAGAGGAACAGGCCGAACTGGGTAAAGCAGCGGGGCTGGTAAATATAAGCAGGGCGGGAGACCCCCGCTATGATAATGTGAGAGAAATTTCCCTATCCCCTAGGCACTTTCCGGAATTAAAGCTTGCTAAGCCTGCATTTGTAATAGGCAGTGCCTGGCAAGAGGACATGGATTTACTTATTCCTTTTCTGAAGGCAAACACTACCTACCAGGTGATCATTGCCCCCCACGACATACGCCGCGAACAGCTTCACGAGTGGGGAAAAGCCATTGAGAAACCCTATTTGCTCTATTCGGAACTTAATCCAACCCAAGGAGCGGACTGGGAAGTGTTGTTCATTGATAACATAGGCATGTTATCCTCCCTTTACCAATTTGCAAGGGTGGCCTATGTAGGGGGAGGTTCCGGCAAGGGGCTGCACAACATCCTGGAACCCCTGGCCTTTGGCATTCCTGTGCTTTTTGCCAAAGTGAAAAATGAGAACAAATTTCTGGAAGCGGGTATTAGTAGGGAATATGGCTGTGGATTTGCGGTAAATACCTCTGAGGAATTTACTGCTACAATGAATGTACTGGAGGAAAAAAGTGCCTACAAGAAGAGTTGTGAGGCGGCCCGGAAATTGGTGAATGAAAACCTGGGAAGTGCAAAAACCATCATGGACAAAGTCAGCAAACATATAGGATAATGATAAAGGGAAGGGTAATGAAATCCACAGGATCCTGGTATCAGGTTAAAACAGACAAGGGCATGTTGCAATGCCGGCTTAGGGGAAAGTTTAAGCAGGACGATCTGAAACTTACCAATCCGGTGGCCGTGGGCGACTGGGTCTTGATCACCATGGAAGACCAACAGGAGACCGCGGTGATTACCGACATCCTTCCCAGGGACAATTACATCATCCGTAAATCTACCCGGAAGCAAACTTATTCCCACATTCTCGCCTCTAACGTGAGCCAGGCCTTTCTTATGGTGACCTTAAACAGTCCCAGGACTTCCCTGGGATTTATCGATAGGTTTTTGGTGAGCACGGAGAGTTTCCGTATTCCCACATTCATTTTGGTAAACAAGTCCGACACTTGGGCCAAGGAAAAAGACCTGGAGTACCTGGAACTGATCCGGGAGATTTACGATCCCTTGGGGTATCCGGTATTGGTAATGTCAGCCTTACAAGATAATGCATTAAAGGAGGAGCTAAAACCCCTGTTGGCATCAAAAACCACACTGATTGCAGGTCATTCAGGAGTGGGTAAATCCACCCTTCTTAACCATTTGGTGCCCGATGCTGAGCAAGCCACCCGGCCCGTTTCCAAGTTTACCGCTAAAGGAGTTCACACCACTACCTTTGCGGAGATGTTTGAATTTGGGGAAAACGCCTATTTGATTGACACCCCCGGCATTAAGGAATTTGGGATTTTGGACATAGAAGAGCAGGAGCTTTCCCATTATTTCGTGGAACTGAGAAAATACCTGGGACAATGTAAATACCATAATTGCCGCCATATAAACGAGCCGGGTTGTAAGGTAATGGAGGTATTGGAAGAAGGATATATCCACCCCTACAGGTACGACAGCTATGTGAAGATGCTGCACGAGGAGGACAGTCACCGATAGCTTATGTTTTGAAAACAGTAACTTTTGACGTAATTTTCCTTTCCATTTCCCACAATAAGCATGGCTTTAACGAAAAACTTGGTATTGAATCACCAGCAGATACAGCAAAAAATCACGCGGATCTCCTATGAAATCTACGAGAGGAACGTGCAAGAAAAGGAATTGGTGTTTGCAGGGCTTACCGGCATGGGGCACGTGTTCGCAAGCCTATTGGCAGAGCAATTGCAACAGATAAGTCCCATTGAAGTGTCCCTCAGAGAAGTGAAGCTGGACAAGGCCCACCCCAAAATGGACGAGGTCACATGCTCAGGTACTGACTCCTTACATGGGAAATGCATCCTTATGGTGGACGACGTGTTGAACACCGGCAAAACCCTGGCATATGGCATGACGCCATTTTTGAAGACCGAGGTAAAAAAGATAGAAGTAGCCGTATTGGTCAACAGGAGCCATAAGCTTTTTCCCGTTTCTCCTGATTATACGGGGCTGGAATTGGCGACCACCCTTACCGAGCACATCACTGTATCCCTAAAAGAGAACCAATTTACGGTTCATCTTCACTAACCCACTTTCCCATGTCTGTACACCCATCTTCCCATATAAAAAGAATCACCACTCATATTTTGCAAGAGATGAAGCAGCGTGGAGAGAAGATCTCTATGCTTACCGCCTATGATTATTCCATGGCCGGCATAGACATGATTTTGGTGGGTGACTCGGCATCCAACGTGATGGCCGGTCATGAGACCACCCTACCCATTACCCTGGATCAGATGATCTACCACGCCACCTCGGTGGTAAGGGCCGTGACCCGGGC
>PXCO01000359.1 GCA_003565295.1 Cyclobacteriaceae bacterium
AGAGAATAAAAATGAAGCAACTATCAATTCAGAAAATGAGATTGCGATAACTTGTAAAAGTGAAAGCGATTTATTAGATTATAGAAACTGGGCTTTGAGCATTGGAGCGGTTGCCGCTAAGGGGGCACTTTCTACAACACAGTTAGTTCAAAAGTCAGCAACGCTTGCCGAAAGAGCTGTAGGCGGTACAGGAAGGTTCGCAGGAACAGCCAAACATACTTATGCTAATAATTTATTAAGTCGTTATCAAAGTATTTATGGTAGCAGGGGATTACAATTCAATAACTATTTTAATAATGGCGTTGGCAATAGAGGATTTTTGGATGTTGTAAATCACGGGTCTAAAACTATCTATGACTTTAAGTTCGGAAGCGCTACTTGGAGATCTGGTCAACTTTTAAAATACCAAAGAAACTTCCCTGGGTATAACATACAAATAATAAGACCGTAATGGCAGAAAATATAAGAGATATAAAGAAACAAGTTGCTGAGGATTGGCAGAATGCCTTTCCTCAGTTAACAGTTCATGCACAGAACAAATGTTATAAAATAGTAGGGCCGATTATAACAGGCCTTGAACTGGTTAAACTTCCAAAATCAGAGGATTACAGACCGCATTTTGTATGCTATCCATTATGGAAACAAAATCTTAAGGCGTGCTTAGATACCCCAATAATCTTGAAGGAGTTTTATAATAAAAAGGGGTTACAGTTTTCTATACCTTATGTAAAGCATACTGCCTTTTTCTCTGACGTGCTGAGTGCTGTAAAAAAACAAATGCCAATACCTCTTGAGGGAGATGTTTCATTAAAAAGTCTATTTTCAGCTATAGATGAGCACTCAAAAACCCCACCTTTAAGTGCTGCACCCAACTCGTATTTGCAAGCTGTACTCCAAGAATCAAAACTTGAAATAGCATTGTGTACCGGCAATGATGATCAAGTGCAAAGTGTTTTAAGTCAAATACAGAAAAGGAACTGGGATGAAGCTCACTTCGCAATGTGGAAAGTTGATGTAAGCCAATGGTTGAAAAGGTTGCAGGAAAAGGTGAATAGCCGGGAAAAACTTGTATCTCAGGTTAAATTTAATAAGCAGGAAAAGAAATTGGAGAAACTCCACCAATCAGAACTGAAAGCATAAATGTAAGCCCGGCAAGTCCGGGCTTTTTCATGAATAAGCCTGCTTGGCTTTTGAATCCCTAAGGAAAGCGTCCAGCATTTTGTGCACACAGATTTTATCTTCTTCGGACAGCTTTTGTATATCGGTAATTTTTTTGACCAGGGCTTTTTCCAGAATGGCATCGGAACTTCCAACCAGGTAATCCAGTGATACGTCCAGCGCATCCGCTATCTTGGAGGCAATGTCAATGGAAGGCTTGATCTCATTGCGTTCGTAACGTCCTATCGTTACGGCAATCGTACCCACTTTTTTAGCTAACTCATCCTGAGAAAGCCCCTTCTTTTTGCGGGCGGAAGCTACGTTTTCACCGAAAGTCATATCGTAATCGCTGTTTTATAACCCGCTGTTCGCGATTTGCAATCCCGAAATCAGATAAAAGGGATTTGTAATCCCCGAGAAGGTAATCCATCGCTAATAAACTTGGGACAAAGTATAATCATCATCGTTTTTTAAGATTCATCCTTAAAGTATAGGCCGCACGTCCCCTTCTTTTGTGATTTGTTCCCTAGCATAAAACCGGGGCTACCCAATGGCCTGGAAAGCATTACCCAACCAACACCCAGCCGCCAATCGCCCTTGTTGTACCCAGGGTTCCTCTTTTAATTGGCGAAAAGGATAATCCTCCTTTATTCGATCATTAATTTTTATATCTAATTTTATGTTGTTCAACTATAAAATAAAATTGATTATTGTAATTAATAAAATAATTTGTTAAAAAAGTTGCTATATAATTTTTTTAATATTCTATTTATAGCAAACTAATTAATTGTATATGAAGTTTTATTACGGGTAAGTGGATCGGCCTGTTGGTGGGCAAGAAAAAGCGAGGGGATGCCCCTCCCGCCTACCTGAACTACCTGTTTTTCGACAAGGAGATGAACTTCAAGTACGGCGGCTATACCCAGATGACGGAGGAAGCGTATGAGGACGGCACCAACCGGGAGCATGAAAGATTATATCAGGAAGTGGTAGCGGAAGAACCCGGATATTTCTATATTTACCTCAGTAATGACGGCACCGAAGGTGGCGAGGCGTTCTTTGACGATTTCACCATCCTGAACCTGGAGAGCTATATCGTCCAGCAGACGGATTACTATCCCTACGGGTTAATAGCCAGGAACTTTGTGAGGGAGGGGGAAAAGGAAACGCTTGAGCTGTTCCAAGGCAAGACCTATGAGGAGCTGACGGGATGGTATGACTTTCATGCTAGGCAGTATGATGCTGCGCTGGGGAGGTGGTTTGGGGTGGGCCCCCAAAACCAGTTTGCAAGTCCTTATCTTGCGATGGGGAACAACCCCGTGATGATAGTGGATCCGGATGGGGAGTTGGCGATAACTACGGCAGCAGTTATAGGAATTGTAAAAGCCATAGGAATTGGAGCAGCCAAAGGAGCTGCTATTGCAGGAGGTTTGTACACAGGAGGTGTGGCCATAAGTAATGGGGGCTTTGACAATTGGAATTGGAATGCTTTTGGAAATGCAGTTGGCAGAGGGGCGCTTATGGGTGCGGCCACAGGTGGTGTTTCAGGGTTGGCTCAAGCAGCAGGGCAAACTGCCGCAACAGCCAAAGGCTTATCTGTATTTATGAGTGGCAGTGTTAACATGATGAACCATCACGACCCGGAAAGAGGTTTTGGATTGCATAGCTTTGGTTATTTTGCCGCAGGTGCATTCGGGGCAGCTGCCGGTATAGAAGGTGGTACGGGTTTAGGCGTTTTGATGGGTGGCACTGCCAATGTGATTGCTGGTTATGGTGCGGGTGATATTAGTTCTGGATATGGGGCGGCCCAACACTTTGTTGGAGGTGGACTATCATCAATTGCCGGCAGACAGCATTACAGGTCTTTGGGCAAAGCATGGGATTTTGATTATGGTTCCGATGCTTTGGACGGATTTTTTGCAGGTAAGGGCTTGTCTTCAGGGGCAAGGAAAGCACTAAGCTATGGGGCACAGAATGTGGCGGCCAGGTTTGCCTACACCGATCGCAAATATTTTACCGGTGCCAACTTTATGAATCACCTTACAGGCTTTGCCGCAGGGGCCGCAGGTGGATATTTGCAATATGAGTTGATGAGCGATAAAATGCTCAAAGAAATTCATCCCAATTATAAAAGATTTACACCTTCCAAGATTCTAGGCTTGAAAATGGCCTATAGTACGGGTTTTTATGGTATGGAGTATTCTATGAACTCATCCTTGACATATAATAGACAAAACTGGAAGGGGTATTTCAATTACAAAGCGCATTCTTACTTCTTTAAATCGTTGTTCTATGGTGCGTTTTAGATTGAAGGAGCTTTGTTTTGTGTTTTTGTGTTCAATGGTTTTTTCATGTGGAATTCCCTTGCCAACGGATAAAACAGTGGTATATGCCTCGAGGGATGTTGGATATTATAGGTTTAAACCTGTTAAAAAAGAAAAGTACAGTGGCGATACTTTAATAATCAGCAATTATCTAATTGCCAATACATTGACCTCTTCAAGGTTTAGAGGTAATAAATTGAGAGAAGTTCAGGAAGATAGTGTTTTAAACCTGATCGCAAACGGGATGATAAAGACCAATATCAACTTGAAAATCAACTCTGAAAATAGGAATATTCTGAGGCCCGAAATCATACTGGAAGACAAGCATAATTGGACGAAAAGAATTGAAAATAACGTTTTTGAATTTGCCTCTGAGATGGATAAGGAGCAAGGAAAACTTTATATTATTCCTGCCATTCTTTTCAGGCAAATTCATAACGCAAGGAGCTTTAATGGCCCCGGAGCGGTAAATATTGATTATTTTGTATTTTGTATAGTTTTCGTTTTTAATGATGAAATGGAGCTTATTTATAAGGATCAGTCTGGAATAAATGCCAAATCAGAAAGCATCTGGCACTGGGAAGAAGCCTTGGCCTTTCCCATAGAAGACCGTGTAACGAAAGAGCATTTTGAAGAGATGATCAGGGAGGCCTTGCGGGATTATATTGATTGAAATACTCTTATGATAAAATCAAATCTACAATTAAATAAAAATACTGTTGAACGCAATAAATAAAATATGGTTCTTGTGTTTTCTGATATTGGTGACTTTTTATTTGTCAGGATGTACAACTTCATTTATCGCTGTAAAGGACACGATATACAATGCTCGTGAAAGGGATGTTTTCGACAATTATAAGACCATTACCGAAAACAAATATCAAAACGAAACCCTTTACCTACGGGATGTTTTGATAGTAGATTCTCAGAGAAATGGATTTCAGCCTTTTGCTTTCCGAACCCTAGATGTGGAGAGGTTTGCGAATACAGTAAATCAGTCACTTACGAAATTAGGGATGAAGGTTGAAAAGCAAACCGATATAACCAATATTTTTGATATTGATGGGTTTTATATTTTTAGGGAGGGGAGTTCCAAGAATATGGAAAACTTTGTAACTGAATATTTAAATACCTTTGAAACTGAACATAATTATATTATTTTACCCTGTATTGAGTATGAAATCCAAGGTAGCTATAAAAAAGATGAAGAATTTCGTTTATTTTACTCCAATTTCTATATGCATTTTTATGTCTATATATTTGATAATCAGTGTAAAGTGTTATATAAAAACCAAAGAAGCATGCTTACCGATGAGTTGGGAAAGTTTAGTGAAGATTTTAGGCGGGCTGAAGCCCAGGATATTGATTCCTTTGAGCGGAAATTAAGTTTGTTGGTAGTGGATTCCATTAGGGAATTTATTGAACATTAAGGAGTAAATTGCCAAGTGGTTAAGAGAAAGGCGTGGGACTGCATACCTTCGGGCATTTTGCCTCCGGGTACCTGGGTACCATGGTCGGCGCGGAGGATTTGGCCCATGGGCTTGTATTGGGGGGGATACTAAACATGTACACGGATTTGGCATCAGGCAGTATTGACAATTTTTACGGGGCGGCCCAGTCTTTTGTGGGCGGGGGCCTTTCAACAATAGACGGCAGTAGTTTTAGTGAATCCGTTAATTATAAATGGGGCTTAGCAGGAAAATCAGGAAAGGAAATCTTCGCCAAATACGGCCTGTTAAACGTGGCGGGCAACTTTGCCTACGACAAGAAGCAGGAGTTTTTCAATAAACCCCGTGCCATCCACGGCGCGGCCTTTATGATGGGCGGTATAGGCGCAAGCTTGCAGGAAGGGATTATGGGGGGAGAAAGGCTTCGTCGTGATAGCTTTACTTTTGGTAAAAGATTTGGCTTATCAATGCTTGCTTATAGTGCGGAGTATTCCTCTAATTACTATTTCAAAACCAAGATACAACAGGTAAAATATGGTGATTACAGGAAGAACAAAGGAGCTTCCTACGGAGTGAAATCACTTGCCTATAGCTGGCTATATACTTGGCATTAATCGGCGGCCATGAGAAAATTTCTTATCATATTAATTGCTTTATACTCTCTTTTTTTGGATGTAATAAAGAATACCGAAAGTTAAGTAAAAGCAAAAGTACTAAACTATCAGTCTATTCAGCTTATGATTCGACATATTTAGGGAACTACAGTCTTTATAACACAATAAGTCATTTATCATTAATTAGGAATAATAAACCAATGCCAATTGATAAAGATAGTGTGATGAAGATTGTAGGTAAATCTTTTAATAAATTGAAAATTCCATTTGTTAATAATTTTGATTTTGGTGAAAACCATATTGACAGTGCTTTCTATAAAAATCATGTTATAAATATAAGGCATATTGATGAAGGTTGGATTTAAGAAATCCTCGGAGACACAAAAGATAAGAAAGTTCTAGTTCCATTTATCTATATTTTTAATGGGATCACTTTTACAGGATTTATAGGTTCAGGACTAATAATCTATTCAAAAAAAACCATATTATCACACCTTATAGATGGTTTTATAAAATTGTTTTAAAAAAATAGAGAAGACATATAAATTTCACGACTAAAAAAACGTATCATTTATATAAATTTTTGTTTTTTAATTGAATCTTAAATTTTTTTTGAGTGTAAGTATTGCATATTAATTTAAAAAATCATTATTTTACCTCATCCTTTTGAGGTGCATCTTTTTTTATTTATATAGGCGTTTTAATTTTTTTTAACGCTTATATTTCAATACGTTTAAAAAATGGAGTGTTCTATTTTTTAATGTAATTATTTATAAAAATCATAATATTAAGTATTTTATTCGCATTGGTATATCATTTATTTTGACTTCAATTTTGAGCCGAGATTAGCGGCAAAAATGGAATCATGTATGTGGGACTAAGGGGACCAAATGGATAGATTTGGAAATCGTTTGAGTGTTTAGGTATTGAGAAAGCAATATTTGATGTGCTATTTTACTTCTTCACACTTCCAATTCATCATAATAAAATTATCAAGTTACTAAATCAAACAAAAAATTGAATATGAAAAGGCCTTCACTATTTTTAATTTTTATCATATTATCCTATCCCAGCCTATTGTTGGCTCAGAATTACCCTACTACCACTTCAAGAGGAGACGTAGTAGAGACTTATTTTGCGAACAACAATGTCTTTGAAATAGGCCTAGCCAATATCCAGAATGCAAGAAGGGCTTGGATATTAAGCAGACACCACTCAACCACAGGTTATGGGCATTTTTATTCCACTTTGCATTTACAGCCCGACGTTGGCACCAAATCCCAATACCGGGGGGTGGCAATCGGTTATGAAGCTAGTCGAACTATATCCATAGGCACACACCTTGCAGTGGAGGGCAAGGTTGGAGTTGGTACTACAAACCCAACTCATAGTCTCGAAGTCAACGGTACCATTCGTGCCAAGGAGGTCATTCTAGAGGCCACCAACTGGCCGGACTATGTTTTTTCAAATAGTTATCAATTGCCTTCGCTGGAAGAGACCAAAACCTATATCAAGACTCATGGCCACCTTCCAGGATTAAAATCTGCTACGGAATATGAGAAAGAGGGAGTAAATATGATGGAGTTGAACCAAAAACTTCTGGAAAAAATCGAGGAACTGACACTTCACATTATCCGGCAAGAAGCTAGAATTGATTCCCAACAAGGTGACATTGATCACCTTAAATCAGTGGTAAAAATGGAGATGAAATCTACGGAAGGGAATTGAGTGGGATGCATACTTTAATTTATGGTAATATGATTTTTGAGATATTATGTAAATCCAGGAAAAAAACTTTGATGCCGTGTTTGTTTTCCATTTTGGCTACCATCGCATTTGGCAAGACGCAACAGCAGGGGATCAATCATGTAAATTTCCCCTCACCCACAGCCTATTCGGTGGCAAGATTTGCAGAGACCCCCGTTAACTTATATACAGGTATTCCCGAAATAAAAATCCCCCTATATGAGATAAAAACCAAGGATCTTGGGCTGGGCATGGACTTAAGTTACCATGCAGGAGGGGTAAAGGTGAACGATGTCCCAGGATGGGTGGGATCTGGCTGGGCCCTAAATGCCGGGGGTGTCATAACACGTTCGGTAAGCGGGCTCAACGACGATGAGCCTTCGAAGGGTTTTTATTATACGGGTCACCAGCTAAACAATCAATGGCCTGAACCTACTTCAAATTACCTAGAAAGCCATAGGGTTGGGCTTGTGGACGGGATGCCGGATATGTTTTATTATAGTTTTAATGGAAAGTCCGGAAAGTTCTATTTTGACAACAACGGCAATATCCGTACGCTCCCTTATGCCAATATAAAAATAGAACTGACCGATGTCGGAACGATCAACAAAAGTTTTTATTCCGTTATTTTTGGGTTCAGCGGGTTTAAGAAGTGGAAGATAACCGATGAAGACGGGATTGTTTATTATTTTGAGGAGTTGGAGCTTTCAAATTCCAGTACGGCGGTTCTGGGCCCCAACGGTGGGTACGGGGACGTGAAAAGCTTGGTGACAGGCTGGTACCTCACCAAAATAGTCTCACCGAATGGCAATAACGAAATCCACCTTGAATATGACCAGACAAATTTTAACACCTCGGTGTCTTTTTACGAATACCATTCCAAGGCAATAGGGTATTATACCTACACAGGTGGAGGCATGTCTGCCATTGGCGATCTGGCCGAAAACAGGAGTTCGACGACAACAAGAAACTACAGGCACAATCTCAAAAGAATAGTATTCCCCAATGGGTCGGTAGAATTTTTCACTTCCGAGAGAAACGACTTACCCCATCCCAACGCCCAATCAAGCTTTGGTTCTTATAAGTTGGATTCGGTACAAGTCAGGGACAAGGCCAATACGGTAAAAAGAAGGTTTATTTTAGGGTATATCGATGTACCCAGCCAAAGGCTTACCTTGAAGAACCTGACCGTTGACGGTGAAAAGGCATATACCTTCGACTATTATAATATGCATTTACTCCCCGGTTACACAAGTAGAAACACAGATCACTGGGGGTATTTCAATGGTGCCACCAATTTTGGACTGGGGTTAATCCCCACCTTTTCCTATACTTCGCAGACCTACGAGGACATTACCTACCATGGCATAAACAAAAACCCCCACGAGGACAGGATGAAATATGGGGTTTTGAACAAAATCACCTGGCCCACTGGTGGTACTACACAGTTTTTCTTTGAGCCAAACGATTACAGCTTTGTGAACGGTCAGCCATTGGCAGACCATGGATGGTCCTCCTGGACCTACATTGACTCCTCCACTACCCCATCCATTACCTTCAACTCCCTTGCCCAGGTGGAGCTTTGGTATGAATGTAGCACGGACGGAATCGTTTATGGAAACAATATTGAACCCTGCCTATCGGTGCTCACCCCCTGGAATTTCAATCATTCTGGAACTTTTAACCTTACAAGTTATGTCCCCCAGAACACGGGGAACATAGAAGTAGTGGTGAAACTGCGGTACCGAACCCTACTCCCGGGTTCGGTTACCAAAAAATTTGGTGGTGGGATCCGCGTCTCAGAAACCCGCCATAAAGATTTTGAGTCCCCTCCCATAATCAAAAAATATACTTATACACAGGAAGGCGACAATACTTTGTCGTCCGGGGCATCGGGCACAAATTTCGCTTACCACGTTCAGTTCATATCAGGAAGCCCCAGCGATGGATTCCACGCCCAAGGTGTTAAAGCTTATTCACAATCAGCCTTTCCCCTTGCCACCACACATGGACAGCATGTCGGTTATCAAAGGGTGGTGGAATTCACAGAGGGACTGGGGAAGAGCATACACCAGTTTACCTCATTTTATGATTACCCCGATGAAATCGGGTTTCAGAACAACCAGCATGACATGCCGCTGATGTCAAAAAAAAGCAATGAACACAGGAGGGGTAAACTCAAGGTAAAAGAAGTGAATGAAGAAGGGGGCAACATGTTACAGAGAAATTTCACCAGTGGATTTCAAATACTTAATAGCGGGCAACCCACCAGGGTCTGGGAATCAAAGGATTTTATCACCGTCACTTTAAACACATCGGGCGGGGGGGGAAACCAACCAATGACTATTACCTTTCGTCTTGTCGAGACCTCTGCTTACACTATTGATTCTCAGTCCTTCTTGCCTACTGCCCAAACTACGGAACTTTATGGAAATGGGGCTACCCCGTTTAACACAGAGACCACAAACAGCTATAATGCTTTTCACCAATTAAAAAGTCAAAAAATTTATAGTTCAGATGGGAAATTCAGAAGGGTGGAGTATAAATACCCAAAGGAATATACGTCTCCATCTCCCCCCCTGGCAGGCATGATAGCCAGAAATATGGTTGGAAGCCCAATAGAATCCGTTACATACATAGAGGGTGGGGCTATTGAAGGGACGGCTATGAAGTGGGCTCTAAATTCAGGTAATGTACTATTAGATGAAGTCTTTGAGCTAAATGCCACATCCCCTCACTCCTCCTTTGAGTTTTCGGACAATGCCTCCACTTTCTATCAGAGCTATTCCCGGCTTTCAAAGCTAGGACACGATAGCCAAGGCAATATCAACAGGATAGAAGATCTGGGGGGGAACATTAAAGGTATTCTCTGGGACCATGCAATAGAACTTCCAGTGGCGGAAATTCAAAATGCAGATCCTTCCTCAGTTTCCTATACTTCCTTTGAGACAACTGAAAAAGGGGGATGGTCATATACTGGCAACCCCGTGACATCACCGTCCAACTCCAAAACGGGAGAGAGGTACTACAACCTTGGAACTGGTAATATCACAAAATCAGGTATCGGGGCCAGTACAGAAAACAGGTACCTGCTTACCTTTTGGGCAAGACGCTCCAGCGGTACGGGCAATTGGACTTTTATGGGTAAAACGGAAAACCTCAGCACCCAATGGAAACTGGTTGAAAGGGTAGTTACCGGGAATTCGGTGAACATTAACGGGAGCGGGGTTTTTGTGGACGAGTTGCGGTTACACCCGGAAGGTTCGGAAATGGCCACATTTACCTACGACCCGATTTACGGTTTGACCAATAAAACTGATCAGCGAAATTCCACGGTGAAGTTCGAATATGATCATACGGGCCGACTAAGAACCGTATGGGACGAGGATGGAAATATCCTCAATCACCATGAATATAACTATGTTACAGGACAGAAATAACGATATATAATGAAAACACTTATACTTTTTTTGCCTTTGACCTTGTTTTTATTTTCCTCGGTGGAAGCCCAGGAGGCTTTTAAGGATTTACAATCGAGGATAGTGGGGCATTGGCAATCTGACCTTGCAAGCCTGAAGAATAAAAGGGGACACGGCGAAAGTATGGTTTACGAAAGCTTATCTGAGAGGATAAAGGCAGAAGTGGATGAGGCAATGGCATCACGGGAATTTTTCTTCAGCAAGGACGGTGGATTTGCGGCCAAATGGATAATCGGGGGGAATGTGGTTTTTGTGGACGGGACATGGTACGCAGGTGAAAAAGAAAGTATCATGATCGAGATACAGGGTGTGAAATCCGAATATTTGGTACATGCCAACGGCCCGGACGGGTTGGCCCTGATTCCCCAAAGGGCAAGGCATGGCCTGGTTCATGAGCTTTACTTTTCAAAAAAGAAGGAATGAAAAAGATATATTTGTCCATCATATATTGGTTGGTTTTTTGTCCCATTTTATTGGCTCAGAGCGTAACCCACGTAGAAATAGTAGGCCCTACCTCGGTGAATGTAGGTGAGAACGCCTCATATACGGTCAACTTCTGGAATGGCTCCACCATGGTGTACCCCTCAGGCGGCCTGGGCTTCAGTTGGTCTTATTCTGGTGCTTTCCCCAACAGTGAAACCTATAATTCACTCAACCTTCATTTCAACACATCAGGGACACAATCCATCACATACCAATATATGACATTTGATGGGAACTTTCACACTTCCATACAGGTACAGGTAATTGCGCTGAGCAGTTGTGCAAATGTGGATGCATCTGCTTCGGATGTAATCAGGATAGGTCCGGGCACGGTTACCTTGAGTGCCGTCCCGGCGCCCACGGGGTTTACCCATCGGTGGTTCGCCTCCAACCAGACCACCGTCGTGGGCAACAGCCAAAGCTACACGACCCCGAGTTTATCTTCCACGACGACTTATTATTTGGCCTACAGGCATACAGCCTCTGGCTGCCTGACAGCCAAAGTCCCCGTAAAGGCCATTGTTTCGGATCATAACTATGTCAAAAAATACAGTGCCAGGGATGAAAATGTAACGGAATCAACCATAAAGACGGGAGCTAATTCACAATCCTATAAAGATTTCACTTATTTTGACGGCCTTGGCAGGCCTATGCAGAATATAAGGAAACAGGCCTCATCTTCAGGATGGGACATCATCACACCAGTCACCTATGATGAGGTAGGGCGCCAGGCCATGGAGTACCTACCCTATACCCGGGACAACGGCAGCGCCACCGGCAATTTCCGACCTTCAGCGGTGACGGAA
Source organism: Cyclobacteriaceae bacterium (assembly GCA_003565295.1). Lineage (GTDB taxonomy): Bacteria > Bacteroidota > Bacteroidia > Cytophagales > Cyclobacteriaceae > Pleomorphovibrio. The sequence goes on from PXCO01000359.1 coordinate 12,059, forward strand.
CACGGCACTTATTATACCCAACAACACGGGGACTCGAGGGGCTACTACGAAAAGCAGTTTGAACCCTCCCCTCTGAACAGGACGATAAAGCAGGGAGCCCCTGGCGATGCCTGGAGACTGGGTGGGGGCCGGGAAATAAAATACGAGGAGCGTCCGAACATGGCCGAGGAAGAGGTACGGATCTGGACGGTGAACAGCAATGGGTTCCCTGCCACCTCAGCAACTTACGGTAGTGGTGCGCTTTGGGTAAAGGAAACTAAGGACGAACACAACAAGCGGACCTTGGAATATACGGACAAACTGGGAAGGACGGTACTGCGGAAATCAGAAATCTGGGGGACGCCCACCGTTCACAACCAAGGGTGGCTTTGCACCTATTACGTATATGATGACCTGGGTGACCTGCGGGTCGTGATACCCCCACTTGCCGTGGAACGGCTGCTGTCAAACTGGCCACAAAGCACCAACAGTTCCTTCGCCAACGGGTTCTACTTCCGTTATAGATATGACGGCAAGAAAAGGATTGCCGAAAAGAAGGTCCCCGGAAAAGGCTGGGAACATTTCGTCTATGACAGGCAGGATAGGCTGGTGGGCAGCCAAGACGGAAGACAACGCAATGAGGGGCTTTGGCATTACACCAAATACGATGCACTTGGTCGGCCGGTGATGACCGGCATCACCAAAGACAGCCGTACAAGAAGCGACCTGCAAACCGATCTGGACGATATGTCCACCCATAATAATGCCGAACTCCAGGAAAACACAGCAAGGATCAGAACTGGCGAGGACATCTCCTCTTCCCGCTACGACGGCTATGAGGAATACGTGGCCACCTTCGGCATAACCTTGCAGACTGGGTTCAGCTTCAAAGCTACTGCAAATAAAAGCTTTACAGCAAGAATAGGCACCGCCTCCTCCGGCAACGCGGGTGCCTTCCCGGAAGACGAGGGGGAAATCCTTACGGTGATGTATTATGACGGTTACGGGATAACCCCTCCAGGGAACTACGAGGCGCCCGCCGGTTATTCCGCTAGGACCACAAGGACCAGGGGACTGCTGACGGCCAAAAAAGTGAAGGACCTTTCCACTGGGATTTTCCACTCCACGCTATATTTCTATGATGAAAAAGGCCTGGAGATACAGTCCCTTGCAGAACATCAGCTCGGCGGCACCGTGCGGACTTCTGTCAAATACAACTTCGAGGACCAGCCCACCGACAGTCATGTACAGTTCAGCACGCCTGGGGCCTTGGACATTACCAGGAAGTTCAACTACAATACTGCGGGTCTGCCATCCAACGTTACCCATAGGATAGGAAACGGGGATGTGGTGACTCTTTTCACAAATACCTACAACCAACTCGGGCAGCGGACAATAAAATCCCACCCCAACGTGGGGGTAGGCCTTAGCTATGCCTACAACATCCGTGGTTGGCTTAAGCGGATCAACCAACCCACAGGCACCGACCCCATATTTGGGATGGAGTTGTTTTACGAGGGGGGTGGCACCAACCATCAGTGGAACGGCAACATCTCCCGCATGTCCTGGAAGGGTCGGGACAACGTGACCCGGCGATATGATTATAGCTACGATTTCGTAAACCGGTTGACCGGGGCAGCCTTTACCCCGGGGTCGGGTAACTTCAATTTTTCGGTGAACAACATTTTCTATGACGGCAACGGAAACCTGCTGGCCATGCAACGCAGCGGTCAACGGACTTCATCCACTTATGGGGTCATAGACGCACTTTCTTATACCTACCAGGCCAATGGGAACAGGCTGCTGCGTGTAGAAGACGGTTTCGACACAAATTCCTACACTTCAAAGGACTTTAAACCCAACACGGACTCAGCACAGAATTATGACTATGATGCCAACGGCAACCAGACCAGGAACGCCGACAAGCGGATATCCTCCATCACCTATAACCACCTTAACCTCCCGGAAATAGTGACCTTTTCGGGCAGCATTGGCAGGATAGAATATAGTTATGATGCGGAAGGAAACAAGCTGCGGCAGC
>PXCO01000156.1 GCA_003565295.1 Cyclobacteriaceae bacterium
CAGGTTCTTTTGATTACTTTATGAGAAACACCAGTGACATTCTAACGCGCCCTCCTATTGCATCTGTGATTGGGGAGGGTCAGCAACGGGTGTTGAATGGGGCCTCGACAGAAACCCAGGGCTGGGAGTTGATGCTGGCGTACACCAAAACTTGGTCCAGTGGTCTGACCATGAGTGTGAACACCAACTTCGGGGCATTTTATGATAAAATCACCTTTTTGCCCGAAGAAGTAAGGGCTGCTTTCCCGGGAACAGCAGAAAACAGCATAATAGGTCAGTCCCAATTTTCCATATTTGGCTTTAGAACAGATGGATTGTTTCAAAGTCAGGAAAATGTGGACAGCAGTCCAACCCAGGTGGGGGCCAGGCCCGGGGGAATTAAATTGGTGGATTTGAATGGAGATGGAGTGATAGATGCCGACGACAGGGATTTTATCGGTAATACGCTTCCAGCATTGGAGTATGGCATTGGGTTGAATTTTTCCTATGCTGCATTTGACTTGGCCATATTCGGGTCAGGAGTAGCGGGGAGAATTGGACAAGATCCCTACATTTTCTGGAACAATTTCGTGCAGAGGCGGGAAAATGCCGGACTAGGCGTACTGGATGCCTGGACCCCAGAAAACCCCAATTCAGACATTCCTTCTTTGTCTTTGGCATTCAATGAAACCAGAACCTCCGATTACCTTTTCAGAAATAATGCCTATTTCAAAATCAGGAATCTGCAATTAGGATACAACATGCCACAAACCATTCTGGACAGATGGTCCGGTGTGGGAGGCATACGGGCTTACCTGCAAGGGGAGAATTTAATTTGGTGGACCCATAGAGACTACATAGGCTCAGACCCTGAAAGGACGGACGTAAACAGGATTCCTGTTCCCACAGTGTTTTCCCTTGGATTAAATGTCAACTTCTAAACTCCGAATATCATGTACAATTATAATAGTAAAAAATTTCCACTGCTGACATATTTGGCGGCATTATTCCTGGCCTCATGTTCCAGCGATTTTCTGGAATACGAACCTAGAGGGGTACTTTCCAGTGAAAATGTAGCCACCCCTGACAATGCTGAGGCATTGGTGATTGCAGCCTATGCTGGGATTGGCAATGATGAAATGATAGGGCCACTTACCAGTTTATGGGTATATGGAAGCGTTCGCTCAGACGATGCCTATAAAGGTGGAGGCGGCAGAAGCGATGTGGGGGTGGTAGATACCTACGAACAGTATAACCTGACTATACCTGACCAGGGTACGGACATGGCTCCACGCACGTGGACCAACCACTACAAGGCTATTTCAAGGGCTAATTTTGCTTTATCGGTTATTAATTCCATTCCGGATGCCGATTACCCTAATAAGACTATAAGGCAGGCAGAACTTCGGTTTTTAAGAGCCCATTCACATTTTATGCTCAAATTGCTCTTTAAGAAAATCCCTATCAATAACCGAAGACCTTAGCCCGGAAGAAATTGCTCAGGTAAGTAATGATGTACCCAATGATGAACTCTGGAACCGGATAGCAGAAGACTTTCTCTTCGCATATAACACGTTGCCCCAATTTCAGGAGGAAGTAGGAAGGGCAAACCGGAATTCCGCAGCCGCCTACTTGGCCAAACTTCGCCTCTATCAAGCCTATGAACAAAACGACCAACATCAGGTGGTGAACATCAATGAAAGCCGGCTCGAGGAGGTGATTCAATTTGCCGATGAGGTAGTGGGTAGCTTGGAACCTGATTTTGGCAATAACTTTCTTGATGGTTTTGACAATGGGCCAGAATCCATATGGGCGGTACAGTTTTCCATCAACGATGGTACAGTGGTGGGAAGGGTGAGTTATGTGACTGGGCTCAACTCCCCTCATGGCACAGGACTCTATGGTTGCTGTGGCTTTCACCTTGCCAGCCAGAACCTCGTAAATGCTTTCAAAACCAATGAACAGGGGTTACCTCTTTTGGAGAATTTTAATGAAGAATCCATCTTTGGGAGCATCGCCGCGGACGGTACTGCGCCCCCCGCACCAGGGTTGGGGGTAGATCCGAGAATTGATCATACCATCGGTATTCCTGGAAGACCCTTTAAGTACAGAAACACCGTTTCCCGGGAAGGTGACATGGTGTATAACTTCAGTTGGGCCAGGGACCCTGGAGTATATGGGTATTTTGGAAACATGAAAGAGCAGCAGGCTCCCGATTGTCCCTGCTATGTTAAAGAAGGCCCCTTTATCGGGACTTCAAAAAACATCGATTTTATCCGCTATGCCGATGTGATGCTTTTTAAAGCGGAGGCATTGATCCAGCTTAACCGGTGGACGGAGGCTTTACCCATCATCAATGAAATCAGGGAAAGGGCCGCAAATAGTACTCAACGCCCATTGGCAGCAGGTGCCACAGATATTTATAACGTTTCCCTTTATGAGTCATTTCCAAACAAGGATTTTGCTCTCAGAGCCCTGAAGTTTGAGCGAAGGTTGGAATTTGCCATGGAGGGACACCGGTTTTTTGACCTTGTCAGATGGGGTGAAGCAGCAGAGGTTTTAAACGGCTACCTTTCGGTAGAAAGGGTGAGGAGGGACTTTCTTTCCAACGCTGCCTTCACTGCGGGTAGGGATGAATATTATCCCATTCCACAGAGGGAAATCGACTTTACGCGTGGGGTTTATACACAAAACCCCGGATATTAAATCTTTGAATATTCATTCGGTGGTTACCACTTAGGGTAACCACCGAATTTCTGCTATAAGATAATGTTACTTGGAATAGAATGCCTTTTAGCGTCTATTCTATAATATTAGATTGTAAATTGACCTTATGTAATTTAAGTTTTCACAAAAAATAAGTCATTCAGTCAACCCAATTCCATATAAACTTACGAGAAATGAAAGTAAATAACCCAACCTTAATATTGATACTTTTAGGTGCCACCTTAGCTTGCAACCCCTCCGAGGAGTCTGTGGATCAGCAAAGCCGATTTGACGAGCCCTTTAGGCCCCAGTACCACTTTACCCCACCTGCTCAATGGATGAATGACCCCAATGGGATGGTTTATTATGAGGGGGAGTATCACCTTTTTTATCAGCATTATCCAGACAGCAATGTTTGGGGTCCCATGCATTGGGGCCATGCGGTATCGGAGGATTTGATCCATTGGGAGCACCTACCCATTGCGATTGAGCCGGATTCCTTGGGATGGATTTTCTCAGGGTCGGCGGTTTATGATGCGGATAACAGCAGTGGATTAGGCACTAAAGACAAACCGCCTTTGGTGGCCATCTACACCTACCATGACCCGGTAGGGGCAGAGGCAAAGAGGGATGATTTTCAGACCCAGGGGATAGCCTACAGCACAGATAATGGGAGGAACTGGCTAAAATACGAAGGCAATCCCATACTGGAAAACCCGGGGATCCGGGATTTCAGGGATCCTAAGGTGATATGGGTCGATGATAAATGGATCATGTCCCTGGCAGTGAAAGACCGGATCAGTTTTTACTCTTCGGAGAACCTGCTGGAGTGGGAGCACGAAAGTGATTTCCAGCCAGATTGGGCAGCGTATGGCGGCGTCTGGGAATGTCCCGACCTATTCCCTTTGAAAACTTCTACAGGGGAAGAAAAATGGGTTCTTTTCGTGAGCATTAACCCAGGTGGACCAAATGGTGGATCAGCTACCCAGTATTTTGTGGGGGATTTTGACGGGGTTTCTTTCACCACGGAAACCAATGAGGTGAAGTGGTTGGATTATGGAGCGGACAATTACGCAGGTGTCACCTGGTCTAATATTCCCGAAGAGGATGGCAGAAGGTTGTTTATCGGGTGGATGAGCAATTGGGCCTATGCCAATGTGGTGCCAACAGAGAATTGGAGGTCTGCGAATACCCTACCCAGGGAACTTACCCTGAACCAACGGAAGGGGGATTACCTGGTGGCCTCAAGTCCCGTTCGAGAATTGGAAAAGTTGAGGGAGAATGCTCAAGAAATGGAGGGAAGTGAATGGGAGATTGAAAGTGAATTGGTGGAGTTGATCCTACGTCCTGAGCAAGGGGATTTTAGCGTGGAGATAGGGAATGAAAAGGGGGAGAAGGTGGTCTTTAGAAAAAACGGGGAAGAATTATCCTTTGACCGCAGTCAATCCGGGATTACTGGTTTTAGCAATGTGTTTGGAAACCTGCATACAGCCCCACTTGAAGGACTTGAAGTGGAACAATTAAGGATTTTCCTGGACCGTTCTTCTATAGAGATTTTTGTTAATAATGGAGAGTTGGTCTTGACCGAAATTATCTTTCCCGAATCTCCCTATTCACAAATAAAGCTTGTGGGTTTTAGAGACAGGTCTACTGTACATGAGCTTAGGGGTATTTGGTAAACCCCTTTGCCATTTTACTACCCATGTAAAGTTTCCCCTGGAAGGCTTACTATGCTCTATCTGTATATGTTTTCGCATGAAATCGAGCCTGTCCTGACGGCAGTCAGGGCATGACGAAAACGTCACACAGTGGGATGATTATAATGGGGAGATTCCACCCCGACCTGCGGTACGGGGCAGGTTATGACAGCTTAAGAGAAATTTTAAACATATGAAATCGAGCATGTCGAATACCGACACACAGTGGCATGATGATAATTGCGAGATTCCATCTGACCATAAAAAGACAATTATAAACAGATGAAAAGTCAATACTACGTCTTGTTTTTATCCATTACCGCCGCACTGGGGGGATTCCTATTTGGATTTGATACGGCTGTAATTTCAGGGGCTGAACGGGAAATTCAAAGGTCATGGGGGTTGAGTGACTGGGTTCATGGGTTGGCTGTGGCCACTGCATTATATGGTACTGTAATAGGCGCCCTTTTTGGTGGGTACCCGGCTGATAGGTGGGGCAGGAAAAGATCCCTTATGTGGATTGGCCTCCTTTACCTGGGCTCTGCCTTGGGTTCGGCTTTAGCTCCGGAAGTAAATTCTTTTATGTTTTTCAGGTTTCTGGGTGGATTGGGCGTAGGAGCCTCTTCTGTAGTAGCTCCCTTGTATATTTCGGAAATAGCTCCAGCGGGGAGGAGGGGACAGTTGGTTGCATTGTATCAATTTAACATCGTATTTGGCATCTTGGTGGCATACCTGTCCAATTACCTGATAGGTACCGCAGGATGGCCTGCGGCGTGGAGATGGATGCTGGGAGTAGAAGCCCTACCTGCCTTTGCATATGCTTTATTGATCCTAAGAGTGCCCGAAAGCCCAAGATGGCTCATCACCAATCAATCAGGGTTTCAATCGGCTAGGGAGATTCTTGAAAAGACAGATCCTACAGGAGTGGACGAGGCCATTAGTTTGGCAAAATTGGAAAAGCTAACCATCAGGAAAAGAGGTGCATTTATGATGTTATTTAAAAAACCATTAAGGCATCTAGCATTATTGGCCTTTCTAATCGCATTTTTCAACCAGCTCTCAGGTATCAACGCCATTATCTATTTTGCCCCCAGAATATTTGAGGCAGCAGGGATTACCACTGAGGATGCCCTGTTTTCCACCATAGGGATAGGAATTGTCAACCTATTCGCCACTTTATTGGGGCTTTACTTGATAGACAGGGTGGGAAGAAAAGTATTGATGTATATCGGTTCTGTGGGCTATATCTTTTCTTTGTCCATGATGGCTTACAGTTATGTAGGAGGAATGGTAGACCAAGCTTGGTTACCCTATTTCGTGTTTGTTTTCATTGCCGCCCATGCGCTGGGGCAGGGAGCAGTGATATGGGTGTTTATCTCGGAGATCTTCCCCAATGAATTCAGGGCTTTTGGTCAGTCCTTTGGTTCCTTCATCCATTGGTTTTTTGCTGCATTGATGGCAAATTTCTTCCCTGCTGTGGCCAATGCTTTTGGTGCCGCATCCATTTTTGGATGCTTTGCCTTGATGATGGTATTGCAGTTGATATGGGTGGCACTAAAAATGCCCGAAACCAAAGGCAAGTCCTTAGAGCAGATTCAGCGAGAGATAGGATAGATTGTTTCTTTTCAGCAAAAAACAACTTTCCTGGGAGTTTCAAAGATAAGTTGGAACCTGAGGTTGAGGTATTTGCGAATTTCGAAAAATATGGCCAATGCCAGGGAAATATAAGGGCACAGCGACTTTTATGCTGTCTCACCATTACTTGTCAATTGCCGGATATTACCGTATTAGATGAGCCAACCAATAATCTAGCTATACAAAATACCGAAATGCTGACTTCCAATATCAATGAATATCAAGGGACATTGCTAGTGGTCACCCACGATGAGTATTTTTTGGTCCAGGTGTATATTGAACGGATCATACTTTACTAAAATTCCCTTTTACCTAAAGCCTATGGTAAGGATAAAAAAAGCCGGACTTTTAAGCACCGGCTACTTTTTCATTTCATCACCTTGGTAGTGGTGGGGGAATAAACCCCAAAGGTAATGGCATTTAAAAGACCATCCACAAAGCTATGCTGAATGGTTACCGAATAATCCGATGCCCCGGAGGCCATTTTGACAGGGTCGGCAGTCTTGATAGGTGCCAAACCATAAATGAGGTAATGGCTTTTTTCCACAGTTTCTACCCCTTTTTGAGGACCTTCGCCCACCATGTAGCTTTGGGTATAACAGGAGCTCAATGAACCTATGATAAATAGTAGAAGCGATGTTTGAATAAGGAGTTTTTTCATGGTTTTAAGATTTATTTTTTTACAAATTTTTGTTTTAAAACTTTGGTAATCAATCACATAATTGGGTGGTTACGGTGTTGATTTCAATTGGATTCTCAATAACTACATCACTCATATTATTAAACAGCCTGGGTTGAAGGAGGATTGCGGGTGGTGGTTTATCAATTGGTACTGCCAAAGTCAAATTAGTGGATTGCCTAATAGATATTGGAAGGCTCCAGAACAACTCTATTGACCTTAGCTGGGATGGGGTTTCTTTTTAAGGGTTTTGTGGAGATCATCTTTTGCAGGTGCATCCTGGCACGGCTCAACTGGGATTTGGAGGTGTTTTCACTGATGTTCAACTGCCGTGCAATTTCCTGATGGGAATAACCTTCCAGGGCGTATAAATTAAATACTGTCCTGTATCCTATCGGTAGGTTATTGATCAGCTTCATCAGGTCCTCAACGGCAAAGCCATCTGTGGGGGCTACCGTAACGGGGGAAGGGGTTATTCCTTCCAGTCCTATCTCCTTGTACAGGTTTTTTTCTTTTTCCAGGTACATCAGGCATTCATTGACCATGATCCTTCTGATCCAACCAGCAAAACTTCCATTGCCTTTAAACTGATGAATGCGCTCAAACACTTTCATAAACCCGACGATCAACACATCCTCCGCAGCAGCCGTTTCTTTGACATACCGTAAGCAGAGGGCATACATTTTTGGGGAATAGCGGTCATATACCTCTTTTTGAATGGAGGGTATGTTTTGCTGACAGCCCAGGTACAGGTCATTCTCAGAATAATTTTTCAGACATTTCATATGTTTATAATTTCTTTTTAGCGGTCATAACCTGCCCCGTACCGCAGGTCGGGGTGGAATCTCGCAACGATAATCATCCCAGTGTGTGACGTGCTCGTCATGCCCTGACTGCCGTCAGGACAGGCTCGATTTCATATGATTATAATTTGTTTTTTAAAGGCCATAACTTGTCCCGCACCGAAGGTCGGGATAGCCTGCCCCTGCCTGCCCCGAACTTGTTTCGGGGGACTCGCTTCGGGAGCCTGTCCCGAATTCGGGAGAATCTCGCAACTCCGATAGTTATCGGGGCATGCCTCCGTGTGTAGCTTGCGTCATGCACGATTTCATGGTTTTGGTATTGCTTTAAAAGTGGATAAAAATCATATCCAAAATTCCGGAACTCTGCACGGTTTCGAAATCACATAAATGTGTGAAAGTGTTTCGGTTAGGTAATGGTAAATGAGGTATATCTCTGCTGTATAGCATGTTATCCTAACCTGCTTGAGTGTGATTTACCTAAAAGGTTGAGATCAAGGAAACCAGGTAGGGGTTAATTGGACAAAATTCCCTCAAGGATTGATCCGAATATTATTTCTTATTGAAAGGCAATCAGGATCCATTCAGGGCTGAACCCTGAGACTTCCACATCGGTGTAATGAAAATATAATTCAACTGGCTTTTGGAGGCTTGTCCCATCAGGCCCGAAATCAAATGCTGTGCCCACGGCCAAATCCAAGGTATGGGATAGGGGTTGAATACTTACCGGGGCTCGGAGGTCCAGGCACCTTGAGGAAACACGGGTTTATGCTTTCCGTTTTCCCGACTAATGGTTCCTCCTCCAGGGCCTGTAACCTGGGAGATTGCTTCTCCTTTGGGTATGCCTATCTCTGTGGGTACACCTATAGGAGGAGGGATGCTGGGGATTGGGGATTTGTTTTCGATGTTTTCAACGCATACCTGGCCGAATAAGAATGCTAGCATGAATAGAGATGAGGTTTTCATAGAATAAGAATTTTCGTGCGTTCAAGCCCGGGTTAACGAAATGGATTTGATTCAAATACAAGATTGAATCTGTCACCTAATCCTTGCTCCTATCCAGAAAAACCAACCATTTATGTAGGGTTCACGCCAAGATCATTTCCAAAATGGGAAAGGGGTTGCCTGCAGCATCCAAAGGGTTTCTTTTGACTACCTTGAAACCCATTTTTTTGTAAAAACCCACCGCCTGACGGATTTGCTCATTCACATCTACCCTTCGGATATTCTTTTCCAATAAGGCAAATTCGGTAAGTGCCTTACCCACACCATTACCCCTGAAATCAGGATGGATAAATAACATTTCGATTTTGTTTTTGGAAAGGCCCAAAAAGCCTAACCTCCTGCCATTTATATCGAAATAGGAATAAATTTCCACTTTAGCAAATAAGTTTCCCCTTACTATAATTTGTTTGATATCCTGTATCTTTTCAGGTGATAAAAAATGATGGGTTGCTTTTACAGAGGCCTCCCAAATACTCAAAATTTCAGGAAATTCTTCAGTTAGGTTGCTGGATTTGATCATTCAGTTTTTTCTGTAAATAAAATACATAATAATGGGTAAATCCAACCTATTATGGAAAATATCTGCCCTAGACTATCCTATCCCGGAAGGCTTTTGCCACTGCCTCAGACTTGCTGTTGACATGGAGTTTTTCGTAGATTTTTTTGATATGGCTTCTTACCGTGTCCATGGCAATAAACATTTCAGCCGCTATCATCTTGTAGGAATAGCCCTTTACCAATAACTGTAACACCTGCTTTTCCCTTTCTGAAAGGTGGTAGTTGTTGTCTGCTGGTATAGATATCAATGAAAACATCTTCAGTACCTGGGCCGCTACCGAGGCCGTCATAGGCGCTCCGCCCGTGGCCGCTTCCTGTATGAATTCCAGAAGTTTGGCCGGAGGGGTCTTTTTTAGGATATACCCATTTGCCCCGCTTTGAAGTGCCTCAAATATGTTTTTGTTGTCATCAAATACCGTAAGCATCAGAATGCTCACCTCGGTGTTTTGCTGCCGTACTATTTTGAGCCCCTCCAGTCCGTTCACTCCCGGCATATCTATGTCCATCAGGATCACATCAGGTTTGTAGGAACCTACCTCGTAGGCGATGTTTGAGCAGTTTTTAAAGGAGGCCAACACCCGAAATCCCTCACTGCCATCAATCAACATGCTGAGGCCCTCGCGTAGCTGTGGATTGTCCTCGTAAATCAATACTTTAATCATGCTTTCTCTATTTTTACCCCAAATTTACCTGCCTTTACCTTCTGGTTCAATCGCATATATGGGTTACTTTAATTGGGTAGTGCTTTGCGGAGTTGGTTTTTTCTGATTTTTAATGCCACAAGCTTTTTTAATGCAACGGAATGTTCAAAATCACTTGTGTCCCTTCACCCAATTTAGAACAAATAATAAGGGTTCCCTTCATTTTCTCAGCTCTTTTTTGCATGTTGCTTAGGCCATTGCCCTCGTCTGCTTCCTTCAGGTTAAAGCCTTTGCCATAGTCTTGGACGAGCAATTGAAGCATTTTTTTCTTAATTGAAAACTGGATGAATGCCCGATTGCACTGCGCATATTTTGCCAGGTTGTTCACGGCCTCCTTATAGATCAAAAATAGATCCCTACGGGTTTCCATGGGGATTTTGACCTGATAAATTTTATCCTCCACCTCAAATTTGAAGGTGATGTCTTTGGCTTCCAGAACGGAATTGGCAAACTCCCTCATCCGGGCAAGGACTTTTTCCATGCTGTCATTTTGGGGCTTTATGCTCCATACAATGTCGTCCATGGCCTCCATCATCCTTTGGCTGTTTTCGGATATTTTGGAAAGGTATTCGCTAGTTTTCACAGGGTCGGTATGCAACTTGGTTTTGGCCATACTGCTAAGGATGTTGATGGTGCTGAGGGTGGACCCCATGTCATCATGAAGGTCCCGTGCCACTCGGTTTCTGACCTTCATTACCGCAAGAATCCTATTGAGATTAAGCCGGAAAAAGGTGTAAACTATGCCGATGCCCATCGATCCCAAAACCAGCCTGAACCACCAGGTTTCATAGAATGGGGGCGTTACCCTGAAATAAAAAGTCCCTATGGCAGAAGAAACACGTTCCTCGTTTTCGCTTTTGAATTCCAACATGTAGTCTCCAGGTGGTAGCAGGGAATAAACTGCCATGTTACCGCTGCCACTGCCCCTCCAGTCCAGATCAATGCCCGAAAGCCTGTGGAAATATTTAAGCTTGTCCTGATAGGTATAGTTCAAGGTACTGAAGTTGAAGGTAAAGGCATTTTGGTCGTGCCGGAAGGTTCTTTTTTTCTCCGTCGTCAAGGAATCCACAAAAATCGCCTGGTCAAAGAGCTTTATGGAGGTCAGCGTAGGACGTTCTGGTTTCAGGCTATGGTTAAAATGTACGGGGTTAAACCGAACCATGGAGTTGTAACCCAAAAAAAGAATTTTTCCATTTGCACACTTTATGCCTGAAGTACCATCTAATTCTACCTGTCCGAAACCGTCTTTATCGCCATATTTGGTAAAGGAGTGTTGAAAATAATTGTATCGGCAGATGCCATTGGGAGTGCAGACCCAAAGGAAGGCGTCACTATCGGGAACTATGGCGTTTATGCCATTGCTGACAAGACCTTCGGAGTAGGAAAGGGTACGTATTTCACCACTTTTCTCATTGAAGGTATGCAGCAACTCATGCCCGAAGAAAAAGATGCTGTCATTGAGCTGAGCCATTTTTGTAAGGGGACTGTTCCTGAACACGCTTTTTTCCAGGTGGAGGAGAACCTCCCCGGTAGTCAAGTCCAAACAGTAAGCACCGTCATGGGAAGAACCTACCCAAAGACGGTCTTTGGAGTCCACCATGTTAATAAAGGTGTAACCGTTAAAAGCCCTCACTTTTTCAAAGGAATCATTGTGCAGTGGACTTCCTTTCTTGTATTTTAAAAGGTCTCCCTTTTGGGTGGAAAACCAAATATTGCCTTCCCCGTCTTGCACAATACTTCGAATGGTAGATTTACCAAATATGGGAAAGTTGAAAGTGTGCGTTTCCAGAGTCTCTGGGTCTATCCATTGAAGCCAACCAGCCTGATTGCCTACCCAAACCTTTCCGGTAAGCTTATCCTGGCAAATAGTCCAAGTCTGTCGGATCTCTATTTTTGGGGCAGGTGCGCGGTAAATAGGGTCAGAAGGCCGGGCCTTCAAGTTTTCATCCAATATATGTATCCCTGTTCCCCAATCTGCAATCCAAAACTGAGTTTGCCTTTTATTAGGAAGGAAGATTTCCCTCACGGCATTAAAGGAATAGGAAATCTCCCGCTTGGGGGCGAAATAGTAATCCACCTCCGTAGAAGTGTGAGTAAAGTGGTATAAACCCTCATCAGTAGCCATCCAAAGTGCCCCTTCCCTGTCTTCATACACCTGGGAAATTTCACTGTAATTGAAATATTCAAATCGGAAGAGTTCAAATTCATTGCCTTCCGGGTCAAATTTGTAGAGTCCGTTTACCCCATATTTCCAAAGTTCATCCCGCTTGCTTTCCAGGGTGTGACGGATTTCCCTGTAATCTAAATTTTTGTGGTTCAGGGAAGCAGCATCATCTGTGTATTTCCCAAGGTTTTCATTATAAGATGCAAACAACTGATCAAAAGGACTCCAGTAGCTGATCCAATGTTTCCTATCTTTGTCAATGTGGTAACTGGTGACGATCTTAAATTCTTCCTGGTCAATAAAGGGATAGAAAGCGGGATTATGGCCCCTGTACGAGAGCTTATCCGACTTAGGATCATAGACTGCCATTCCTTCCTCACAGGCAATCCAGTAAAAACCGGTTTTGGTATCCTCAAACAACCTGTTAACCCGATAATTTTGAGGCACCCGGACAGGAATCCCTTGATCCGTAAATACCCCTTTGCTTTGGTTATACCAAAGTATTTTTTGGCGAACCAGTATTATAAAAATATTGCCATAGCTGTCCTGGTAGAGCAATTCCCCCTTGGAGCGGTTTTCGTCCTTTTCAAATGGGATTTCCCTGAAACTCTGTTCTGCAGGGTTATATATTCCATAATGGCTTCCGTAATTTATCCACATGTTCCCCTCTTTGTCCTCCATAATGAGCTTTACGGGCATAGCGGGGAGTATTTCAGGCTTTTGAATGCTGAAGTACATGAAGCTGTTGCCATCGTAACGCTGCAGGCCATTGGAGGTGCCTATCCACATAAAACCCTTTTTATCCTGCCAAAGGGACAGCACATGGTTGGAGGCAAGGCCATCTTTGACACCTAGGTGATTGAAAAATGGGTTGCTATTGGCCAGGATTTCCTGGCTTAACCATAAAAAAAGGAATATGGCCAATAGTCGCTTCATGTCGGGCAACTAAGATACGCAAAGCAAGGAAAATTTTTGGCTTCCTATGCCTAAATCACATAAATATGTGAACGGTGAAATGAACCATATCAATAATAAAAGAATTTTGTCAGCTCCTGGCCAATGGGCCCACGTAGCGTTCTTTGGGTCACCAGTCCATTACTATTTATGGCGTAATCCATAAAGTAAGTGTAGGTCTGCCCTTGTTCTTCAACAATGGTTTTTCCAGCTAGTTTGGGCTGGTAGATCAAGCCTGGAATTCCGTTATAATAGGGTAGGGGATTGTCATTAAGGGTATATTCCGAATAGGAGATCCGTTGTATCATCTCCACTTCTACGGGCGAATTGAAGACAAAATGGGCTATGCTTTTCACATTACCATTTGAAAAGTAGCTGAATTCCCTGTATCCCTTCAGTTCCTCATTGCCATTATGCAATCTCTTTCTGTAGGCAATGTATGCCAAAGAACCATTTTCATCAAAGACATAGGTTTCATATTCCAGATCATCGGTATATGCATGCCTTTCCTTTTTGACCAGTAAGTCACCTTCGTAAAACAATTTTTGAGTTTCATTTTCGGGTAAAGAATAGATTTGCTGAAGCTGTCCCCCTTCATTGAACAAATAAGCTCTTTGACCGGATTGTGCTTGATTTTTATTGTTAGTCCAAGACACACTCAGTAAGTTTCCCGAAGGATTATAGGTAAATTCCTGTTTGTAATAGCCGGTACTCCCCTCCGTTTCGTAGGCTTTCAGCATCCCGGAAAGTTCATCGTCCAGTACCATCAGCTCATAAAATGCCATGCTCCCTTTAATCAGCTTGGAACTAAGGTCATCAATTTGAAACTGGACTTCTTGATGTCCCCTTATTAATTCGTCATTAACAGGGAAAATCCTGAAACTGATTTCAGTGCTCCCCTTGCTCACTGGGAGTTTAATTACCCCTTCAGAGGAAATTTCAGGAGAAGTACGGATCGGGTTGAAATCTTCACGGTTGATTTGTTTGATGCTAACCTCCCCGTTTTCCACGGCAGCCACGCTGAGGTGAAGCCTAACTGTGATTCCCTCGGTATTGTTTTCCTCCAAAAGCCCAGATGGGGTACTGAAATTCACTGTGGCTATTTTTTCAATGGGGAGAATTTCTGGCGGCTCACATCCAATCAAAATATAGAATAGGAAAA
>PXCO01000370.1 GCA_003565295.1 Cyclobacteriaceae bacterium
CATTCCTATTGATTTAAAGAGAAACTGCCATGCCCGCACCTGGGTGTATCCCGATAGCCAACGTGGTTGTAACTTTACACCTCCAGGCGGAGATTTCATTTTATATTAGAAAATTGTTATTTTTAACAAACTATTAAGATAAAATGAAGTATTTGGCATTCAAAACTGCGTTAGAGCGTTTCCCCGTTTTTTCTGTAAGGGATATTAAGAAGTGCTTTCCGAACTTTGATAACAGGAGGTTGGTGGAATGGCAAGAAAAGGGGTATGTGGTAAAAATCAGGCGTGGGTATTACTGCTTTTCCGATCAGAAAAGGGATGAGAAATTCTTGTATTACACAGCAAACGCCATTTACTCGCCCTCATATGTCTCCTTGGAGAGTGGCTTGGCATTTTACAATATGATTCCGGAGGGAGTGTTTATGGCGACTTCTGTTACAACCAGAAATACCGCCAATTTCGACACCAAAATTGGAAGGTTTGATTATAGGAACCTCAATAGCCGCTTGTTTTTTGGCTATAGATTAATTAAGATTCCAGGCTTCACTTTTAAAATCGCAGAGCCAGAAAAGGCACTGCTTGACTACTTTTATTTCAATAAAATTAATTCCCTGGAAGAAATGCGAGAATTGCGTTTGAATGAGGTTCAGGTCAAAGAAGCCATCAACATTGAAAAATTGGATAAGTATCAAAGGATATTTGATTCCATGGTAGTAAAAAAAAGAGTAAGCCTATTTAAAGACACAGTCAATGCTTAGTTTGAAGGAAATAAGGCCCTACTTTCCTGATGAATTGCAGGGTTATGAAAGATTTATGGTTAGGGAATATTTGCAATATAAAATACTCGAAATCATATTTGGAAGCCCATTTGAAAGGAAATTGGCCTTTTTGGGAGGCACTTGCTTGAGAATTGTACATGGGAACACGCGATTTTCCGAGGATTTGGACTTCGATAATTTCAACCTTTCCATGGAAGATTTTGAGGAGGTCACTGAAATTATTAAAAAAGAACTTGGGAGGTTGGGTTATCTTATAGAAATGCGCAATGTCAGTAAAGGCGCCTATCATTGTTATATACGATTCTCGGAATTGTTATTTAAAGAAGGGCTGAGCAACCACAAAGAAGAAAAGATCCTCATACAGCTTGATACGGAACCCCATAATTTTAAGTACCAACCCGATCAACCTTTACTCAATAAATTTGATGTCTTCACCCAGGTCAATTCCGTGCCTAGGGATTTATTGCTGGCACAGAAATTTTACGCAGTAATCAACCGGAGGAGAAATAAGGGAAGGGATTTTTTTGATATCGTATTTTTACTGGGACTGGGGGAAACCCCCAACTACGCATACTTGTACGCTAAAATTGGAGTTCAAAACGCCGAAGAGCTCAGGGAAATGGTATTGGAAAAGTGTGCCCTCTTGGATATGAAGAAAATGGCATCTGACGTCAAACCCTTTTTATTTGACCCAAGGGATGAAAAGAAGGTAATTTTGTTCCCAAAATATATAGAGCAAGTGAAGCTGGATTAGTAAAACCCGTTCGGCAGGTTTTTTAATGGGAATATCCCTGCCAATGAAAAGTTGTTATTTCACACAGTGGGCGTTGCGGATTCGATACGAGAAAGTTAAACCCTTTCCCACAATTCCCTCCTGCTTTAACTGGCGGAAAAAACAGACCCCAGCATCGGGAACCTCCATCTTTATTTCAAAGCATCAATAGGCCATGTGTAATGGCGGGAAACAAATCCCTGATTCACTTCATCTAAAGAGGCTACAGCAGAATTTATCCTCCCGTACCAACACCCCAGCTGCCTCTTTTGGCTAAAGCCCCTAGGTGTTATGCGTTTTTTTTTGATAATGGGCCAAAGCCACATTCCTATTGATTTAAAGGAATGGGCTAAAGCCACATTCCTATTGATTTAAAACGAAACTGTTTTGGAATGGGCTAAAGCCGCATTCCTATAGGTTTGTAATGACCATGCCAATACCAAATTGTTGGGTGGCCTGTTGGGTGTACCCCGATAGCCAACGTGGATGTAACTATACACTTCTAGGCGGAGATTTCATTTTATATTAGAAAATTGTTATTTTTAACATACTATTAAGATAAAATGAAGTATTTGGCTTTCAAAACTGCGTTTGAGCATTTCTCTATTTTTTCTGTAAAGGATATTCAGAAGTGCTTTCCTGGCTTTGATAACAGAGTTCCTATTATTAATTTTCCTTAATATCAGAAGCAATATAATCAGAAGGGGTTTTCCCAAATTGTTTTTGGAAGGACTTGGAAAAATAGGAGGGGTCCTGGAATCCCACCGTGTAAGCAACTTCCGCAATATTTCCAGCTCCTTTTTTGAGTAACTCGGCCGCTTTTTTCAGGCGCATAAGACGTATAAAATCCCCAGGAGAATAATCGGTAAGGGATTTGAGCTTTTTTAAAAGTTGCGACCTACTCATGCCCACCTCCTGGCAAAAAACCTCCACCCCAAAAGTATGGTCGGCCAAGTTTTTTTCTATGATTGACATAGCATGTTGTAAAAATTTTTCATCAGCGGAGGTTATGGTAATGGATGTTGGCTGCAATATGATTTCCTTGCTAAAATGTTCCCTTAATTTCCTACGGCTTTCAATGAGATTTTTGATGCGGGCCAAAAGTTCGGTAGCATCAAAGGGCTTGATTAGGTAATCGTCGGCACCGGTTTCCAATCCTTCTATTTTGTCCCCTCCGCTAGCTTTGGCCGTAAGAAGGATCAAAGGAACATGGGAAGTTTTATTATTTGTCTTCAGTTTATGGCATAACTCCAACCCATCCATTTTGGGCATCATAACATCACTGAGAATTAGATCGGGCATGGTCTCTAAAGCCAAATTATAGCCTTCTTCACCATCCGAGGCCTCCAATACTTGATAGATAGGCCGCAGGTTTTCACGGATAAAAAAACGCACATCCGCATTGTCTTCAATAATAAGTACCAAGGGGATCTCTTGATCAGCAACCTCCACAACAGATTCAGATGCTTTCATCCCCTCATCACCTGCTTGGTCCGAAGGGCTTATTTCCTTTTTGCAATTGCTCAAAGCAGGATCGGAGATGGCTATTTCTTCATAATCTGCCAAAAGAAGTGGCAGTCTTACGGTAAAGCAACTTCCCCGATCTATCTGGCTTTCAAGGAAGATCTCTCCCCGATGCAACTCTACCAATTCCTTTACTAGGGAAAGGCCAATAC
>PXCO01000285.1 GCA_003565295.1 Cyclobacteriaceae bacterium
ATTAGAAACCTTCTTATCTTTAATGCTCTGTTGAAAAACACGGGCGCTTAGCTCAGTTGGTTTAGAGCATCTCGTTTACACCGAGGGGGTCGGGGGTTCGAATCCCTCAGCGCCCACACTTCGAAGGCCGCCGGAATTTAATTTTCCAGCGGCTTTTTTTTTGTTTATTCAGTTAAATGATCGAACTCCTGCTTTCCCTGAACTGTTTGCGCGATTTATTTTTCAAAATTGCATTAAGAAACATCATCTGATTTTAGACATTTCTGCTTTCGTAATATTTTATTTGCTGATTATTCCGGACAAGCTGCCCCCCATTCGCTACTCAGGAAAAGATGAGCTGGCATATGACCTCCTCTGAGTTTGGCTTCAGCACACACGTATCTGGGTCAACATTATTCAACTTCCATCTTATATGTTTGTCTCGTCAGATATATTTACTAAATTTCTGACAAGGAATTAAACAAATATTCGTGAAAACCGCAGAAGAACAGATACTTAAGAAGATAAGAGATCATAAGCGTGGGAAAATATTTTTCCCCGATGATTTTTATCAATTTGGCAGTGAAGATGCTGTACACAAGGCTTTGTCACGGCTTGAAGACGGTGGAAAGCTGGAAAGGCTTGCCCACGGTATTTATTTATACCCAAAAGAAGACTCGCAGTTAGGACTGTTGCAGCCAACCTTAGATCAAATTGCCAAAGCCATTGCAAATAGGGACAGAGCTTATATCGTGCCTTCCGGCGCATTGGCTTTAAATAAGCTTGGGCTTTCGAAGCAAATACCAATGAATGCGGTTTATCTTACTGATGGTTCACCAAGAAGTATTCAGGTTGGGAATAGAAAAATCAGATTTAAACGTACGGTTCCAAAGAACCTGAAAGCAAAAGGAGAGATAAGCTCGTTAGTTATTCAGGCGCTTAAGGAGATTGGTAATGGAAATGTAACCGACCGGCAAAAAGAGAGAATCCATGAACTTCTAAAAAAAGAGAACCCGGATCATGTGAAGCATGATATTAAACTTGCTCCGGTATGGATTCGGGAAATTATGGAACAAAGCATAGATAAATGATTGATTGGCTAAAGGTAGATGATGAGAGAAAGAAACAAGTTTATGAATAAGTCGGGGCAATTGAGGGATTGCCGCCTATTGCAATTGAGAAAGATTTCTGGGTAACGTTTGTACTACAAGCTGTATTCGAACAGGAGTTCGCTGAACACATTGTGTTTTAAGGAGGTACATCTTTAAGTAAAGGATGGAACCTGATTCAGCGATTTTCTGAAGTGTTAAAACTGGGTAATAGATCAGCAAAAAAAGAAGCTGTTTGTTTGGATATGAAAATCAAAATTCTAAAATGGAAAAAACTGATTTACTACCACTCTATATCGCTCTATTGATAACTGCACTTCTTGTAGGGACAGGCTGCAGCACTTCAGATGATGAACGGCAATTCCTCCCGGATCTGCCTCAGGTTACGCCGTCGGTAATCACATAGTTCGACTCCGCCGGAAAAGTATATGTTTTCATTTTGTTTACCTTAAATGCAGTTCTATAGCATTGAGCGTACATTTTTTAACCCAGATTGCAGCTAACTATCGTCAACTCTTTGTAACACAGTGTCTTGATTTTTTTTGAGTACCGGTTTGTGTACTACGGATTTTCGTTTAACGAAGGGATAATTTCGATAGCCCAGCGCCTGGTAGATTTCTTTTACCTTGGCTTGGGGCTGGCTACATCGTCGTACGGTAATCGTCTCATCAAAGGTGTTTTGCCCGCTCGTTGTAATCACCTTTTGAGTGTTGGTGATTCTGAGAATTTCTTTCCAACAGTAGGTAATCTTCTTTTTCCTGAGCTGATAACGGATGGTATTTACCAGCCAATAGGCCAGCAACCCCAGGTGAATGTGCGCAATGGCCGCATCGTCGTTTTTATGATAGATCGGGCGAAGGTCCAGGTCTGTTTTCAGGCATCGGAAACTGCTTTCAATTTCGCGGATGGTGTTGTAGATGTCCCACAGGCTTTGCTGATCCACTATATCCAGGTTTGTTCGGATGAAGTAGGTGCCAAGATGTTCTTCATGGAGGGTGTGGCTGTCTTTCTTCAAAAGGGTAATACCAGTGGCAACCTCCCCATCGGTTTCGACCTGGATCACGAAGTGTTTGGCCGTAGAGGGGTACTTTTCGATGATGCGCCCTATACGCCGTTCTACTTTGTCTTTCCTTTTGATGCCACCCTTGGTGGCTAACGCTGCCCGTGCTTTTTCCACCTGCTCCATAAAACGCTCTTCAAAACTGGTTTTCATGGACCGCTCTTTTTTGAGCTTTCCGGTGCTGTGGACTTTGAGCAGGTAATCGGTGGTTGCCCCGCAAACAACTCGTTCCAAGGTGATGGTTTCCCCGGCTTTGCTTTTGATTTTTTGAACGGCCGACTCAGCGGCTAGGGTATAGTCCTTGATTTTTGCCCGGCACACGCAAACGTAATCATAGCCCTTTTGCTCAAGGAGCATGAGGTTGTCTTCGGTGGCTATCCCGGCATCCAGAACGACAATCGCCCGGCTGCCCGCGCTGGTGTGTCCCCGGATGTTGTCAACGATATCGCCCAGTGACGCGCTGTCACTTTTTTTGCCTTCAAAAACACTGGAAAATTTGATAAACCCTTCAACATTGACCACTAAGGCCAATACAATGAGCTTCGCATCATCGCGCTTTTCTTTACTCTTGTTTTTGGCGTGCTGCGCCAGGCTGCTGCCACGCTTGGCACCTTCAAAATACGTGTTGGTCAGATCATAGAGGATAATCCGGTCTTGCAGGTCAAACAACTCGTTGGTTTTGTTGGAAAGAAAGTGCTCCAGCGGGCCTTTGATGCGAAATAAGTCCAGGGCGCTTTTGTAGAGCTTATCTTTTGTGATATTGCCAATCGGATAACCGGTTAGTTCACATACAGCAGAGTTTTCCTTGATCCAGCGGCTGGTACGCAATTCCGAATGGGGACAAATTGCACGGCTTATGATTTGGGTGATAGCCAATTGGATCTGTTGCTCATCCCAGTTCAGGCTTTCAAGGAACGGGGCGATGTTTAACTGCTCTATTGCCTGAAGGCACATCCATTCGGCCCCTACCTCTCTGGCATCGTTGTGAGTAAGGCTATCCACATCAACCATCCGCTGCTTTTTGGAAAACTCCTGCTCCGATACGTCAATTTTTCCACCTGCCAC
>PXCO01000378.1 GCA_003565295.1 Cyclobacteriaceae bacterium
CCGCCAGAGACATTGAGGCCTATGTGGACTGGTTGGACATTCAATTTGAAAGAAAAAACCTCCCTTGGGAAAACTCACGATATTATCGCTATAGTTTCCAAAGGTTCAAGGACAACTTTCCTGGCGCAGTATCCATTGACACCTTTTCCAGAAAAGATCCCCTGAGCAATACTGCCTCCATAGAGGTAAGAGATATTGAAAGTCATAAAACGGCCACCCGAAGTGCCTTGCAATGGCTTTTAGGGGAAACCCCAAACGGCATTGCCCCTTTTCCTATTGAGGGATTGAGCACCCGGGAGGACTACCTCGATCAATTGATCAACCGGCCTAACCCCAAAAATGGCAAACGCCGCAACTTTGCCCCATACAATGCCATTGGGGATTACCAGTATGCCGCTTTCTATTACCCCATAGATGGGGAGGGCCAAATGAAATTACCTGCCTCCGGAAAGCTGCCTGTCATCATTTGGACCCATAAATACGTGAATACAGGTTTTGACAATAAGCTTACCTCCCTTTTTGAAAAATTTTTGGACCGGGGGATTGCTGTGCTCTGCTTGGACATGATAGGCTATGGCAGCAGAATCGAGGAAGGAACGCTCTTCTATGATCGTTACCCCTCTTGGTCCAAGGCAGGGAAAATGGTGGAGGATCTTAAAGCTGGCATTAGAGGGCTGGAAGACCTGGAATTTGTGGATAATGACAATATTTATTTAGGCGGGTATGCACTAGGGGGAAGCATTAGCCTGTTTACAGGGGTTCTAGAGGAAAAAGTGGCTGGAATTGCAGCTATAGCAGCTTTTACCCCTTGGCGAAAGGCTGCTGACAACCCTGATTTAATGGGTGCAAAAGCCTTTTCCCATCTCTATGGTTTAATTCCCAAATTGGGTTATTTTTAACATGAAGAGGATAGGATCCCAGTGGACTTCCCGGAAATGTTATCTGCCCTGGCGCCAAAGCCATTATTGGTAATTGCGCCTAGCCTGGATAGACATGCGGAAAAAGCAGATGTGGAAAATGCGGTAAATACGGCCAGGCTCTACTATCAAATGTCAGGAAACAACGATGCATTACAATTTCTCCAACCTATGCAATTCAACCGGTTCACCTCTGAAATGGAAGATATCGTGAGCGATTGGGTACATCAACAAATTCATACAACCAAATAAACTCAACCCTGGCTTTCTTACCTGAGCTTCTTACAAAACACTCCATAAAAAAGTGCAAGATGAACCCCTACAGTCATTATATCAAAATCACATTACTCTGTTCTCTATTCCTTTATAGGATGGAGGTACATGGGCAGCAGGAAGAGGAGGTACAGTTACGTCTTTCTCTGTTCGATATGGACGCCACACCTCCCATTGGCACCCTGCTGGCATATGATCCCATGGAAGGAAGGAGTGAATTGGGGTTAAGGGCAAGAGGATTGGTAATCCAGGGAAATGGTTTGCCCATTGTGATCTGTGCCATTGATTGGATTGGGATTGCCAATGGTAGCCACGAAAGCTTAAAAGCCCAACTGGCTCAAGCTGTGGGCACTCACCCGGAAAGAGTGGCTGTACATGTTGTACACCAGCATGACGCCCCCATCAGTGATTTTACCGCAGAGGCCATTTTAATGGACAATGGGCTTGCCCCTCAAGCATTTGAAGGCGATTGGCAAAGGAAATTTATGACAGAATTAGCCGATGCAGCCCAACATTCGATGAAATTCAGTCAACCCCTCACACATGTAGGTTATGGAACTGCTGAGGTGGAAAAAGTCGCCTCCAACCGGAGAATTGAAGGTGAAAACGGTGAAATCATTCATTCCAGGACCTCTTCCACCAAGGATCCGGAAATCCGTGCGTTCCCGGAAGGGCTCATTGATTCCGCTGTTTCCCTTGTCAGTTTTTGGAACGAGGAGCAGCCTTTGGCTGTATTGAGCTATTACGCCGTTCACCCTCAAAGTTATTATCTCACCAAAAAGGCAGACCCAGACTTTCCCGGCATTGCCAGATTTATGAGACAACTGGAAGTGCCTGAAGCTTTACACATACACTTCAACGGAGCCGGAGGAAACATAACAGCTGGAAAATATAATGATGGCAATAAGGTCAACAGAGGGGTTCTCGCCCGGCGTTTGGAAGAAGGTATGGCAAAAGCCTGGGCAAACACTCTAAAGTCACCCATCGCTCCCAATGACTTGGACTGGAAATATGAAAACGTATTTCTTCCCGTAAACAAGCAAGTAGCGCAGATCGAAGAAGAAATGAAAGAAAAGGATCATCGTTGGTTGACCAATCATATGCAGAGACTGGCCTGGAAATATCTCAGGGATAGGGGAAGGGGCACAGCGGTTTCCTGTTTATACTTGGGCAACACCCGGATCCTTCACTTACCAGGAGAGTTATTTGTGGAGTACCAGCTATATGCCAAATCTTTGAACCCCAACTTGCAGGTTGCCATGGCTGCGTATGGGGATTATGGCCCCTTTTATATAGGTGATTCCATCGCTTACCAAAAAGGTGGCTACGAAATAGCCTCCAGCCCCACCACCTGGAAGGCTGAAAGACTACTTAAATCCACTATCAATGCTGTCCTAGAACAAGAGGTACTGTCTTTGGAGAATAATGCCGAAGAAGCCGGGGTTAAGTTTCCAAACTCCATAGATGCTTGGAATGAACAAATAGCAGGTTGGAAGGAAAGGATGGAAAGTATCATGGGGCAATTTCCGGACGCACCTTCCCATCCGCCAACCTATGAACTTTTGGACAGTTTGACAACCCCCTCCTACTCCAGGTATCATATTCATTATTCCTCCACCCCTGACCAAATGGTGCCCGCTTACTTATATATACCTCGGGAAAAGATGCGGGAAAAATTGCCCGCAATTATGGCCCTTCACTCCACCGGTGCAGCGGGAAAGGGAATTGTGGATGGACAAAGTGAACTGGAAAACCGGGCGGTGGGAAAAGAACTAGCAGAAAGAGGTTACGTGGTCCTGGCACCCGATTACCCCAGTTTTGGGGAATTGGCTAACCATGACTTTAGCACCGATGGTTTTGATTCGGGAACCATGCTTGCTATTTGGAACCATCGTAGGGGCATTGATCTCCTACAATCCTTACCTATGGTTGCCCCAGAACTGATTGGTGCCATTGGTCATTCCTTAGGAGGGCATAATGCCTTGTTCCTGGCTGCCTTTGATGAACGGGTGAAGGCCACGGTTAGCAGTTGTGGATGGACGCCTTTTACCCATTATAACATAGGCGAAGAAGCCTCAAAAAGATACGGGGGAAGATTGGGGCCCTGGGCTCAGGATAGGTACATGCCAAAGATCAAAGCCTATCTTGACCAAGAAAAGCTGCCCTTTGATTTCACCCATATCATAGGAAGTATTGCCCCAAGGGCAGTGTTCTCCAGTTCCCCTATAGGCGACGGCAACTTCAGTGTGGAGGGTGTCAAAGAAGTGGTGCCCCTATTAACATCCATTTACAGGTATTTTGGCATACCTGCAAATTTCAAGGTGGTGTATCCAAAGGTTGGACATGACTTTCCTGCAGATACAAGGGATACCGCCTATCAATTTTTAGACCAGCAGCTGGATTTTAGCCGATAATTAAATAATTTAGGCATTCAACTGTATTACCCATGAAACGTATATTCCTATTAGTGGCAATATGTACATTAAATATTGCCTGTAGCCCTCCCAAATACCCCGATCCTCTTAGCCCCGAAGATTCAATGGCAAGCTTTGAACTGCATGAGGATTTTGAAATCGAACTTTTTGCTGCGGAACCCCACGTTTGGGATCCAGTGGATCTGGTATTTGCCGAAGATGGTAAAATATATGTGGTAGAAATGCCTGATTACCCCTACCCTCCGGAGAAAGGAAAAGGTAAAGGCAGGATTAAATTATTGGAAGACACCAATGGTGACGGTATAATTGACCATTCCCAGGTATTTGCTGAAGGGCTCGCCGACGCCACTAGCGTGTTGCCCTGGAAAGGGGGTATTTTGGTCACCTCTGCTCCTTATATCTACTACCTCGAAGACACCAATGGAAACGGACAGGCCGACAGCAAAGAAGTGATTTTCTCCGGGTTTTTCGACAACAATTCCGAGGCACAAATCACCAATTTACGTTTTGGGGTGGATAATTGGATTTATGCAGCCAACAACGGTCAGGCCGGAAAAGTGAGTTTTGCCAGAAAACCGGATGCCGAACCCTTGGACACCAGAGGGGCTGATTTTAGGTTCAGGCTGGACAAAGATTTATTTGAATTAGAAAGCGGTACGGCCCAATTCGGACAGACCTTTGACGATTGGAACAATAAGTACTTCACCCAAAACACCCTGCACATCCAGCAAAGCGTAATCCCCAGAAGGTATCTTGAAAGGCATGAGGGCATGCCTTCCAAAAACGTCAACCTCAATATATCGGACCACGATTTCACCATGTATCAACTTACCCCTCCACCCTATTGGAGGGCAGAAAGGACCCGCAGGAGAAATAACCAATACCAAGAGCAGGGGCTAGATAGGGTGGAACATGCCGATAAGTATTTCACGGGTGCCTCAGGTGGGACTTATTATCACGGAGATGCCTTTGGGGACGGGTATTACGGCAATATTTTTACCGGAGATGTGGCAGGAAATCTTATCCATAGAGATGTGATCGCTAGAAATAAGGAGGGGTATGGCTTTGTGGCCTCCAGGGCAGTGGACGAAAAAGACAGAGAGTTCCTGGCTTCCACTGATCCTTGGTTTAGGCCTGTAGGCTTCACGGTGGGACCGGACGGGTATCTGTACGTTATTGATTTTTACAGACAGCATATAGAAACCCCTGTTTCTATTCCTGATGATCTAAAGGAGGAAATGGACTTTATGTATGGGGAGAACCATGGAAGAATTTACAGGATAAAACCTAAAAATGAATCCCAGCAGAAGACCCACGTAGTCAATCTCACTTCAGCAACAAGCTCGCAACTAATGGGACTATTGGCCCACCCCAACGGCTGGTACAGGCTAAATGCCCAACGCATGCTGGTAGAAAACCCGGATAAGGACTTACTCGGGGAGGCAATTTCCTTAGCACATAAGCACAAAGACCCTAGGACCAGGCTTCATGCAGCCTATCTCGTAGAAGCCTGGGACGGCTTGAGTCCTGCCTTTATTGAGGAATTGCTGAAAGATGAACATCCCGAGATACGAAGACATGCCCTGATCCTGGCAGAGAAATTCCCTTCATTGAGAAAAAATATCCAAGAAGCCACTGAGGATCAAAATAGTGCAGTGGTATTTCAAGCCTTATTAAGTTTAGGAAATTTCACCGATGAGGAAGCAGCCCGTGTTTTAGCAAAAACCTTATCCACTACCGGCGAATCGAAATGGCATAGAATGGCGGTAGTGAGTGCTCCCGTTAGCTTAAAAAGCCCCATGCTTAAAGCCCTAAAAGAATTGAGTTTCTTTGAGAAAAAGGAAGATTGGAAGCAGGAATTTAGTAGTGAATTAGCCATGGCCTACGGTCTAATCGGAAACCCAGACCTTATACAGGACCTTATCAGGTATTTTGAAAAAGAAATTGCCTGGGCAGAAGGCAACCTGGCCTGGCATGATGGATTAAGGAAAGGCCTTCAAATCCATGGAAAGGAAAACGAGGCCTTGCAAGCATCACTTGAATTATGGGATAGACAATCTGAGCAAGCTGAAGGTACGGATACTGAAATCCTACTGGCGGCTCTTCAACACCTACACCCATGAAGAGGAGAAAAGCGATCAAAGATCTAATGGGAATACTATTTGGGGCCTGTGCCTTTTCTGAAGTGGTTTCCTGTGCTGAAAAAGCAAAAGAGTATGATTTATCAATGGCGGAAAATTGTGGCGATTTAGAAGGGCTGGATGATGCTGAAATATCCAAAAGAAACCAGTTAGGATATACCGAAGAGACCCCCATAGAGGAGAATACCTGTGGCAATTGCCAATTATACCTTCCTCCAAAAGAGGATCAACCTTGTGGAGGCTGCCAACTTTTTAAAGGACCTGTATACGAGAAGGCTTACTGTACCTATTGGGCACCCAGGGTAGCAAATACTTAGTTTAGTAAAAAGCAAAAAATCCAAACGAATTACCTGTTGAATTGGTTGTTTAAGTAACAAACCACTTAAACCAATGAAAAACTACCTTTTCCCAATATTTATCGCTACAGGATTTCTCCTAATTTACATAACCTCGGTTTATGCCAATCTTAATGTAGGTATCATCATGTTTATGTTTTCCATTTCTCCAATTATTTTGATTTGGATGGTATTAAAAGTGCTTAAAGCAGACGTTGACACCCCTTTTACATTCGAGGATAAATGGTATGAGGACCAATAGTTTATTTTAGGATCTCAATTTTACACCCTCAAAACTCAAAAGTCATGACTACGATATTTTCTCCAAATGGAAGAATTACCCGAAGAAAATACCTTACCTTATTTATCGTGTTTTACTTTATAAATTTATTCTGTCTGCTAAGGATGTATGAAGCTTTTGTAAACGAAGCTTATGTAGGATTTGCTGTTTTCGGTATAATTCTAATATCCACCATAGTGCTTTTATTGGTTCAAGCTATCAAAAGGCTTCACGATATAGGTTTAGATTGGCGATATGTCTTGTACCTCCTCATTCCTCCACCCGTAAATCTAATAGGGTTTGTATGGTTGGCCATCAAAAAAGGTCAAGCTGGTGACAACGAATATGGCAAAGATCCCAGAAAAACCGACGCATTTTAGAAACTCATTTGCGAATCAATTTTTTAATTGGTGGGTACTGTTTATTTTTGGCCCCTTAATCAGAATATCTTTATGCCAAGGTCCCTTATTAAACCTACTGTAATAATTTTAATGCTTTTAATCTTGGCCAATTGCGGCCTTAAGGACAGAACCGGGCAAGGGTTCTACTTTGAATTGGAGAAAATTGATTCTTTCCAGGTGGAATATAGCGGACCATTTCATGGAATTGATTTTCATGAACCTGAGGGGGTTATTTACAATTTCAGGGAAGGGTCCTTTCAAAAATTCAATACTGAAGGAAAAACCTTGGCGAAAAAAACAATCCCCAGAGAAGGCACCAATAGCATTTCCTATGTAGGCGGGTTGAAAGTGATGCCGGATGGTCGCACCTATTTACAAAGCCTAAAGGGAGAAATAGGAATATTGGACCAGGAGCTCAACTTGATAGAAAAATTTCAGATGCCTTTTGCCCCATCGCTCTCTGACTTGAGAAGCAATGTGAAAAGCATGGAAATCGCAAATGGCCATGTGTATATCTACTTTCCAGGAAGAGATGGAGTCAACCCCTACGAAAAAGATTTTTTCAAAAACAACCATTTATTGGAGAAGGTGGAATTAGAAACGGGTAAATCCTCACCTTTTCTCCGCTTGCCCGAAGGGAGTAAATATCAAGAAGAACTTTATTTCGAGCATCCCTTTATTTTTCTTTCCATCTTTGAGGATAAAATCCATTTTGCATTTGATAATGAGCCTGTCATTTATGTTTTCCAACTGAATGATGGGGAGTTTTTGGGAGAAATTCCACTTGAGGCAAGCAACTTTGTGGAACTTGAAGGCCAGGAAATCCCTCTTGATTTGACTACTATCAAAATTCCGGGGATGATAGATGGCCTTTATGCCTTTGAAAATGGGGTAGCGGTAAACTATCTTGAAGGGATAACCGAGGAAGCCCTTAAACAGGGTCAAGGAAATGATCCTAATTCCCAAACGAACCCACAAAATCATATTTTGAAAGTTTATCTAAAGGATAAGGGCTGGTCTAACGAAATCGTGATCCCTATGGAAATTTCCTATCTTCTTAATTTTGAATCACCGGAAAAGGAGTTTTATGCTCTAAAAAATGACCCTGTATCTTCAGTAGAACGAAGTGCAATTACCTTCTATAAACTCCGGCTATCCAAAAAATAATAATGCTCAATTATTTCAAAATCATTTCAGCTCCACCACTTCTATAAAAATAGCTTCACCGGATGTGGATGAAATGGAAATTCCTTCCACCAAGTCGGTACCACTTACTCTTTTAGTATCACCAGTATTTTTAAATATTAATTCATACTGCTGATCTCTTTCCACAGTGAACCATTCCGGCAGTTGGTTTATCCTGGGATAGTCCATTGGCAGGTTAAATATCTCTCTGTGCCGGGGATAATCAAATTTCAAGATGCCCTCCCAGGCAATCTCTGGGAAAATGGAAACCTTAATCCCCTTATCAGTAGCTTTGGCTCCCAGGTATACGTCCTTATTCCAAGGATGAAGGCTAGTGCCCTGCGTTTTCCAAAGGCTGTACATGATACTGGTACGTGCAAAATTACCATCCCCATGCCACCCTTCAATGATGCCTGTTCCTCTATAGGCCTCTGTTCCACTTCTATGAGCAGAATCCTGCATGGACCACATCACATGGATCTGGCTGTTGATCCAATCTTCTGCTGCTGCTACCTGCTCTCTATTATACAGGTTCAATGCACTCTCTATGGCATCCGCATAACCATCTGCACTTCCCCTTTCCCAATCGTAGTACTCATAGTGATGCAAATTCCCAAAAGCCTGTAATAAAGCGTCACGGTACCTATCCACACTATCCAGCATATATACTGAATAGTAGGCATTGTAGGTGTATCCCCAGGTATCTGCTATTCCTTTGTCCAGTATTTCCCCGGTGATGGGGTTTACCTGGTTATAGAAAAGTCCATGTTCGTTGGTTCCAACTTCTAAAATGCTGTCCAGCAATTCATAAATGGGTTGGCGATAAGCTTCATGTTTATCCGGTTCGGCATAAGCAGTACTCACATATACCTCACAAAGACCTGATACGATTTCACAACCATGATCCCTTAACCTTAATACCTCCTGGTCCCGGGTGGGGTGATTCTCACCAAGTAAATAAAAATCAGCCAGGCGCATGCCCCAGTCCAGGTATTTTTGATCGCCCGTCATCCAATAAACCCTGGAAAGTGCCTGCATCAACTCTCCATTCACCTCAACATTGAAAGAGGGAATAGGCCCAAATGGAGTGGTTTTAGTGGCATGCTTCCAAATATCATCCAGCAAATCAATCATACGTTCCGACCAGGGGGTTTCTCCGATATATTCGGTGAGGGGCAATAAACCGTCCTTCACATACTCGGAGGCTCCAAAAATAATGGCTTCCAAGTCGATTTCTTCATTGACAAAGTCCTCCTTGGCAAAGGAATAATCATCCGGTAACCTGTCCAGCCTATTGGTCAATCGTTGTTCGGTTTCAAGTATTGCCCTCATTTTACCTTCGTATAAATCCTTGTCCAAAATTGCAGCTGTCAAAACCATGAAGGGGTAATTATCCGCTGCGGCATCCTTGGCGTTCCATAGGTCACTGGATTCGTGAAGGTTCCTGGGGATGAGCCCGGATTTCGGATCAGCGTGTTGTAGCCAGGCCTGGACAAATTCCCAACATCTTTGGTAACTTTCTTGAGCTAAATAGGCATTTTCTAAGGCAGTTTGAAATTCAGCATCTATTTCCTCTTCCTTCTTTCCACACCCACAAATTAGGGAAATGGAAAAGGAAAGGAGTAATAGAATAGCAATTTTGGTTTGGGTCATTGGTCAATGAATTAATGTAAATGGCCTATACTTACATTTTGGCCATTTTTGTAGGTTATTATTGATGAAAAATAAAATTAATCAATATTTCTAAAACACCAAAGCCATCTCGTAAAGAGATGGCTCCAATGAAATAATAGTTGGTCAATTTAAATGGTCTCAAGGTATGACCAATTATTTGCTCTCCGGCTTATTAAACACCGATTTCGGACGGTTAATGGCTTATTCAATTCATCTTTAAAACGGACAACCTGTAGTTTTGTTTAACTTATATGAAAAAATATTAAACATTTTTCCGGACTACTTTTGTCAATTTATTCTTTAATGGCCCTATTGATACAGATTCACACAATTTGATTATCTTCAATTCTGATAAAGAACCCATATTCATGCTAAAAGGCAAGAACATCGTCATCATTGGGGGTACAAGTGGAATAGGACTTGCCTCAGCCAAGCATATGATAAACCTTGGAGCAAATGTGCTGGTGACCGGAAAAGCAGATCAACATATCATAATGGCAAAGGAGGAATTGAAGGAAAATGCTGAGATTCTAGACCTGGATGCCACGTTAGAGGGTACAGCTGAAACAGCCCTTCTGCGATGTGAAAGTAGTTTTGGTCAGGTGAATGGACTCTTCCATGTGGCCGGTGGCAGTGGCAGAAGTCATGGAGACGGCCCATTGGAAAACCTTTCGCTGGAGGGATGGAATTATACCTTACACCTTAACCTCACCTCCCTTATGCTTTCCAACAGGGCCATGGTTAAATACCTTCTGGAAAAAAAATCAGCAGGTGCCATACTCAACCTTGGGAGTGTGCTGGCCAGACACCCTTCACCAAAGTATTTCTCCACACACGCCTACGCTGCGGCTAAGGCGGCCATAGAGGGTTTTAGTACTTCCATTGCTGCGTATTACGCTAACCAAAGTATTCGTGTCAATGTCATCTGCCCTGGGCTTATTACTACACCTATGGCCAATAGGGCCGCAAATGACCCTCTTATTCAATCTTTTGTAAACACCAAACAGCCCCTTGACCTGGGCCGCATGGGGACCCCCGAGGATATTAGCGGACTGGCTTGCCTACTCCTTTCTGATCAATCCAAATTTATCACAGGACAATGCATAGCCGTAGACGGTGGATGGGGTATCAGTGAAGGCCAATATGGAAAACAATGAATAAAATTGGCATAGACATAGGAGGCACCAATATCAAAGGCATTGTGCTGGACACACAGCATGATGTAGTGTACAAAACTACCGTGCCTACCAAAGATGCAGGAAATGAGGACTGGAAGAAAATAGTGCTCCAGGTTTATGAAATGCTCAAAAATAAAGCGGGTGCCAATTTCAGTTTAGGCCTTTCCGCTCCTGGCCTTGTCAATCCCGATAATACCACCATCCTTCATATGCCGGGAAGATTAAAGGGGCTTACCCAATTAATTTGGGGGGATTATTTGGGTTTTCCTTGTAAAGTAGTGAATGATGCCCACGCTGCCATTCTGGCTGAACACCACCTGGGAGTTGGACGCGGATATCAACATCTCATTATGCTCACCTTGGGTACGGGTGTGGGAGGAGGAGTGATCATCAATGGTGAGCTTTATCAGGGTGAATTGGGTAGAGCCGGCCATCTGGGCCATATTTCGGTACATAGAAAAGACTTCCTGGACATCACAGGAACACCGGGAAGCCTTGAAGATGCATTGGGCAATGCCAATATCTCCAAAAGGTCCTTTGGTTTATACCACCAAAACGAAGAGGTTTACACCCATTATCAGAAAGGAGAACCCATTGCTACTTACATTTGGCTCAATATGATTAGAGACTTGGCAGCGGCACTTGCCTCTTTGGTCAATGCCTTTTCTCCCGAAGTTATTATCCTCGGAGGGGGCATGGCAGCAGCCAAAGAGGGCCTGACAGGGCCTTTGGGGGCATTTATGAACCTCTTTGAGTGGCAACCCTCGGGACACAGGACCCCTATCCGATTGGCCACACAGGGAGCTTATGCTGGAGCTATGGGAGCAGCCGTTTTTGGGGCACTAAAATAGTATTTATTTCTACTTATTTAGATCAATTTCACATGTCAACACCTATCGCGCAGTACCTATCCAAATGCAGGACCATTACCGATACAATTGAAAAACAGCAGAAAGCCATCCAACAAGCAGCCCAATGGTTTGCCGAAACTATTATAAGCGGAAGAATGGTTCACGTATTCGGCTCAGGGCATAGCCGGATTATGGTGGAAGAAATGTGGCCCAGATACGGGTCTTTTCCCGGCTTCAACCCAATAGTGGAGCTTTCATTGACCTTCCATAACCTGGTGGTAGGGGCAAACGGCCAAAGGCAGGCCATGTTTTTAGAGAATGTGCCGGGACTTGCCCCTAGAATACTAAGAAACTTTAACCTTTCTGAGCTGGACTCAGCTTTGATCATCTCCTCAAGCGGCTGCAATATTGTTCCCGTGGAAATGGCAGAATGTTTCCAAAAGCAAGGCATAAAGGTAGTAGCCTTAGTGACCAAAGACCACTGCGCAGATAGTAAGAGCAAAAGGGAGGACGGTAAAAGATTAACTGATTTTGCAGATTTGATCTTAGATACAGGGGCACCTTCAGGAGATGCCATGGTAAATGTGGAAGGACTGGAAACTCCGGTAGCACCCGGGTCCACTGTGGGTGGGGCAATGATGATCAACTGTATCAAGGCCGTACTCGCTGATATACTGACCAAAGGGGGACATCCCCCAAGGGTCCTTACCGGTGCAGCTGTGGTAGGTGCAGAGAGGTCCGCTGCCCTTTTCGAATCTGCCTATGATGAACATGCCCAGCGCCTTTCATCACTTTATCGAAATGTAGAACAAAGTCATCAACCATGAATTCCATCATCAACACTTCCAAGTTACGGGTATTGGCTGAAGTAGATATATTAGTCGTAGGCGCAGGCTCAGCCGGGGCGGTGGCTGCCATTGCCGCTGGCAGGTTTCATTCCGGCCCTGTAATGTTGATCGAAAGGTACGGCTTTCCCGGTGGCACCTCCACCCAAATGCTGGACACCTTTTATGGGTTCTTCACCCCTGGAGAATATCCAAGAAAGGTGGTTGGAGGAATACCGGACATAGTGGTCAACCACCTCCATCTGAGCGGTGATATCTTCTTAAGGCCTAACACCTATGGGGCCGGAACTGGTGTGAATTACAACCCGGAGCGGCTCAAATTCGTCTGGGATCAACTGATTCAGGAAGCGGGGGTGTCCTATCTCCTTCATACCACCCTGGTGGAGGTGAGCTCCGAAGAAAGCTCGGGAAGCCATGCCTGCGTGGTCTTCAACAAAGAGGGGTTTTTCCTTATCAAGGCTAAAAGGGTGATCGATGCAAGTGGAGATGCCGATTTTTGCCATTTGGCAGGTCATTCATATGAATTGGCCGGAGAGAAGGAACCTGCCCAAAGCAT
This sequence comes from Cyclobacteriaceae bacterium, assembly GCA_003565295.1. Taxonomy (GTDB): domain Bacteria; phylum Bacteroidota; class Bacteroidia; order Cytophagales; family Cyclobacteriaceae; genus Pleomorphovibrio. Next base: position 13,072 of record PXCO01000378.1, read on the forward strand.
GACAACCACCTTTCGCATGGCCAATGTGGACTTAGAGGCTTATCAGAAAGCGGGCGGCAAAAAAATGCTGATGGAGAAAATGGAGCAGGCAGTGAGTAAGGGACATCATCCTCTCCCGCGCAAACAGGGCTCCGCGCACGAAATGGTGCAGCCCAAATGTATAAGTACTGTAGCAGTAAAGGTTGCTGACTTGAAGGCTTACAAGGTGGATGAACTTACCCAAGCAGAAATAGAAGGAAGAAAGCAGTCATTTATCTATGAAAAGTTTTTCAGAGATGAAGTTCCAGGGTATGAGCATGCCAAAATCATCGGACTTTCCCATCAAATCGGCGTGAGAGAAACCAGAAGGGTGTATGGAATGAAACGGCTCACAAAAGAAGACTGCCTGGAAGGCAAGATACCTGAAGACGGTATACTTCTTTGCGGAGCACCCATAGAAGATCATAGAAAGTCCAGCGATGGAAGTTCTGAAACCATATGGGAATATATTCCCGGAGACGGGATGTATGGAGTGCCATATGGCACCATAGTCCCCTGCAAGAGTCACATTACCTGGGTGGTAGGCCGGTGCTTTTCGGCTACCCATGATGCACACGCTTCCTGTAGATCCATGGGTCAGACCATGTCTATGGGTCAGGCGGCCGGGTTAGCGGCTAGTATTTCTATAAAGTCAGACCTTTCTGCAAGAGAAATCCCAGTATCCCTACTACAAGATATGCTCATTAACATAGGGGCTGTCTTAGAGGTCCCACAAGAAAAAGCTGACACCAGTAGAGAGGGGTGGGGAAATAACCGAAATCCAAAAGCACTATGAAATCCTTTTTTAGAACCGTTTTGGGAGATCTCCCCAGTGAAAAAATGGGGGTGACTTATTCCCATGAGCACATCATCATAGAGCATAGCCTCCCCACCGATCAAAATCCGGCATTTCTGCTTAATGATGTTGATAAGGTAAGCCGGGAGCTTAAGGAGGTATACAAGGCCGGCGGGAGAACCATGGTGGATACAATGCCCTCCAATTGTGGCAGGAACGTGGAAAAACTGGCTGCCGTATCCAAGGCTTCCGGGATACAAATCATTGTACCCACGGGCATTCACCTGGAAATCTATTACCCTCCTCATCATTGGAGATACAGCTATAAGGAGGATCAGCTGGCTGAATTATTTATTGCCGATATAGAGCAGGGAGTGGACCGGTATGATTATGCCGGCCCCATAGTGGAGCGAACCTCCCACAAAGCAGGAATGATCAAGCTTGCCACGGGGGATGATCCCATTTCTGATCATCAGGACAAGATTTTCAGGGCAGTGACCTCTGCCCACATTCAGACCGGTGCCCCCATCCTTACCCATACCAATTTTGGTAATCAAGCCATTGAGCAAGTTGAGCGGTTTTCAAAATACGGTGCTGATCTTAACCATGTCGTACTTTCACATGTGGACAGAAAATTTGACATCATTTATCATAGGGATTTGTTGCAAACGGGTGTAAGGGTAGAATACGATAGTGCCTTTAGATGGAAAGACACCAACTATACCTACCTGCTGTTGGAAAAGCTATTGCCCGAGTTTCCGGATCAAATCACGGTGGGCATGGATGCCGCCAAACATACCTATTGGAAAAGTTATGGAGGGGAGCCTGGATTGGATTTCTTACTCACCACTTTTGTGAAAAAACTGGAAGATATTGGCCTTTCCTCTTATTTTGACAAATTGTTTGTGGAAACCCCATCACGGCTATATGCTTTCAAAAAATCATGAAATCGAGCGACACACGTGGGGGTGCCCTGAGCTATGGGGGCATGGCGAGATTCCTCCCGATAGCCATCGGGATAACCAATAAAAAGCAATAAACTTATGAAAACCCTTTCATTCACTATTTCCTTGATTTTGTTCCTTACCTACTCTTCAGCCATCCATGGTGGTGTGGAAATCGTCACCCACAGAGGATGGAAGGGCTGTTACAGGTTGTTCAATGCGCATAGTGAAGTCATTATCAATCCCCACACGGGGGCAAGGGTAATGGTATTTGCCACTAAGGGGGAGAACATCATCTTCGAAAACCCCGCACAAGACGGCAAATCCTTTCAGGACTGGAAAGATTCCAATTATGACCCGGATGGGGGCAGGTTGGACTATGGGCCAGAAATGGAAACCAGAAAACTTCACCAACTCACTTGGATGGGGCCTTGGTCAGTGGAAGTGACAGGCGCTTTTTCTATTCGAATGAGCAGCGAAAAAGATGAACAACTGGGGTTGTATTCCCAAAGAATCTTCACTTTGGATCCCCAATCCCCCAAATTGACCATCACCCAAATCGGAGAAAACATCAGCACTGATACGCTGAGCAGGCATTTTTGGAGTAGAACGCTTGTGAAACCCGGGGGCATTATGACCCTGCCTGTGGATGAAATTAACAGCCGTTTTCTGAAAGGAGCTGGTAAATTTGCCTGGAACCCCAGTCGGATTGAAGAGGAATGGGAAGATGAAAGGGTTTGGATAAAGGGGGGAATCCTTCATTTCCATGCGGTGGGTGGTACCTTTAAGGCAGGCACGGATTCCAAGGAAGGATGGATGGCCTATCAGGTGGGCAAGGTGAGAATGCTCAAGCGTTTCCCGGTTTTCCCTCAAGAAGACTACAGCGGCAGCGAACACATGAGCGGCATATTTTTCAGTAATGGAAAATTTGCTGAAATGGAACCCTGTGGCCCCACACATACTTTGGCTCCTGAAGAAAGTTTTAGTTTTACAGAGGAGTGGGAGTTGGAGGTTATGGATGGAGGGTAAATGAAAGGTTATTCAACCATAAAAGGTGTATTCAATACGCTTTTTTTGAAATTAAAAACTGATTCAATTTTCCACATTAAAAAGCGCAAGAAAATCCACTTGCAGAAATTACAGGAGGAATACCTGAGAAGATCATCCAAAACATTTATAACACGGATGGCCTCAAAATCAGCTAGTGTAAATAACCTGACCTCAACTTCCTTCCTCGATGAAACAACGAAAAAAACCTATTGACAGTTCTATAAAGGACGGTTAAAGCGAGTGGTCAATCCCTCAACAACTTCTTAAGCTTTTCCCTTACCCTTACAAATTCCGGGTTATTGGCTAAGTTATTAAACTCCTTAGGGTCAATATCATGGTCATAGAGTTGCGCACCACGTTTACCCTCATCCCATTCAATGTATCGCCAACGCTCAGTTCTCACTGCTCGCCCCATAAAATCATCGGGCAATCGCCTTACTTGGGTTAATGCAGGGTAATCCCAGTCCGTTTCCGGGTTGCGAAGTAAAGGGCTCAAATCTTTTCCTGCCAGGTATGCAGGGGCTTCCAACCCACATAAACTTGCCAAAGTGGGATACATGTCGATCAGTTCCACTACTCTTCTGCTGGGCTTTCCGTTTCCTTCCATGCCCGGTGCGGAGATATAAAAGGGCACCCTGGCGGACTCCTCAAACAAACTTTGCTTTTTCCACTGACCATGTTCTGTAAGATGATACCCGTGATCACTCCAAAAGACGACAATGGTATGGTCTGCTAAACCCAGCTCCTCAAGTGCGTCCAATAATCTTCCCACCTGTGCATCCACAAAACTAACCGAAGCATAGTAGGCACGGATCACTTCTTTCCGTTGACTCTCCGTAAGGTCCCAATAGAGTGGATGGGTCCAAAAAGCAGGTTTGGGTATATCCTCGAGATGCCCTTCGGGTTCCTCTGGAAGCTTTATTGCCTCCAATGGGTATAAGTCAAAGTATTTTTTCGGTGCTATGTAAGGACAATGCGGACGGAAAAAGCCAGCAGCAATAAAAAAAGGTTCGTCCACATGGGCTTTCATCATCCTAATTGCCTCATCTGCCACCATGGCATCAGTCTGCTCCTCATCCCCTCCGTCAGCCGCCAAAAAAGACAATGAACTTCCGAGCCCCCTTTTTGGGGTATAGTTGGTGAGTAGATGTTCATCGGCCTTGTCCCTTCCTTTGGGGTTGGCCACTTCATGCCAGGATTGGGGGTCATCCAATCCATTGGTACCGATGTCCCCAGGAACACCGTAATGAAAAATTTTTCCAGACCTTGCCACAAAGTATCCATTTTCCTTGAAAAGTTGGGGCAAGGTGGTCACCGTTGGGATGTTGTCCCTAAAATTGGTCTTCAGATCATAAACCAGGGTGGTGTCTGGCCTTAGTCCCGTCATGATGGAAACCCGGCTTTGGCTGCATTGTGGATACTGGCAATATGCTTTCTCAAACAACACTCCCATTTCGGCCAACTTGTCAATATTGGGGGATTTCACCAAGGGATGACCATAACTTCCCAAATGGTTGTTCAGGTCATCCGAGGCAATAAACAAGACATTATAAGGCCTATCATCATTCAACTGACCCTGCACCTGATTACACATAAACATCAGGGATAAAGTGAAAATGAAGATCCTTAATGGAAGAATGGAAAATATGTGTTGTCTCCTTTGATTGAAGAGGCAAAACACCCAGGGATATAACTGGAAATTCATCATACAAATCCTATTGTTTTACTATCCGAACGATCTCAACTTTATAAACCTACCAAAAAATTGCCAGCTAGAAAAGTACGGGGAAAGAGGAATGTTATTAGCCGCAGAATTTGACTCGAGGATTGAGCCCCACCCTATCTCTCGTGAGGATTTCAATCAGGTAATTCATTTATGGTTGAAATCAAAAAAACAGGGATTAAGTTGGTTGCATAAAGTCCTCTAATGAATGTACGTATCGGATAGTAAAAATTATGGGCACCTCGCCGTCAACATTTTCCATCTCTGGGGTTAAAAAAACCATTAAGACATTATGCGCATTGTCCCCCCTTGCTACCCAATATTCCTAAACGTCCTTAATGGTTAAATAATGTGTTTCTAAAGCCTTATATAACTATAATAATCCCCGCCCGGAATGCTGAAAAGTTGATCATAGGCAAGGGCATAAAGGTAAACCCAGCAATCCACCCAACGCCCTTCCTTATGCAGAAATACATTGACCACTTTTCTTTCATACTCCCAGGGCGCTAGTTCACCCTCCCCTGTGCCCTCATAAGCATCGAGCCAGCGAAGGGTTTTTTCAGGTTGATGTAGGCAATAGATCTCACCTATCACCCTGGCCTCTCCCATGTCCGCCAAAACTGCCGCAGGGTATTCGCCTAGGTCAAAGATCTTACCCCAGAAGAACCCTTTGCCTAAAAAATCCGATTCTCTCTGTAGTTTTTTTGCCATGGGGTGGCCTAAGCCTTTCAATAAGGTGCCATAGACAAATAATTTGTCCGGGGTCATGTTTACTTTATTTTCTATGCCTTTGCATCAATACTTCCATCACTTCATCCAACTCATAGCCCTTTGCTTCCAGCAAAACCAAATAGTGAAACAGTAAATCCGCCGCCTCTCCTAGAAAGAGCTCCTTATTGTCATCCTTGGCTTCAATGACTATTTCCACTGCTTCCTCCCCTACTTTCTGGGCCACTTTGTTGATTCCTTTCTCAAATAAAGATGCGGTGTAGGATGCATCGGAGGGGTTGTTTTTTCTATCCTTGATGATGCTTCTTAGTCTATCAATAAAATAAGTCCTGGAACGATTGGTGTCTGCAAAACAGGTGTCGTCTCCCTTATGACATACCGGCCCAACAGGGCTTGCATACACTAGAAGGGTATCCCGGTCACAATCTAACTGTATATCCCGAACCATAAGATAATTCCCCGAAGTTTCCCCCTTGGTCCAGAGCCTGTCTTTAGTACGGCTAAAAAAAGTTACTTTACCGGTCTCCTGGGACTTTGAAAGTGCCTCTTGGTTCATAAACCCCAGCATCAGGACCTTTCCAGTATCCACATCCTGTACAATGGCGGGAACAAGTCCCTCCCCTTTCTCAAAATCTATGTCTAATGCTTCCATAATTGCTGCTATTTTATATACGTATGGGAACGCCTTCTTTTTTCAAATAAGCTTTTAACGCTGGAATGGGAATTTCCTTAAAATGGAATATGCTGGCCGCTAGGGCAGCATCTGCCTTTCCTGCGGTAAACACATCCCTAAAGTGCTGCATGTTGCCTGCCCCCCCGGAGGCAATTACCGGAATACTTAGGGCTGAAGATATTTCTGAGGTGATATCATTGGCAAAACCAGCCTTGGTACCATCATGATCCATGGAGGTGAGCAGGATTTCTCCCGCTCCTCTTTCCATTACTTCCTTCGCCCATTCTTGGGTAACCTTGATGGTAGGCTTTCTACCTCCATGGGTATGTACAAAGTCCACCCCGTCCAGGTTCTTGGTATCTATAGCCACCACGATGCACTGGCTGCCAAATTCAGCAGCCATCTCGTCTATGATATCAGGGTTTTTTACAGCGGATGAGTTTACACTTATTTTGTCGGCTCCTGCCTGCAAAAGTGCTTTAACATCGTCTACACTTGAAATTCCTCCCCCCACCGTAAAGGGAATATTCACCGTTTGGGCCACCTTGGTTACCAATTCCACCAGGGTTTTGCGTTTTTCCACTGTGGCGGTAATGTCCAAGAAAACCAATTCATCCGCACCCTGTTCTGCATATATCCGACCTAGTTGCACAGGGTCTCCTGCATCGCGAAGCTCCACGAAATTTACACCTTTAACTGTTCTCCCATCTTTAATATCTAAGCAGGGAATGATTCTTTTGGTCAACATATTCGTATTTTCGATAAAGGTCTAGCCACGCACAAAGTCGGCCAATTGTTCCAATGTTATTTTTTGCTCATAGTAAGCCTTTCCAACGATACCCCCTTGCACACCTATATCAGCCAAAGCTTCCAGGTCACTATAACTGGCCACTCCGCCACTTGCGATAAGCTTCAACCTGGGAACGGCTTGCAGGATTTCCCTATACAGGTCTACGGAAGGCCCCTGAAGAAGGCCGTCCTTTGCCACATCAGTACATATCACGTATTTTACACCCTTAGCTGCATAACTCGAAATAAAGGAAAGTAGATCCATGGAGGTGGTTTCCTGCCAACCGCTGATGGCAATCTTCCTGTCCTTGGCATCTGCCCCCAAGATGATTTTCTCCCCACCGTAGATATTAAGCCAGGATTCGAAAAGTTGAGGGTCTTGGGCTGCAATACTTCCACCCGTGACCTGTGAGGCACCTGCATGAAAGGCAGCTTCCAGATCTTCGGTGGATTTTACACCTCCCCCAAAATCCACTTTGAGAGAAGTATGGGTACAAATGCGGGAAAGCACTTCCAGGTTAACGATCCTTTTGGCCTTAGCACCATCCAAGTCCACCAAGTGCAACCTTTTGATTCCGGCATCTTCAAACCGCTTTGCAACCTCCAATGGGTCATTGGCATATTCCTTTTTTTGGGCATAGTCTCCTTGAGTAAGTCTTACACACTTACCATCTATGATATCTATTGCGGGTATAATTTCCATGTCAAAGTGCTAGAAAGTTTTTGAGAATTCGATCTCCGGTAACACTACTTTTTTCGGGATGTGCCTGCATGGCATAGAAATTATCCCTGTGCAATAGTGCAGAAAAGTCCAACATATAGTGGGTTTTGGCAATGGTGTATTCAGGGTGCAGTTCTGCATAATAGCTATGTACGTAATAAGCATAAGGCTCATCCCCAATCTCTTTCAACAGCGGGGTATCAGCAGGGTTTTCCAACAGGTTCCACCCTATATGAGGAACTTTCTCCCGGGCTGGGAATTTTTTTACTTGTATCGGAAATATCCCTAAGCAGCTGGTGTCCTTTTCCTCGGAATAGTCGCAAAGCAATTGTAGCCCCAGACAAATCCCTAGGAAAGGCTGCTGTAATGACTTGATTAACTCGTCTAACTTACGGGCCTTTAGGTATTTCATGGCCGTTGCCGCCTCACCTTGCCCAGGGAATATTACCTTATCAGCTTTCCTTATGGTTTCCCAATCATCGGTAAGTTCGGCATCTGCTCCTAGCCTTTCCATGGCGTACAGGACTGACCTAACATTCCCAGCGTTATATTTGATTACTGCTACTTTCATCTGTTTGTATTTTCCTTTCAGCGGTCACATGGAATGCCTTGGATAATCATCCCCCTGTATGAGAATTCTTTCTCATGGGCATTTCATATGTTTATAATTGTCTTTCAATGGTCATCCCGATAGCCACCGAGAGGAATAAGGCCGCTAAAATACTGGATTTAGGCATGGAAATATAATTTTACTCCGCAAATTTCCTTTGCCACCTTTAGATATCAGCGGGCTTTTTGAGCATGCGCTCCAGACATTCTTCTATTTCAGGGATAGAAGCATAAAGCTGCTCATAACTCTCGATCACATAATACCTGTCTTGAAACCTGTTTTTCCAATAAGGGTTGTTTAGGATGGTTTCCACGTCAAAGTCAAGATGCCTAGGTTCCTCGGAAAGGCAGTATTTAGTTTCACCTGCGGAACTCAATATCCCGGCCCCATATACCCTCAGGGAGCCATTTTCCAGGATAAGTCCAAACTCAATGGTAAACCAATACATTCTGGACAATAGCTCTATTGCCAGCGGGTTATCCAAGTTAGTTAAGGCTATCCTTGCCAGATCGGAAAGAAAAGCCACATACGGCTGATGGGTGAGCAGAGGCAGGTGGGCAAACGCATCGTGAAACATATCGGGCTCCTGTAAATAATCCAATTGCTCCTTTTTTCTAAGCCAGGTAGAGGAAGGGAAGCGTTTATGATAAAGCAGCCCGAAAAACAAATCATTATCTATCAGGCCCGGCACTACCTGCACCGACCACTTGGTACTATCACCCAAAATTTGGTTGACCTTGTTAAAGTTGGCGATTTCCTTTGAAGAAAACCCTATAAGGTTCAAGCCATCCAAATAAGCCTTGGAGGCAGCATTGGGGAGGTTCTCGTACTGTCTCTCAAAAAGTATTTTCCAAACTTCTAAGTCTTCGGCAGTGTAGGAGTCATAATCTTGTTTTGAACCTTTAAGTCTGGGGTCGGAGAGTATCCGGCTTTCATCGGGAAGAGGCATTTTCTTTTTAAGTTTTCAATTAAAAAAGGGCGAAGAGCTTAACCTCATGCCCTATACGTTTACTACGTTCATCCCACTGATTCAGTTCAGTAATTATCTAATTTATTCTTGGTAAAATTAATTTATAACAATGGGAAAGTTTTGCGCATCGCAAAAGTCTTACGAATCTGGTCTGCCAGTAGTGCACTCTGGGCGAAATTCAGCGTCTGTTGACCGTCAGAATAGGCCTTGTCAGGATCCTCATGGGTTTCATAGATGATGCCGTCGGCTCCTGCCATAACCCCGGCCAATGCCATCTGGGCCACGAAATCCCTGATCCCTATGCCATGGGAAGGATCCACCACCACTGGAAGGTGGGACTTTGATTTCAAAATAGGTACTGCATTTAAATCAAGGGTATTTCTGCTGGCCTTTTCATAGGTTCTTATCCCCCTTTCACAGAGGATCAGCTTTTCATTACCTCCGGAAAAAACGTATTCCGCAGATTGCAACAGTTCTTCTATGGTACCTGAGATCCCTCTTTTGATCAATACTGCTTTATCGATTTTCCCCAATTCATCGAGCAGGTTGAAATTCTGGGTGTTTCGTGCACCTACCTGGAATACATCCACGTAGTCGTGCATTTCCTCTATCTGGGACACTTGCATCACCTCCGTCACGATCTTAATACCGGCTGCCTTGGCATGTTTGTACCATAGCTTGAGTCCTTCCATACCCATACCCCTGAAGGAATAGGGACTGCTCCTGGGTTTAAATACCCCTCCTCTCATAAGGTTAATCCGGTTGGATTTAAGATGGGCTATGGTATGGACAATTTGCTCTTCCGACTCTATGGAACAGGGGCCTGCCACTATTGCCATATCCCCATCCTTGATGCTTACCCCATCACCCAAATCAATGGATGTAGGCTTAACCTTCCACTTTTTAGAGACCAACTTATAATCATCAGAAACGACATGGATATCCTGAATGCCATTGAGGTGGCCAATGCTTCTTATGTCAAACTCCCCGGTACCGGTACCGATCAGGTACTCCCCTTTCTGGGTTTTTACTTCTGTGATTTTATAGCCTACCTTATTGACCTGGGTCATCAAGGCTTCTTTTTCTGCGGCACTTACGTCTAGCCTAAGTTGAATGATCATTGTTTTACCTTCTGTATGAAAGAATGAATAGCAGGGGATAGATCTCCTTTCTCATTGGCCTTTTTCAATATATTGATAAAGGCGCTCCCTATAATAGCACCGTGGGCATATTGCGAAGCCTTTGAAAAGGTTTCATGATCGGAAATTCCAAATCCTATAAGTCTGGGATTACTTAGCTCCATGCGTTGAATCCTTTCAAAATAAGTAACCTGCTCCTGGCTTATACCGGACTTTGCTCCAGTAATGCTTGCCGAGGAAACCATATATATGAACCCATCGGAATGCTGGTCTATTTCCCGGATTCTAGCCTCACTGGTTTGGGGACTGATCAAAAAGGTATTCCTTAGCCCATATTCATCAAACAATTCTTTATATTCATAAATGTATTGTTTCATTGGCAAATCAGGGATGATCAATCCATCCACTCCCACTTCCTTGCATTTTTGGCAGAACTTTTCCACACCATATTGTACCACTGGATTAAGGTAACCCATCAAAATGACTGGTAGGCTCAAATGCTCTCGCATGTTGGCAAGTTGCTCAAACAATTTATGTAGGCTCATGCCATTGCTTAAGGCCACCATATTGCTGTCCTGTATGGTAGGGCCATCAGCTATGGGGTCAGAATAGGGTACTCCCACCTCAATGATGTCGGCACCAGCCGACTCCAGTGCCTTCATGACGGGCAGGGTGTCCTCAAGATGAGGAAAACCTGCAGTGAAATAAATGGATAAAATATCCTTCTTTTTATTTTTGAAAAGTTGGTCAATTCTGTTCATTAAATTACCAGATTAATAGTTTCCCCATTTGATATATGTTTCCAAATCCTTATCCCCCCTTCCTGAGAGGTTAATCACGATGACATCGTCCTTGTTAAACCGAATTTGGTCCAATGCAGAAAAGGCATGGGCGGATTCTATGGCGGGTATGATCCCTTCTAACCTACTCAACATGATGCCTGCTTGCATGGCCGCCTCATCTTCCACGGCTACAAACTCCCCTCTTCCACTGTCGAAAAGGTGGGCATGTACAGGGCCTATGCCTGGGTAATCCAGTCCCGCTGAAATGGAATGGGGCTCCACCACCTGACCATCCTCCGTTTGCATCAGCAAGGTACGGCTTCCATGAAGAATACCTGGTTTGCCCAACATGGTGGTAGCAGCAGATTTCCCGGATTTCACCCCCAAGCCCGCTGCTTCCACTGCGATTAAGCGAACTTCTGGTTGGTTATAATAATGATAATAGGCCCCTGCCGCATTACTTCCCCCACCCACGCAAGCCACTACCAGATCAGGGTTTTCCCTTCCTTCCTTTTCCAGAAGCTGGGTCTTCATCTCCTCTGAGATCACAGATTGAAACCTGGCCACCATCTCCGGATAGGGATGAGGACCTACCACAGACCCAATGATGTAATGAGTGTCAACGGGGTTATTGATCCATTGGCGCATGGCTTCATTGGTGGCGTCTTTGAGTGTTTTGCTACCGGATGTTGCCGGTACTACTTTGGAACCCAAGATCCGCATACGCTCCACATTGGGCTTTTGCCTGGCCATGTCCACCTCCCCCATGTAGACGGTACAGTCCATTCCCATTAAGGCACAAACTGTGGCGGTGGCCACCCCATGCTGACCTGCCCCAGTCTCTGCAATGATCCTTTTTTTACCCAACTTCTTAGCCAATATGATTTGTCCCACCGTATTGTTCACCTTATGGGCCCCAGTGTGGCAGAGGTCTTCCCGCTTGAGATAGATCTTAGCGCCATATTTTTCCGAGAGACGACTGGCAAAAAACAAGGGGGTAGGTCTGCCCACGTAATCTTTGAGTAGGCTCCTAAATTCTTTTTGGAATTCTTCACTGTTGGTGATGGAAAGATAATTCTCCCTAAGTTCCTCTATATTGGGATATAACATTTCAGGGATAAAGGCACCGCCAAACTTCCCATAAAACCCGTTTTCATCTACTGCTATCATCTCTTATTACGTTTAAGCTTCGGATTTCGCCGAAGATCGAATGTACTCAATAAAACTTTTCACCTTTTCTAACTCCTTTAGCCCGGGGGCTTGTTCAAATTTAGAGTTAATATCTATGCCTTTCATTTTAGGTAGCTTTCTTGCTAACTCCAATACGGCCTCTTTATGTTCCTCTCCAATTCCCCCACTGAGCAGAAAAGGCTTTGCAAAAGGATAGGTATGAATAACCCCCCAATCAAATCTATGTCCAGATCCTCCAAATTGTGGGGTTGCCGTGTCAAAAAGCAACCAATCTATATGCTCAACATAGGGTTCGGCCTTCTCCCACATCCATTCTTTACCTATACGAAATACTTTTATCACTTCAATCCCTAAGGTTTCTTTTAGCATTCTTGATAGGTCCGGAGGCTCGTCCCCGTGGAGTTGTACTTTATCAAGGCCATAATCTTTCACTATCCGTTGAATGGAGTGCAAATCCTCATTAACAAACACCCCCACCTTTTCCACATCAAGGTCCGCGTAAAACGTTGGGGGTAAATTCGCATTTTTCACGTATCTGGGGGAAGCAGGATAGAAGATCAAGCCCATCCAGTCAGGGGAAGGTTCCTTCAGGAGACCCTTTATATTCTCCATCTCCCTCATCCCACACACTTTGATGATCATAGGGCGTCCAGCGTTTTTTCAGAAAGTAACCTTCGGAAATCATTCATGAAATTATAAGCAGCCTGATGGGGCCTTATGTTTTTCATAAAATTCTCCCCAATCAAAAATCCCTGATAACCGGCACTTAGCAATTCAATCAATGTATGAGGGTCCGAAATACCACTTTCTGAAATCTTCACGAATTCCTCAGGGATCTTATCCACCAGGTGAATACTTGTGGTCACACTTACATCAAAGGTTTTCAGGTTTCGGTTGTTTACCCCCACCACATCCAGATGTTCGTTAAGGGAACGGTCCAATTCTTCCTCGTCATGCACCTCCATCAAGACCTCCATGCCCAACTCATGTGCAAATTTGGCCAAAGAGGAGAGCCTTTCCGGTTCCAAAATGGCGGCAATTAGCAAAATACAATCAGCACCAATCGATTTGGCCTCGATAAGCTGGTATTCATCGATTATGAATTCCTTTCTTAAAATGGGGCAGAAGTTAAACTTTCTGGCCAACTTTAAATCCTCTGAAGTCCCGCCAAAGAAATGTTCATCTGTAAGAATGGACAAAGCCGAGGCCCCTGCTTGCATGTAACCAATGGTTGTCCTTTCCACCTTGGCATTAGGGTTGATCCAACCTTTGGAAGGAGACTTCCGCTTAAATTCAGCGATTATCCCGGTTTTTTCAGGGTCAAGCAGGTATTTCTTCATACTTACTGACCGTGTGCCGAAATATATGCTTTTCTCCAGCAACTTCACCGGCACCAAGGCTTTTCTTTCAGCGACTTCCTGCTTTTTATGGGCAACGATTTTTTCTAAGACATTCATGTTATCGGGTACTTAAGGTGGTTTTTGGATCCAGCAAGGTTTTGAACACTTTCAAGGCTTTCCCGCTTATCAGGGACTCACTTGCTTTATCCCGAGCTTCTTCCAGTGACCAATCAGGGCGCGCTGTCGCTAGTGCCACTGCAGCATTGGCGATCACAACGGACTCTTGGGCAGGACTACCTTCTCCCCTCAGGATGTTTTCAAAAATCTTGGCAGATTCTTCCACAGTCTGGCCTCCCCTGATTTCATCGGCGTACACTTTTGTAAAGTTTAAATCCTCTGGAGACATTATCTTTTCCCCCGAATTGCCGATCATTTTGAAATCACCGGTAAGGGATACCTCGTCATACCCATCCAATGCATGAATGATGGAGAAGCGCTGCTGATTGCTTTGATAGAGGTAAGCATAAAGCCTGGCTAATTCCAGACTAAAGACTCCTACCATCTGTTTTTTGGGGAAACTGGGGTTCACCATGGGCCCTAGCATATTAAAAAAAGTTTTTACCCCCAATTCCTTACGAATGGGTCCCACATTTTTCATTGCCGGGTGAAAGAGTGGTGCATGGAGAAAGCAAATATTAGCCTGATCCAGGCTCTTTCTTATGGTATCAATATCATTGGTGAACGCATAGCCGAAATGCGCCAAAAGATTAGAAGAGCCACAAACGGAGCTCACACCAATATTTCCATGTTTGGCCACTGCTTGCCCTGCTCCTGCCACAATAAAGGAGGCCAAAGTAGAAATATTGAAGGTGTCCTTGCCATCTCCACCGGTGCCACAAAGGTCTATGGCATCATATTCGGGGATTTCTACGGGAATGCACTGTTCCAGCATGGCTTCCCGGAATCCCATCAATTCCTCCACCTTTACACTTCTCATCAGGAAGACGGTCAAAAAAGCCGCTATTTGACTTTGGTTATATTCCGCGGAGGTAATTTTTTTTAACACCTCCTTGGCCTGATCCTTGGTAAGGGTTTTGTGCTCTATGAGATGGTTGAGTATATCTTTCATGGTCTTGCTGGTTTTTTAGGATTTTTCAAGGTTGAGCATTTAGGCTTCTAACCAATTTTTCATGATTCTCACCCCATTTTCTGTAAGTATACTTTCGGGATGAAACTGAAGGCCTCTCACATTAAAGGAAGAATGGGTCACAGCCATAATTTGCCCATCTGGGGTTTTAGCTGTGATTTTCAGCGAGGAGGGTAGTGTGCTTTCATCTATTACCCAACTATGGTACCTCCCCACTGTGAACGTTTCCGGCACTCCTTCAAACAACAAATCTGGTTTTACTTTTACGGTGGAAGCCACGCCATGTACCACCTCAGTAAGGTTGGTAAGCCCGGCACCAAAGGACTCGCCTATTGCCTGATGACCAAGACAAACCCCCAGGATATCCTTTTCTTTAGCATATCTGGAAAGCAGTTGAGGCATAATTCCTGCGTCAGCAGGTACACCAGGGCCTGGTGAAAGCAAAATCTTATCGTATTGAGCCACAGCCTCGAGGCTGATTTTATCATTTCTGAAGATATCCATCTGTGGGCCATACCCTAAGTCCCTGATAATATAAACCAGATTATAGGTAAAGGAATCGTAATTGTCCAGTACTAATATTTTCATTCAATTTCAATTAATCTATGGAAAGGTTGTTTTGCCCAATATTAGACTTTTTCTGCCGTCTTCAGAGCCACCCTAAGTGCTTCAAGTTTATTGGATACCTCCTGCAATTCACTTTCTATGGAGGATTTTGCCACCACCCCGGCACCTGCCTGAAATCTCAATTGGCTGTTTTCTGAGACGAAGGAACGAATGAGAATAGCATGGTTGAAATCCCCGTTAAAGCCCAGGTAACCTATGGCACCTCCATAAAACCTACGAGCCTGATTTTCCAGTTCATCGATTAATTCCATTGCCCTGTATTTAGGGGCACCAGAAAGGGTTCCTGCCGGAAAAGTATCTGCCACCAATTGCAAGGGGTTGGAACCAACTGGTAAGCTCCCGGTTACCTTTGACACCAGATGGATCACATGAGAATAATATTGAATTTCCTTAAACACCTCCACTTCCACTTTTTCTGAAGACCTGCTCAAATCGTTCCTGGCCAAGTCCACCAACATGACATGCTCAGAGTTTTCCTTGGGATCATCATATAATTTTCTGGCCAATTCTGCATCTGCCTCGTCATTGCCCGTCCGCTTAAAGGTCCCTGCTATAGGATAAATGATGGCTTTATGGTCTTTGATGACGATTTGGGCCTCTGGGGAGCTCCCAAATATTTTAAACGATCCGTAATCGAAATAAAACAAGTAGGGGGAGGGATTGATGGACCGTAAAGCCCTGTACACATTGAACTCATCCCCCTTGAAGCCCGTGGTGTACGCCCTGGACAGGACAATCTGAAACACGTCCCCTTTGAAACAATGATCCCTTCCCTTGCTAAGGATATCCAAAAACTCAACGTCAGTGTAATTTGAGGACTCTTCACCGGATAGGCTAAAGGAATAGGATGGTATATTCTTGTTATTTAATACCATTTCAATCTTTGGAATACCGGATTCCATCTCCTCTCCTTCCAGGTAATGTTCCAGTATATAAAGTTCATTTTTGAAATGATCCACCACAATCATATTTCTATACACCGCGTAATGCATGAGGGGGGTGGAGGATGGCTGGGGGTTTTTTAGATCTATATCTTCAAAAAAAGGAACGGCATCATACTGAATGTAACCAAAGAGCCCGGAACTGATGAATTTGAATTTCCGGTTTTCGGTGCGGAACCTTGCGCCAAAGCCCCTCAGCACATCCATTACTTTCTCTCCTTTGCCCAGACTTAGCTCTTGGGGATCCTTGTGGGGAAGTTGCTGCTTGATTTTTCCTCCCACCAGGGAAAAGGTGGCGATAGGATCGCAGCAAATATAGGAGTAGCTGTTCTCGTTCCCGTGATAATCAGAACTTTCCAGAAGTATGGGGTTGGCATACCTGTCCCTGATTTGGAGGTAGATACTTACAGGAGTAATGGTGTCTGCAAGCAATTTTTTATACCTGGTTTTGATATGAAAGGTCTCCATGCGTGCTTCGGTTATGTAAAAGAAAAAGGCTTACCGGAGTTCCAGCAAGCCTTGAATATTGTGTTTCAAAATGGGCAATGAAAAGCTGAACTCCCTCTATAAGAAGTTAAGATGCCACCACCAGTTTTGTATAAATGTTCTGTTTTTCATAAGCTGTGGCAAATATAGCCAAGGCAAAGAATTATCAAAAACAAAATGTTTTTTATTTCAACAGGGGTTATTGTCAAGGGGAAGTTTGGGAAGGGGCTCCATCCATCATGCGTCTATCTTGCCACACAGGCTGCAGCTGAAGTTCTCTCTCCTCCAAATTGGTCAGTTCTCCATCCTCAAAGGTAGCAAGAATATAAAATCTGTCATCAGTATTCACCCTATACACTTTTCTGTTACCGTCCAATTGGCTGATCACTGCTGATCTATTTTGCCTCAAAAACCTGTTTTCTGACATGCCTATCCAATACGGTATCCTAGGTCTAAAAAGCACACAGGCCTGAAACACCATTAGTATCACCATTACCCAAACCAGACTTCTCAATTTTTTCATATGCTACAGTTATTGAAAAATATTTTAACAGTGGCAAATTTAGCCCATTTGCCCATGTTAATCTATTCATTTCATTGTTCAATTAATCTAACTTATTTACCTATTGACAGGAATAACAATAATACTGCCATAAAAAAGAAGATTGAATATAAAGGGGTTAAGAAAATCTTAATGGAAAATAGGGGTTAAATTTTGTAGCTCATACTATTACTCGTACCTTTGTACTCAAGCGGCACGACCAGCTCCTGCTGAATCCCCCAGGTCCGGAAGGAAGCAAGGGTAGGCGGTTGTAGCGGTGCGATGCCGCTTATTTTTTGGCTTTTCCTGTATGATATCCCAATGCTTCTAAATTTTTAACCTAAATTTACGGAAACAAAAAACCACAGTTTATAACTATGAAATTCTTTATTGACACGGCAAACCTGGACGAAATTAAAGAGGCCTACGATCTGGGAGTTTTAGATGGCGTCACCACAAATCCTTCCCTAATGGCCAAAGAAGGCATCAGTGGAGAGGAAAACATAAGAAACCACTACAAATCAATCTGTGGAATCGTGGATGACAACGTGAGTGCCGAGGTTATTTCTACGGAATTCGAAGGCATCGTAAAAGAAGGCAAGGAATTAGCCAAAATCGACGACAAAATCGTGGTAAAAGTACCCATGATCAAAGATGGAGTTAAAGCCATCAAATATTTTCACAGCGAGGGCATACGTACCAATTGCACCTTGGTCTTCTCCGCAGGACAGGCCATTTTGGCGGCCAAGGCCGGTGCTAGCTACCTCTCCCCCTTTATCGGGAGACTGGATGACATAGGTTTTGACGGTCTGGACCTCATTGAGCAGATTGCACAAATTTACCAAAACTATGGGTTCGAAACCGAGATTCTGGCGGCTTCACTTAGGCACACCATGCACCTGTTGAAATGTGCGGAGATAGGGGCTGATGTGGTAACTTGTCCACTTAAGGTGATCACCGGGTTGCTGAACCACCCCTTGACTGACAAAGGGCTGGCTCAGTTTTTGGCAGACCATGCCAAATCCAACAAGTAATTCCTCCTTAAACACATGGCCTTTTCTTACCTTATAAGGTTTGAGGAGGCTTTGTGCCTTTGGATTGGACCATCTTACTATTCTTTCTAAACCCCGTTTACCATGTACATCATCAAAGTGAAAGGAAAGGCAAAAATCCCCAACTACATTCAAATCAGGGATGAGAACTTTGTGCTGGTAGCGTATTTTAGAGCGGATAGACCATTGAAAAACATAGAGAAGTTTGGATTGGGCGGAAAAGAAAAAGAGTTGGAAAAATTAATCCAGGAACTGCCATTTGGCAAACTTCAAAAATTGACGTTCTAATTTTATGGTGTTCACCGACGAACCTGTTGTCAATGTAAACCAAGCCTCCATTTTTCAGGGCATCAACACCGTACTTTCGGAGGTGAATTTTACGATTGACAAGGGAGAATTCGCCTTCTTGATTGGTAGGACCGGTAGCGGCAAGAGTTCATTACTGAAAACCTTATATGCTGATCTCCCCCTGGTTATGGGTGAGGCAAGTGTGGCAGGGTTTAACCTGAATGGAATCAAAAGTAAACAGATCCCTTTTCTACGTAGAAAACTAGGTATAGTATTTCAGGATTTCCAACTTTTCCCCGACAGAACAGTTGCCGAAAATCTCAATTTTGTAATGCGTGCTACTGGATGGAAAGAGAAGGCCAAAATGAAGAGTCGGCTGATCGAAGTGCTAATGGGGGTAGGATTGGGTGGCGCAGGCTCTAAAATGCCCCATCAACTTTCCGGGGGAGAACAGCAAAGGGTGGTAATCGCCAGGGCTTTGCTAAATGAACCTTCAATATTGCTGGCCGATGAACCCACCGGTAATCTAGACCCGGAGGTTTCTGAGGGCATATTCAAGTTATTCCAGGAAATAAACAGGAGGGGAACGGCAATACTCATGGCCACACACAACTACGAGCTGTTAAAAAAATATCCCTATAGAATCCTGAAATGTGAGAACGGTAAACTTCTAGACAGCAAAGAAACCGAGATTCGCATACAGCCAAGCTATTAAAAAAAAGCCGGGTTCTACACCCGGCTCTATAAATGCTATTTAAACCAATCCCCCTTACAAGGATGATATGTTCTTTTTGGCCATCTCAAAGTCGGGGTTATGACTCAGGGCTTCTTCAAATGCAGACTTTGCCTCAGTATTACTTCCCTGCTCTTTGTAAATAAGTCCTTTCAAATTAAGCGCCGCTGCCAACATACTCACCTCTTGAGAGTCGTTGCCCTCTGTAGGAAAGGTAAGGTTTTGCTCCGCCGCCTTTTTTTCTTTGATGAGCATATTCACAGAATTCATTGCCTCATCATACTTCTTTAGCGAATATTGCAAATAACTGGATTTATATAGGCTAAATAAATCCCCGGACAACAAATGTAGTGACTCGAAATGAGGAAGTGCCCGCTCCAAAGCTCCCAGTTGTTCAAGAGAATACGCGGCTATTTCCAAAGACTCAATGTTTTTGGAGTCCCTTTCCAACACATCCAGCGCCACTATGGCAGAAGATGCATATTGTTCCATTTCAAAATAGATACCCGCCAATAGGTTGGCATACCTAATGTTTCTGGGGTTCCTTACCATTAACTCATACAATTTGGCCTTTGCCACCGAAACATCATTATAGCGCAGCGCCATCTGATAAATTTGCATATCAGTTTGATCCCTTAACTTATTGCTATCCGATTCCAATTTCTTAGCATCAGCAGCAGCGGCACTGTCTTCCTGTGCCAAAACCCATCCGGTAAGCGCCACACTCATGCATACCAGCAAAACATACTTTTTCATATCCTATGGTTGTTTTTCAGTCTTTTTTAATCCTTTTTCCTCAGCCAGGCTATACATTAACTCCAAAGCTTCCGATTTATTGTTTCTAATTTTCCCATCTAAAATGGCTTCCTTAATTTCTTCTTTCAGCTGTCCCACTACCTTGGAAGGATTAATGCCAAAAATACTCATAATTTCGTCACCAGAAATAGGAGGCTGGAAATTTCTGACCTGGTCTTTTTCCTCCACCTGTTTGAGTTTATTATCTACTTTGTCAAAGTTTGCCAAAAAACGCTTCACCTTATTATCATTTTTTGAGGTGACATCTGCTCTGCAGAGTTTCATCAAGTCGTCTATATCGTCGCCAGCCTCGAAAAGTAGCCTTCTCAGTGCAGAATCGGTTACCTTGTCATTTACAAGGGCAATGGGCCTCAAATGTAATTTGACCAATTTTTGCACATACTTCATGCGCTCATCCATGGGGAGTTTTAGACGCCTGAAAATACCGGGTGTCATTCTTGCCCCCTTATCCTCATGGCCATGAAAGGTCCAACCACTTTTAGGATGAAACCGTTTGGTGGCGGGTTTGGCAATATCATGCATGATGGCCGCCCATCTTAGCCATAAATTATCGGTATGCGGGCAAATATTGTCCAGCACCTGAAGGGTATGGTAAAAATTATCTTTGTGCGATTGGTCACCCACAGAGTCTACCCCTTGCAACTCCACCATTTCGGGAAAAAATTCATTTAATAACCCGCTTACAAACAGCAGCTTAAATCCATAGGAGGGTTTTTTGGTCATGATGATTTTGTTTAGCTCATCGATGACGCGTTCTCCAGAGATGATGGATAATCTATGCGCATTATGTACTATACCGTCAAAGGTGTCAGGTTCTATGTCATATTGTAATTGAGCAGCAAACCGAATAGCACGCATCATTCTTAAAGGGTCATCCGAAAAAGTGATGTCAGGATCCAAAGGGGTACGGATAAGCTTCCTCTTCATGTCCTTGAGGCCTTCAAAGGGATCCAGGAGCACACCGAAACTTGAGGCATTCACTGAGATGGCCAAGGCATTGATGGTGAAATCCCTTCTCTCCTGATCCTCCTGAAGCGTACCTGCCTCTACTTCTGGTTTCCGGCTGTCAAATCTATAGGATTCCTTTCTGGCACCCACAAATTCCACCTCATAATCCCCTACCCTGATGTTTGCAGTTCCGAAATTTTTGAAAATATTGACCTTTGTATTTGAACCATAAGTTTGAGCCACTTTTTTGGCAAGTTGAATACCGTCCCCCACACACACAAAATCGATGTCCTTGCAGGGTCTATTGAGCAATAAGTCCCTTACAAAGCCTCCGATCACATAGGTTTCCAACCCCAATTCATCAGCGCAGGCACCCACCTGCTTGAAAAGTTGTATATCTGCTATTTTTTCTGAAAGATTCATTCATTCCAAATTTTAACTTCCCCATCCGGCCCAATGAACATGTTAATGGCGGATGGAGTAGTCCATGGGAAAGGCCTGTTGCTAGTGCATTCCGGTATCCCATTTTTCCTCGATTGGCAAAGGACAATTTGACCTGAATTAAACAGGAAATCCCTCCAATATGGTTCTTTGATAAGTGCAAATTTAATCAAAGCATCTGAATTAGTAGCATCTTCGAGTAAATTGGAGGGAAAGGTAGAGAACACGACCGGCTTTTCCGTCCATTCTATAAGATCCAAGGCCACTTCTTCAAAAGGTAGGGCAATCGACCTTAGTTGAAAAATCTCGTAAAGCAGATAAATCCCCTCGGGTTGGTGCCCCGCTACCTCATATGAAAAGCTTTTCATTTGCAACAATTGATTATCCCCGGTTTGAACCAGTAAGCTTTTATTTTCTCTGAGCTTTTTTCCCCACTTTTTGTTTTCCACGTCTTTTTTTTTGCAAAGAAAGCGGAAATTGATTTATTTAGAAAGAGAAGTCCTAAACCCTTGCCCATTATGGCGGAAAAGAATCCTCAACCTCAGCTTACCAACATCCTGTTTATACTCCCATCTTTATTTATGCTATCCGCTTTTCTGGTAACCTGCCAGCAAAAGTCCCGCTTACCCCAATTACAGGAGCCTGTGGAGGTAATTAGGGATGAAAATGGCATCAATCACATTTTTGCCCAAAACGAGCATGACCTGTTCTTTACCCAAGGATACCTGGCAGCCAAAGACAGGATTTTTCAATTTGAAATATGGAGAAGGCAGGCTACTGGCACAATGGCAGAAATCCTGGGGAACAAAGCACTGAAAAGGGACATAGGAGCCAGACTTTTTCAGTTCAGAGGGAATAAGGAGGAGGAGCTCAGCCATTATCACTCCAGAGGTGAAACCATTGTGGACGCATTTGTAGCCGGCATCAATGCCTATGTGGAGGAGGTGAGAAATGACCCCAGCCTTTTGCCTATAGAATTTGACATGCTGGGCATAACGCCTGGAATTTGGACTTGGGAGGTAGTGGTATCCCGGCATCAGGGTCTTCTTCAAAATGTGGAGGAGGAATTAATGATCAGTAGAATGGTGAAGCTCATTGGAGAGGAGGCTACAAAAGAATTATTTCATTTTCACCCCTTTTCCCCAGATTTAACCATAGACCCCTCCATACCTGAGGCATTATTGTTCAAAGATATCATTGCCCCCTATGCTGCATTTAGAGAAAACATGAGATTCGAACCGGAGGATGTTATGCCCACCTATAGAAACACTCAGGAAGCCTTTCACCAACAGTGGGAAGAACAAGAGTTGGAGAAGTCAATACGGTCTACGGTCGACTACACCTCGGTGGGAAGTAACAACTGGGTGGTAAGTGGTGAGTTAAGCGAAAGCGGTTTTCCTTTGATGGCCAATGACCCCCATAGAAGGCACAGCGCCCCATCCCTCCGGTACTGGGCAGGCCTTCACGCTCCTGGTTGGAGTGTGGTGGGAGGAGGTGAACCGGTATTGCCCGGCTTATCCATAGGTCTCAACGGCACTGGGGCATGGGGGCTTACCATCTTTAGAACCGATATGGAAGACCTGCGCATCTATGACATAGATCCTGCATCTCCGACCAAGTATTACCACGATGGAGAGTGGAAGGAGATGGAGGCCATCAACGACACCATTTTGGTAAAGGGAAAAGAGCCTGAAATTGTCACGCATCATTACACCATACATGGCCCGGTCACCTTCATCGATGAAAATTTACAAAAAGCTGTGGCCATAGAATGCGCTTGGTTGGAAACCGGGGGCGCTCCCTATCTGGCCAGTCTAAGAATGGATCAGGCACAGACTTGGGAGGAATTCAGAGAAGCCTGCAAATACAACCACGTACCTGCGGAAAATATGGTATGGGCAGATAAGGAGGGCAATATCGGATGGCAAGCAACAGGCATCGCCCCTATTCGAAAAACACATTCAGGCTTGGTGGCAGTACCCGGCAACGGGGAATATGAGTGGGAAGGGTACCTTCCCATGCTGGACAGACCTAATGAGACCAACCCCGAAAAGGGCTACTACAATACTTCCAATGAAAACCAAGTAGACACTGATTATCCTTACCCTGAAACCATTGGCTATACCTGGTCTGATTCTTTTAGAGGAGACCGGGTAAAGGAAATACTGGGATCAGGAAATAAGTTTTCTGTAAAAGAAATGGCCGCTTTACAAAATGATTATCTTTCTATTCCAGCAAGGATACTGGTTCAAGAAATAGAGTCTATTAAGTTCGATAATGAAAAGGCGGAAAAGGCCAGGCTCAAGCTGTTGGATTGGGATTATAGGCTGATGCCAAATTCCGTTCCTGCGGGCATATACGTGATGTGGGAAAGGAAAATCAGGGATGGAATGGTACCCTTGGTAGTCCCAACGCAAGCACAGGAATGGATGGAGTCGTTGAATCTCACCAAGGTTTTAACATGGATTCAAGAAGAGGATCCAAAGGTCTTTGAAAATACGTCAAGAGAGCTGTTTTTAGAAGAAATGATGAAGGATGCGGTGGAGGAATTGGAACAAAAACTGGGGCATGACTGGGATAAATGGCAATATGGTCAGGCAGCCTATAAGCATGCCCTCATTCGTCACCCCTTGAGTGCCGCAGTTGCTGACAATTGGCAGAAAAAGCTGGACTTAGGCCCATTGCCCAGGGGAGGTTACAGCTATACCCCCGGGGCCAATGCCTACGGAGACAATAACACCACCGGAGGATCTTTCAAGATCGTGGTAGACACAGGGGATTTTGATGCCACTTGGGGCATCAACACCCCCGGGCAGTCTGGAGATCCCGAAAGCCGTTTTTATAGAAACTTGTTTGGGAAGTGGGCTAGAGATGAATATTTCAATGTCCATTTCACCAAAGAAAGGGTGAAGAAAAATGCGGTAGAAAATTACACCTTGAAATGAGCCTTTCCATTTCACATCCATCCACGGCCATAATCATTTTAGGAGGGGGCGAGTCTAGAAGGCTAGGTCGTCCTAAACAAACCTTAAGTTACAGAGGGGATTTTCTAATCAACCATGCGATCCGAGCGGCGCTGGGGACGAAGCCTGCACTTTGTAAATTGGTATTGGGGGCAAACGCTGAGGTGATACGCCAAATTTTGATTCCGTGGCAATCCTTAGGTATCGTCAACTGTGATGATTGGAAATCAGGCATGGGGGCTTCCATACAATGTGGCATGTCCCAACTTCCCGATTGTATTACGCAGGTGATATTGATGGTAGGTGACCAGCCCTTTGTAGATTCCTTTTTGCTAACCAAGCTCATGGAAAAAGCAGCCTCCGCTCAAACCCAGCTTACCTGCTGTGCCTATGGTGATGAAGTAGGGGTACCTGCACTTTTCGGAAAGAAATATTTCCACCAGCTGCGAAATTTGGAAGGCAAAGGAGGTGCCAAAAAGGTGCTAAAGAAACATATTAATGACCTCATCACCGTCCCTTTTCCCAAAGGAGTGGTGGATGTGGACACAGAAAAAGATTACCGAGCTTTGCTCAAGGAGGATTGGGGATATTTTGATAAAAAGACGTCCTCTAAGGTTATGGATTAATCGGATTTGGATCCATAGATTTCAAAAAATTTATTTTCTGAGGACACAGTACCGATAAGGATTATTTCTGAATGATCAGGTATCTCTGTTTGTGGTTCTGGGTTAATCATCATCTGGTTGTCTTTTTTTATCCCAATGATAGTGCATCCCGTTTCTTTACGGATTTCCGTTTCCTTAATCGACTTCCCAACCAACTCTTTAGGCACTTTTAATTTTATCAGATCAAGCCCCTCAGCCACCATTAAAATATCGCTTCTTTGTAGGAGGTTCAACATCATATTTGCACCAATGGAAGCATAGGACATGACAAAGTCTGCACCTGCCCTATGCATAGTGTTAAGGTTTCGTTCCAGGGTGCACCGTGTGATGATCTGCACATCCGGTCTAAGCTGCCTGGCATATATGGTGAGATAAACATTGATATCGTCATCATGTGTGGTGATCATCACGCAGGGTGTTTCATCTATCCCTGCCTCCTTAAGCACTTCCAACTCAGCGGCATCCCCCAGGATGGTTTTTTCGTAGTTTTTGATCCGCTGGCTTTCTTTTTCCACAATCCTGTAATCAATATTTCGTGCAGCCAATGCACTGCCAGTGGCTCTACCCACCCTGCCTCCACCGATAATTAAAATGGGGTACTTATTCGTGTGTTTTACCCCATAGGTCTCGTTGTAAATCTTTATCTGGTCAACGGATCCTGCTAATACCAGAACGGTATTTTCTGAAATAGGGGTTTCAGGTTGCGCAGCAAAATAATTTCCTCTTTCCCAAACTCCTACTACGTTTACCCCTATATCCTGCCTTAGCCTGGTTTCCTTTAACATTTTGCCTACCAAAGCCGAACCATTCACCAATGCTTCGGCAATCAATAAGTCGCCAAACCTCCCAATGGGATGGGCTTTTGCACCACCTACGCTGGCCCTCCGGCTAAGGTACACCCCCATCACTTCTCCCAATTGCAATACATGGTTGGCACCTGCTAATTTCAGAATATCCTGTGACGCTTCAGAGTTACAGGTGGCAATGATAGGTACTTTTTTTTCTATACCCCTGACGGTAAACGCTACGTTTGTGTTAACCACATCACTTTCGGTAGTTGCGACCAGAGCAGCTTGGGAAACCCTGGCTTTTTTATAGGTATCGGGATCTTCCAATGGCCCAAGCATTACTCTTATTCCCATTTGGGAAAACTCCAACCCTTCGGCTAAAGTGGGCACCAATACCACATAGGAATAATTAAATCGCTTTAACTTTTTTATCAATGCCTCCGTCACCGGGCCACATCGTGTAAGAATCACATGGCCTTTGGTGTTTTCAGGTAATTCCCAGGGTACTTTTGACTGCTCCTGTGCTTTCATCCAAGGACTGTAAAAGAAATTAATAAAAGTAAATGGAAACAATATCAGCAAAAACAGCATGCCAGAAAGTAGCACCACCATGGAAAAAAACCTGCCGGTATCACTATCAAAGGTGATATCCCCAAACCCTAATGTCGACATCACGGTAAGTGTCCAATAAAACCCGGTGATCACCGAAAAGGAACGCCCCTCTCTCAACATTAACAGGTGAAAAATCAAAGTGAATACCGAAACCAATATGATCAATACCAATAAAAACTTTAGCAAAAGAGTGAAGTTTCTACGGTCTGGTTTGTTCCTTAAAAAAAGCAGTACCTGTGTGGCGATTGTTTTCATGCCTTTGGAAGAGCCGTTTGATTGATTGGTATACTTGAGAGGCAGAGAATGTGTCTCATCCTCCTTACCCTGTAGAAATCTGAAAATCCCGGAAATGAACCCGAAACCCCTTTCCCTCCGGAGATGCTGCCATTACCCCAACTTTTACAGGCCCAGCGGGATCAAAATATCCGAGCCTATACATTTCATATGTTCCGTCATCCAACGCGTAACTGGCCTGAACAAAATCACCTTTCCTTAATAGTTTTATTTTTAAATATTCCGGAAATTGCTTTGGCGTTAACTTTGACCAATCGGAATAACCCCGGGTGATCACTGCACTTATCCTTTGGATCCCATCCACGAATTCTATTCCAGCCTTTATCCAGTTGTGCTCATCCTGCATCAGCATAAGTCCTGCCTGGTCGTATTGATCCTGATAGTTACCAGAAAATGAACAGGAAACTTCAAAATCCCCTTCAACTATAGTATGATAAAAATGGCCCGATTTTCGGGTGAACCCATAGTGTGTTTTAACCCAAAAATCAGTGTTCGGTAAAGTGGAAATAGTTATAGTTCCACTCTGCGACTCCCATTTCTCAGGGGGATTCATCCAGCCCCATCCTTCTGTTGATTTACCTTCCATTTGTTAATTGATAAAATCTTTTTCCGCCGGAATTAAATCACCCTACAATCTGATTGCCAAAGGTCGGCATTGCCGCCCAGATGCTCCTTTAGAGGGGCAGTTATGGCATTGAGCTCGTTTACGATATCTTCTGTAATAGGAACTTTTAGGGCCTCCATATTTTTTTGGACCTGAGAACTGTTTCTTCCTCCCGCAATCACCGCAGCCACTCCATCCTGTACCAACAGCCATGCCAGGCTCAAAGCACCCATGTCCATTCCCAATTCTTCGGAAAGCTTCCTGATTTTGTCAATGGTATCAAAGGTAAGATCCTCACATCCTTCATCTTGGTGCCTTGCCTGGGGCCTGTCCTTGGTAAAATGCCTTGTCCTTGCCCTATCGTCAGGGACTTCATTTTCTTGGGTGAATTTTCCGGTGAGCAAGCCCTGCATAATGGGAGAATAACATAATATGGGAACCTCGTCCTCCAAACATTGGGGAAGGATTTCAAATTCAATTGCTCTAAACAAGAGGTTGTAGGCCATTTGGTTACTGCTCAATTTATACCCACCATTTTTTGCTGCTGTCAAACTTTGATTACCAAAATTGGAAACACCGTATGAACGGATTTTTCCTTGCTCCTTTAATTGTTCCATTGCTTCCAATGTCTCTTCCAATGGGATATTTGGGTTTGGCCAATGCAATTGATAAAGATCTATATAATCGGTTTGCAGGTTTTTCAAGCCTCTTTCACAAGCCTTTACGACTCCATCCTTGGTGAAATCCTGAGGACCCACTTTTGAGGCAATGATAATCCGCTTTCTTTCCCCTTTCAACGCCTTAGCCAAAAGGTTTTCGGATTGGCCTGCCCCATACGCCTCTGCAGTATCAAAGGTGGTAATTCCAAGATCATAAGCTTTTTTAATTGCAGATAAGGAATCTCTTTCGTCTTGATCACCCCAATTAAAGCCGCCCACTATGGCCCAACAGCCAAATATCATGCGTGAAATTTCATAATCGGTATGGGGCAATTGGTAGGTAGTAGAAATTTGCATATTTATAGGTTGGTTAATTTAATTTAAAAGTAATCATATCCATCACTTTATCAAAAAACCCGCAATAAATGCGGCCTGAAGGGACCGGGTAACCTCATCAAAATGCACATGATCGATGAAGGTGTCATTTCCTAAATTAAGGGTGAATTGGTGAAGGTCAATCGTTTCTATGCCAAAGGATTTTGTCACCCTATCTGCCACTTCATTATAGGCTTCAAGGTCTTTCTCATACCGATGAAAGGAGCGTGACCTTGTATTGTGCCTTATTTCATCCAAAGGGGTGGTTCTCACCCAAACCCCCTTTATATCCCGCTCTTTCAATATATCGAAAATCTCAGTGAGATGATGTTCATAGTTATCGATAGGTACCTGTATTTCCCCCGATTGAGGATTTCTTTTGATATCGTGAAGCCCACAATTGAGCAGAAGTATTTCCGGTGAGAATGATTTATCTTGGAGTTTCTTTTTTAAATAATCCAAAACCATTGAGGAATCTCCCCCATTGGCACCTTGGGGGTTGTCTAGGTCATTCCCACCCTTTCCATCATCCCTTTTGCGGTCATATTCAAAAAAACCTCTTAGATGATTTTCTAAATAAGGGCCGTACTGCATGGAAATGCTATCGCCGATTACAAATAACTTGGGAAGTGGATTCACGGGGGAAATATGAAAGCTAAGGAATGAAAGTATAAATAGGATTCTGATTGGGATCATGTTAAAGAATTATGGATTGAATGTTCTTTGTGTAACGGTTTAATTCTAGGGTCACGTTAGGAATAAATTGACGGTCGGATTCCTGCGGAGTAACTTGTGTACTGCGGAGGTCTTCTGAGAAATCTGCGGGAGATATTTGTCCATAGTTTGGCTAACATAACACTAATAAGAATGCTGATCATCGTTTGTTCTCATCCTACCTCTCTACTTTTTACTATTTGTGCGATACCTCATTTGGGATGAAATTTTTCATGTGTTTATAATTGATTTTTATTTGCCACAACTTGTCCCGATCTTCGGGATAGCCTGCCCCGGACTTCGGGGGAATCTCG
>PXCO01000052.1 GCA_003565295.1 Cyclobacteriaceae bacterium
AGGCCCCCGAGGCCTATATGATGTACGCCCTGTATGATGCCGACAGCATGCTGTATGAGACCGGCAAGGAGGTGCTGACAAAAAACGCGGCCAACCAACATGAGGTTTTGGAAAAAGAGCTTTATATTGCAAAGGACGGCTATATGGAGGCATTTCTGGTGAACGAAACAGAGGAGGACGTATGGTTCGACAACTTCACTATCATGAGCGAGGGGCCGTTAATTGTGCAGGAGACCCATGGAGCCTGTCCCGAACGCGCAGCGAATCGGGAATCCCTGGGGATTGGAGCTTACGGGGCTGGGGTACCAGTATGGGGGGATTAAGGTGAATAAGTATCTCTATCAGGGCAAAGAGCTATTAGACGACCAAAATCTCAATATTTATGACTTTCATGCCCGAGGATATGATCCTGCGATAGGCAGGACTTGGCAGTTGGATCCAATGGCAGATAGCTATTACCCATGGTCACCATATGCTTGGGTTATGAACAACCCACTCAAGTATATGGATCCGACTGGGATGTTCAGTACGCATACGGATGAAGATGGAAATGTGGTGGCAGTTTATGCCGATGGGGATTTGGGGGTGTATAGACATGAGGGATCAGTAACCAAAAAAGATATCGATTCCAGACATAGTAAAGATAATACTACTGCTGGAGGAGAAAAGATGGGAGAAACTGAGTATTGGGATGAGTTCAGAGCGCATGATAATAAAACCGGAGAAACTCTGGAAAGTATTCAGCGAGGAGCCAAAATTCTTTTTAATGAAACATGGGATTATATTATTGATTTAAAGAATAGAACATCTGATCAAACTGGACTTTCTTTAACAGCTTTTGGTTCTTTACCCAATCAAGAGTTTGATATTAAGACTAATTCTTATTTTGCTCCGCATGGTCCTGCCACTGGGAAATTATTGAAAGGGAAATATGCTACAGCCAGATCAGCTGGCAATTATCTGGCTGGGTTAAATGGAGCGACAGGAAAGTTTTCAGGAAAACACATTTCTTTAAAGACTTACATGAGGCTGGCAGGTACGTTGCATTCAGGCATTAATAATCACGGGGCTCCATATTATGGTGAGATACCTTATGCAGGCAGAATGATAGAAGCAGGATTTCAATCAGGCATCAATAAAAGGAAATAGAATTATGAAAAAAACAATAGTAATTATAATTGCCATATCCTTTTTAGGAATTGCTGCACTAATTTACTTTTTTTATGTTAACAAGGTTAGCATTTTAAATAGAAAGCAGATAACAATAGAAGACTTGGATGAGACAATTTATTTTTTACAGAATGTTAGAGGATTGAACTACAATGAGATTATTATTTCTACGCAACCAATTGGAAGATTGACATTTGACATTGAAAATAGCATTGTTTATAGTTGGGATGAAAAACTGTTTTACAAGCCAATTAATGATACATTAATTATTTATTGTTCAAACATTGCTAAAATTCCTGAAAATTTTGACGCCAGAGTTAAGATCAAGCAAATACAATATGATATCCATAAATATAATTGGTTGTTAGCAAATTTTAGAGAAGAAGGGTTTTGTGTATTTCCTTCTAAAAGAAACTGAATTGACTATTTCCATATTGGTATCTCTATCAGGGCAAGGAGTTTTTAGACGACTTAAACCTGAATATTTATGATTTTCATGCACGGGGCTATGACCCGGCAGTAGGCCGTACCTGGCAGCAGGATCCTATGTCCGAAATGTTTTATTCTCTTTCTCCTTACAGTTGGGCAGCCAATAACCCGATGCGCTTTACTGATCCGACGGGAATGGTCATCGAGGATGGAAGCAAAAAGGAATGGGAAAGACAAAAAGGGTATGTTGAAAGACGTAGAGATAATCTTCAAGGCAAAGTTGATAGGTTAAGCGCCAAAGCAGAGGCCAAGGGTTGGAGTTCTGAGAAGATCGCTAGCAGAACCGGGAATTTGACAGAGCGTGTTTCCAGTTTGAGTTCAAGTCTAACAACAATGGGAAAACTGGAAGAAAGTAGTCAGGTGTATAGCTTAAATCCTGGTGCTTCAAAAAATGAAGTCACATATGATTCTTCTACTGGGAATGTTGTGATAAGTTATAATGGTACTGCCTTATTTACTCATGAAACTACCCATGCAGGGCAGTTTGAAACCGGTGATATAGCTTTTGACTCCAGTACGGGAGCAACCCTAGCGCAAGATATATATGATGAAGTAGCTGGGTACAAGGCACAATGGGCTTATGACCCCTCCAGTGTTGGGAATTTTAAATCATCTAGCCAAATAACACCAGGATGGGTGCAGGGGATTACTGAACCTGGAGGGAACCAGCCCTATAGGCCAGGCGGCACCGCTAATACAGGGGAATCACTTGTAAATATAAACACAAACAGAGATGGTTTAATTAGAGCTTACCCGCACTTAAAAAGCACTTTAAGAACATATCCAGCCGGTGCAACTCTAAAAACAATTGTTCCAACAATTCATTACAATAAATAGGATATGATATCTCGATTTCCCATTCTGGCAATGGTCCTAGTATGTTTTTCATGTATTAGTTCCAGAGAGTTATCTTCAGATAGCTTAATAGGTATGTTCTATGCAAAGCAATCAGCTTTTACTAGAGGAACATATGTGCAATATACCTTAGAATTGAAAACTGATAATTCATTTTACTTTGAAATAAGGGGACATGATTATAGCCCAAGGTGTGAAGGGAAATGGGACATATTATATGAATCAAATATGTTATTATTGAAATGCGAAGAAAATGAGAATCAGTATGAAATGCTGTCAAGTGGGTATATGAGCGAACGGGAGCACAGGTTCGAATTAATCAATAAGAATAAGTTGAAATACAAAGACGTTGTTCTGAAACGAAAGAAATAGAGTTAAACCAAAAGCCCGGCAAGTCCGGGCTTTTTTATTTACAGCAAAAGGCTGTCCATTTTATGTTTTGCGAAGAAAGCGTCCATAAGGGCGTACAGATGGTCCTTGTCCCTGGGGTCAAGTTTATCGAGCAATTGAAGTCTATTGAGGGCATCGTTGTCGATGTTTTGGTGCTCCCCGTCCTTTACCAGATTGTCTAAGGTTACGCCTAGTGCATCGGCTATTTTGCAGTGGTGTCTATTAAAGGATTGACCTCGTTCCAATCGTATTTTATTAATAATGGGCGGAAAGGTGAGACTTTCCGTCCACGGCAAATATGAG
>PXCO01000015.1 GCA_003565295.1 Cyclobacteriaceae bacterium
CCAAAGAATCAAGTCAGCGAGAAAGACTTCAAAGTGCCTATCAAATAATTCAGTCATATGCTCTAAGATTGTTACATAGTGATTTGGGGCGTCAAGATGAGTTTAAAACAGGTCGTAAAATTGAACTTGACTTTGAAAGAAATACATTCGCATTAGATGGCGAAAATAATTTCTCTGAAAGTTCCAATGTATACTTGAAGAACAGTGTGCGATTTGCAATATTTTTTGCCTCATTGGAGAAAGAGTTTTTTCGGTTACCAAGATTCATTCTTTGCGACAATATTGAAGACAAGGGGATGCAACCTGACCGAAGTCAAAGCTTCCAAAAAGAGCTAGTTGAGATTTCCTCAGAATCGAAAGTAAAACACCAAATAATTATTACCACATCTATGATTTCACCAGAATTGAATGACACAGAACTATGCGTAGGAGAGTTTTATAGTGAATCGAATAAAACTTTAAAAATTGAATAATAAGAAACACGATTGCCTAACATTGAATAAGCGTAATGCGGGCTGAACTGCTAGAAATGAGCATTTTTGCTCCTAAGAAACTTTGCGGTGGGCAGACAGAAAACGCCTCCGAAATCCCGCACTAAGCTTATGTGTGCCGAGAAGCAGTGAATCGGCAATGTTAATTTCACTGCATGCTGTAATTGAGATGATGGATCCGACCCATCGGAGTCGCCTTACAGGAGGGGGCTTCAAACCACCCAAAGGTGCTTTGGTAAAGAGCCATGGTACTGAGCGTTTGGGAAAAGATTTCACCAAGAGTGGGATCAGGTAGGTGTAGAGGAGACGAACTGACCGTAACCGCTGAAGAGGGGTCGAGAAAGTTCCACACTCTGTCAAAAGCCGTAAAGGTATGTATACGGTGATGAATACGGAGGAAACTTGTTTACTGTCCGTATGGCAGGCGTCATTCAGGCGGCGTGAACTCTATCCGGGCTCATTTACGGAACTCGGGAACCTGTACAACGATGACAGGCGCCCTTAAAGGCTACCGTTGGAGGGTATGCGACCCACAAAGTGCATGTTTCCCCTAAATATGGATCCTTTTATTTTTGTAACAAAAATGTAAGTTATGAAAATACGGGAAGAAATGACAAGGCTGGTCCGGGAGTATGAAACCAGTGGACAGACGCAGAAGCTTTTCAGTGAATCCAGGGGTATAGGGTTCCATAAATTCAATTACTGGTACAGGAAGCTCAAAAGGGAAACGGCGGCCCCCGACGGTTTTCACAAGATCGAAAGCAGCGTTTCTCGCCCGGTCCGGGATTGCAGGGCAGAGCTTGTCTACCCAAATGGAGTGGTGCTGCGGCTTGAAAGTACGGATCCGGATCTTGTTTCCCATCTTGTCCGCTTTTACTGATGTTCAGCCTGGGATCCACTCACAGTTATTACCTTTACGGCAGTCCCGTGGACATGAGAAAAAGCTTCGACGGACTCTGCGGCCTGGTTCGTAACCACCTGGACAGAGACCCCTCATCGGGTGTGGTGTATGTGTTCCTAAACCGGGGCAGGAACCTGATCAAACTGCTTCACTGGGAGCAGGGCGGTTTCGTGCAGTATTACAAGCGGCTGGAACAGGGCACCTTCACCCTGCCGGAAAGGGTTGGAAAGGGTAGCCCGATCCGGTGGCCGGAACTGGTCATGATGGCCGAGGGCATCTTAGTACAGGGGTACAAGCAAAAAAAAAGGTACCAAAACAGCCTCTAAAAGGGCTTTTTTTGTTGACCTTGAGTCAATAAATTTCCTGCCTACCTGCGTCTGCAGGCCGTATGGGGTGATTTTGTTCTGTTTTTTCAAAAAACCATTTTTTTTCCGATTTATCCACAGCCTGTGTGGATAAAAAATCCGTGGAAATGTGCTTTCCACACCCTATTTTTAAATATGGAAACCTCCCTGGAACAGCTGTCCAAAGAACAACTCATCACCCTTGTGGGTGACAGGGAGCGTATCATCCGCGAAAAAGAAGAGGAGGCTATCTACCTGAAGGCCCTTGTCGAGAAGTTCAGGCGGCTTGCCTTCGGACAGAGAAGAGAACGTTTTGAGGGTAGCAGTGACCAGATGTCGCTTCCTTTTGAAGCCCCTGCCGAAAAACAACAGGAACAGGCAGCGGAGTTTGAAAAAAAGAAAGAAAGACTCCGGAGCGACAGGAAAACCTCCCATAGAGGGCGCAGGCCCCTGCCGGAGCATCTTCCTGTGGAAGAAGTCGAACTGCATCCGGATGGTGACCTTTCGGAGATGGTCTGCATCGGAAAAGAAGTAACCGAGGAACTCGATTTTGTTCCCGCAAGGTTTTTCATCAAAAGGTTTATCCGCTACAAATATGCCCCCAGGGACAGGTACAGCGAGAACGGGGTAAAGATAGCACAGCTGCCCACCAGGATTATCGACAGGGGCATCCCCTCGGCCGGGCTGCTGGCACATATACTGGTGGGCAAATACATGGACCCCCTGCCGCTTTACAGGCAGATTCAGCAGTTCAAAAGGGAGAAAATCCCGATTGCCCCCTCCACGATAGAGGGATGGGCAAGACAGGGCCTGGAACGGCTGGAACCCTTATATGACTGCCTGCTTGAAGACACTAAATCGATGGGCTATCTTCAGGCGGATGAGACAACCATCAGGGTACTGGAAAACCCGGGCAAAAAGTCCTGTCATCTGGGCTATTACTGGGTCTACCACAGCCCCCTGAACGGTACCGTGCTTTTTGACTACAGGCCTACTCGTGAAGCGAAAAACATGGAAAATATGCTCAGCGGCTTCAAAGGCTATCTACAGACCGATGGTTATCCCGGATATAAAAAGACCGGCGCCAGAAAGGACGTCATCCATCTTGCCTGCTGGGCACATGCCAGAAGGGAGTTTTTTGAAGCAATGTCAAACGACGAAAAAACGGCACAGCAGGCACTCACCTATATAGGTCAGCTCTATGAAGTGGAGCGGGAAGCTAAAGAAAAAAAGCTTGCCACTGAAGCCCGCAAAACACTTAGGCTTGAAAGATCCCTTCCGGTGATCAACGAAATGGCGGCATGGATAAAGGAGCGTCTGGAAATTATAAAACCCCGTGAGGCTATCGGAAAAGCCCTTCTATACAGTGCCAACAGGTGGGCCGAATTATCCAACTACCTTTACGACGGGCAGTTAGAAATAGATAATAATTTAGTCGAAAATGCCATAAGGCCTGTTGCGCTTGG
>PXCO01000390.1 GCA_003565295.1 Cyclobacteriaceae bacterium
CCATTACTTCTCCTATACACCTCTTCCGCAAACCTAAGACTTGCCTTGTGCCAGCCATGGTCCCTGTTGGCAAGGTGGCCAAACCTCAGCACATATTCGGGCTTTTCCTTATCTGTCTCCTCACATGCACTAGCAAAAAAGACTATGGGTAAGAATATCAACGCAAAAGAAAGCTGCTTGATGCATTTCATCGCAAAGGCCATTGGGATAGTATTGTTAATTTAAACGTTGCTGCTAATATCGAAATTAAAAAGCTTTCAGCAAAAAACTGTTTCTTACATGGCTACCTCGAAAACAAGTTGGAGAAAACCTTGGTCATCAATTCGTCGTAATCATTTATTCAGTCAATAAAACATTTTCAATGAGGTTCCTCATTCCCCTATTGCTGCTCCTGATGTTTGCTTGTCATAATGAGGATATTCCTTGCTCTTACAATGCCCAATTTTGTTCTGCAGTAAGTGTTGGTGATATGCAAGAGGCGGGGAATTACATTAACGATTTTCTTTCTCGGCTTCCAGAAGA
This sequence comes from Cyclobacteriaceae bacterium, assembly GCA_003565295.1. Lineage (GTDB taxonomy): Bacteria > Bacteroidota > Bacteroidia > Cytophagales > Cyclobacteriaceae > Pleomorphovibrio. The sequence goes on from PXCO01000390.1 coordinate 523, forward strand.
ACACAGTGATCCCGAGATCATACAACTGCTAGAAAATTGGTTCAACTGTAAAGTATGTGTGGAATCCGTTGAAGTTTTTTGTGTTTCCTGTATGTATTCAATGCCTCCCCAAAGCAGAGTATATTTTTCCCTAAAAAGTCACCCCGAAAACCTCCATTGGCGCATGGACATTGTTATGGGACGTCCTGCCAACCATGCAAGATTTTTGCCGATGGATGCTGCAGGCAATTTGATTACTCTGGCCTAACCGGCTGAAGCCATGCCATCTGGGAGCTCATGTTTTCTATGGGATTATCGGGTGGAAGGCTAGATACCACTTTGGCCCGGACAAATAGCATGTCCTTCCCCACCTCAAAACTGGCAGAGGTACCCTGTTCCTCATGAAGTAGCTTAGCCTCTTTCTCCCCTTTTCTACAGCCGATAAAAGAAATGGTATAGGTGGCGCCAGTTTGAGGGGCTACCTCTACAGCAAAGCGATTTGCCTTAAAGGAGAAATCCTCCAATTCCACCCCAGTACTTGCATAAAACTCACCTTCCTCCAAGGCATCGATCAATTTGCCAATTTCCAGGCTGTCTGTCCTTACCACCACCCATCCTCTTCCTGCATTACTAAGCTGGCTTGAAGTCACATGGTAGTTATGGCTATCGTCTGTGGCCAGCCCAAAGAGTAGGGGCTGACCTTTTTCCAAGTAGGCAATATTGATAAAATCCCACATTTCTTCCGTTCCCGGTCTTTCTGCATCTCCAAGGTTGTGTACCTGCGGATGCCCATTGAATACCTCAAAAAACCGCTCTCCCTTCAATTTCATCATATCTTCCATGGTGATGGCCCATCGAAAATTAGGGTGATTGATATGTACCATCATGGGCTCTCCCGTTTCTCTCCTTTGTTCCAGCACAGCATTGATGTTTCTTTGCAACACATCCACCACACTTTCCCCCCTTTGAGGTTCTATAATCTTTTGCAAATTGGTCACGTTCAGATGTAAAGGTTTTCCTTCGAATCCATCAGAGATCTCCTCAGAAGGGATCATGATAAACCGTTCCTTTTCTTCAAAAAGAGGGACATACTCCTCAAAAGTCTTCAATCTTACACGCTTTGTACCGTTATCTTCTTCGTACTCTACCCAATCTTCTCCATATTCTGCCACATAATCCTCAAACCCTTTTTGGTAAATACTGTCCTCCCGGAGGGTGATCCATTTTTCTCCCTCGGCAAAAATATTATGATCCGATAGGGCAACAAAATGGTACCCTTGTTCCTTGTACCATCCCATGATTCGTTCGGGAAAATCATCCCCATCGCTCCAATAGGAATGGGTGTGCAAATTGCCCTTATACCATTTTACATCATGAGATTGGGGTTGATCTGTACAAGATGTTATCATACCCGAAAGCAACAAGAAGAAACAAAACCGAATGGGGCTGGAAATGGTGATCATAAACTTTGGATTCTGGTGCAATTTCTGATCTTAATGTACGGAAAATATTCAGAAAAATTCGGATTCTATAAGCAAGTTAACAAAAAAATAACTGGGAATAACTTAAAATTAAACCCCTTAGGTCCTTATTCCATCAGGCGTGCCATCAGGGCAATATCTATTTCATGGGATCCAGGATATGACATTTCCTGTATGTTACTAATTCCCTTCCGGTGTAGAAAGTCCTTGTGCTCCAACAGTCGCTCCGGGGTCAGCAATGGGTCCTTCTCTCCAATTGCAAAGGTAATTTGAGTGTTTGATGTCCGATCCAAGAAGGGCCTAACCTCTAAATCATAGGCCATGGCCCCTCCCCAAAATACAGCTTTGTCCAGGATACGATCATTTTGTGCAATCCATCTGCTTAGGGTGGCTGCTCCCTGAGAAAAGCCCAATGCATTGACCGAGTTTACATGGGGATGTTGTGCAAGCACATCTTTTAGCACAGCATTCAGGTATTGATTACAATGCTGAATATCCTCATCCCGGTGCACCTTCGTCATCCAATTGGCAACCACCCTACCTTTAAAACCCTCTTTGTAAAACCTATGGATTCCCTGTGGGGCCACAAATACCCTATTGGGCTGGTATAGGGGCTCGAACTTCTGTAGGAAAAATTCGGCAAGCTGTCCATAACCGTGCAAAACCAACCATAATTCATCTATTTTTTCTCCCGAAGAAACGGAGGTATAATAAGGGCTTTCTATAGTAAAGCGCACATTATTGGCGTGAAAGGAAGCACTCATGAGTGGAGATCATCAAACTTAAAGGCAAAAGGGCGTCAATACCAGGTGCGAAAAATACCTGTTCATTTGGCCCCAACATATAGATTTCTATGGCTTGCCCAAATTTATTTTCGTATTCATTAATGGTCTGCCTGCACATCCCGCACGGACTCACGGTAGCCTGGCTATTCGCATCTGCAGAACGATTTGCCGCAATAGCCAATTTCTTGGGTACTGCATTCGGGAAGTTTGCATGCGCATACCCTAACAGGATACGTTCAGCACACATCCCCACGGGAAAGCTAACATTTTCCTGATTGTTCGCCTTAAGAATTTCCCCATTGTCCAAGAGCAATGCCGCTCCCACCCTAAAGCCTGAGTAAGGTGCATAGGCTTGATATGAAGCCTCCTTAGCCCGCTCAATCAGTGTTTTTACCTCATTGGATAATTCTTCCAAGGGGTATTGGTAGAGAAAAGTGCTTTCCGATGTCAGTTTTTTTGAAGAGGACATGTTTCATGTATGTTAGGTATATAAACCAGAAAACCTTCCCTACGGTTATCGGAACAGTAAATATTACGTAAACAAAAATACAACCAAAGTTTAGTTCAGGATCGGGCAGGGCTGGGTTTAAAAATTATGAACGATAACTATTTGAAAGTAAGATGAATGAGATTTTGATTTTAGGAGCCGGAAAATCTACGCCGGTGCTCATCCATTATCTGGCTGAAAAAGTCAAGGCAGAAGGTTGGAATCTGACGGTGGCTGACCTGGAGTTGACCTCAGCACAAAGATGGTGTAAAGACCATAAGCATGTAAAGGCCATTGGATTAGACTTAGGTGACAACGAAAAACGAAGAAAATGGATAAAAAAGGCAAATGTTGTTGTATCCATGCTTCCCCCCTCTATGCACGGCTTGGTATCTCAGGATTGCCTGGATTTGGACACTCATTTCTTTTCAGCATCCTATACGGACAAGTCCATTAAAGAGAAGGAAGACGAAATTCAAGAAAAGGGATTGTTTTTCTTGAATGAATGCGGGCTTGATCCGGGCCTTGACCACATGTCTGCCATGAAAATCATACATAGGGAACAATCATCCGGTCATCATATAAGTTTGTTCAAGTCATTTTGCGGCGGACTATTAGCTCCGGGGCATAGGGGTGGAAACCCCTGGAATTACAAGTTCACCTGGAATCCAAGGAATGTGGTGTTAGCAGGTAGGGGAGTTTCTACATTTATCAGAAACGGATATTTAAAGTTCATTCCCTATCACATGCTTTTCAAACGAAAAGAGTCAGTGGAATTTCCAGGCCTGGGCACCTATGAGGCTTATCCAAACCGGGATTCCCTCTCCTACAGATCCGTTTACGGACTTGACAATATCCCCACCATACTCAGGGGTACATTGAGGAATCGGGGTTTCTGCAAGGCTTGGGACGTACTGGTAATGCTGGGACTTACCGATGATTCCATAGAGCTGGATCTCCCCAAGGGGTTCAGCCCTCTTATGCTTACGAATTCATTTCTTCCCTATGACCCTTCAAGAAGCCCCCAGGAAAAGATCAAACAGCTCATCCCGGATATTGATGAGGAAACCTTTGCCAAGCTTGATTGGTTAGGCCTTTTCAAGTCAGGAAAACTTGATAAAAGAAAAGGGTCACCTGCGGAAATTCTCTTGTCCCTGCTTGAAAAGAAATGGCACATGGAACCTGAAGACAGGGACATGGTACTTATGCAACATCAGTTCATCGTTGAACAGGGAGATAAAACCAAAAAGATCTTGAGTGATCTGGTAGTTTTGGGAGATGACCAGATAAAAACAGCCATGGCCAAAACCGTGGGTTATCCGCTGGGGGCGGCCGTTTACCTGTTTATGAAGGGCAAATTCAAAAGCAGAGGCTTACTTTTACCCACCTTAAAAGAAATCTACCAGCCCATTCTTATGGAATTGGCAAACTATGGGATAGAATTTAAGGAAAGAGAGGAGCCTGCTTAGAATACAATCCCTTTTTCAGCCTCGTATTTCTCCGGGAACCTTTCTTTGCTTTCCTTTAATTGTTCCCTGAGATTCCTTTCAATGGTGACGCTTAGAGAAGACATGGGCGTGTCTTCAAGTCGGTTTTCAAAGGGGTCTTCTGTCCTTTCCCCTATTAAATCCAAGGCTAAGAACACAAATGATACGATGAAGGAAATGGGAATGGTCTTCCATCCCAGATCGCTGATGAACACCAGGGGCAACAGGGTGCAGTGAATCAATACAAAGACCCTGGAAAAATAGGTGTATTGTCTGGGAAGAGGTGTATTCTTAATCCGCTCACTCATCCCCTGTATATCATTAAAGTCCACCAGAGTCTCCTCCATTTTCACAAAACGGTAATCACTGAGCCAGCCCTTTTGATAAGCTAATTTTAAATCCTCCCCTTGGCGTTGCAACAGAAAGTTGGGAGGGTTATCCTTACTACAAAACTCTTTGTACTCATCTTTGGAAAGAAAAGGCTGAGTGTCTTTGTAGGTGTTCTCATCCTCGTAAAGTTCCTTTTGCGAGGTCTTATTGTAAGCATGGGGTTTTCTTAAAAACACCCTTAAGGCATTCACAAATGCAATGTGCCTATACGTCAAGCGGGTCTGTAGGTGTTCCACCTCTCCTTGGCTTTCAGAAGAATTGGGGATAACCATTGTGGTGACCTGTCTCGTCCAGGCCCTACTGTAATTCACCATCAGCCCCCATATCTTTCGGGCCTCCCACCACCGGTCATAAGCATGATCATTTTTAAAACCCAAAAAGATCGCAAGTGCCGTACCCAAGGCAGCTATGGTGTAAGAGGGAACATCGAAGAAATAAACACCATAAAAGTCATGCAATACATACACGGCAGTGGACAACAATAGGTAGTAGAGCAATTGTTTCCATACGTAATGTAAAATCAGACTAAACCTGATGTTTCTTCTTACAATCATAGATCAAAAATGGTTAATCAAGTCAACAAAATCACAAATTCACTACAAAAAAAGCACCATTTTATAATTTCCTGACCGATACATTCAAAAATAAAGCATAAAATCCTTGAGGAAGGATTGATAAGAGGGTGTAAAATTTCGTAGTGCGTCTTTTATGTACATACGGCTATCCGGAAGTCGGTCAAATTCCTTTCTCCCAAATGCCATTATCTTCCTTAATCCCTTTGAACCGGGATGGTCAAATAGCTCTAAGCAAAAACAAGGAAATAAGCCCAGTCCTTTTGCCTGTACCTGAAATTCATCCATGATGAACGGAGGAAGCACCACCCAAAACTGCCCTTCTTCCCGGAGTAATGCCGCCACCCCCTCAAGCAATTGATTGAGGTTCAATGTTCCCTGGTGATGGGCAAGGCTTTTCCGCTGATCCGGTGATTTTAGATGACCGGGATAATAAGGGGGGTTGCAGAGGATAAGGTCATAAGACCTTGACCTAGCTTGCTTGTAACTAATAAAATCCTCATGAATTAATGTTACCCGCTCCGGCCAAGGGCTATTTCGGAAATTCTCGGTAGCCTGATCCGCAGCTTGCCTATCCAATTCCACTGCCTCAATGCGTGCCTCAGGAAATTTCTGAGCAATCATCAAAGCCAATACCCCGGTGCCTGAGCCTATATCCAACGCGGCGGAAACCTTCAAAGACGGTGTAACGGCGGCACCAAGCACCACGGCATCCGTGCTTACCTTCATTGCGCACTGCCCTTGCTCTATCCTGAACTGCTTAAATTGGAAATAGCTGTTGGCCATAGTTTCCTTCCCCTATTTGCTACTTATTGTTTCTTTCTGCTTCAAACGCAAAATCAACATTCAAATCCGGCCCTTCTGCGGCATTTACAGCCAATTGGTCACACCTCTCGTTCTCTATATTACCGGCATGCCCTTTCACCCATTTAAAGGTCGGTTTGTATTTGAGATGCAAGGGAATATACCTCTTCCATAAGTCCACGTTCTTCTTACCGCTGAATCCCTTTTTCTGCCAACCCCAAATCCAACCTTTCACCACGGCATCCACCACATACTTACTGTCAGAATATATGGTGACCGGAATACCCTCCACCTTGAGTGCTTCCAGGCCTTTGATCACCGCCAGCAGTTCCATGCGGTTATTGGTGGTGAGTCTGAAACCTTCCGAAAGTTCCTTTCTATGTCCCTTGTACATCAAAACGGTTCCATAACCCCCTTTTCCGGGGTTTCCCTTTGCCGCGCCATCAGTGTAGATTGTAATCATGTTCAAAACTAATGGAATTCAACTAACACTTTGGCAAAAAATCCACAAAAATGCCTTTTTAGGTGATCCTGCCTAAGGCTGTGTTTTTGGCAAACGCAAAAATTTTATTTTACTCATTCCGGCCTTCTCCATTGATTTTGTCTTGTAAGAACGGTATCTTTTCAAATGAAATCGAGCATGACGAGCACGTCACACACCGGGATGCCCCGATGGCTACGGGATTGATTCGGGAGAATCTCGCATGAGTATATATACCCGTATTTGCCATTTTATTTATGTCCGGTTCCCTATTTATAATTCTTAAGCCCCAATCCTTATGATGAAGATTTGGTTTGTATGCATTTGGATGACCCTGGCGAGCCTTCCGTTGCTTGCTCAGGAAAACATGACGCAAACCATACGCGGAAGGGTGATTGACACCGATGGCAAATACCCCTTGCCGGGGGTCTCGGTTTTTCTCGAAAGCAGCGAACAAGAACAGCCCCTGGGAACAGTTACTGATGAAGAGGGTAGATACAGATTGGAAAAAGTACCCATAGGACGGCAATCCTTAAGGTTTTCACTTTTGGGTTACAAGGAAGTAGTAAGAAGCAACCTCATATTGACTTCTTCCAAGGAACTTATCCTGGATGTGGAGATGGAAGAAATGGCTGTATCCCTGGCTGATGTGGAAGTAAGGGCCACCCGCAGCGGAGAAGCTCAAAATGAAATGGCTGTAGTGAGTGCCAGAGCATTTACGGTAGAAGAAACCGACCGCTATGCAGGAAGCAGGGGCGACCCAGCCCGTATGGCCTCCAATTTTGCAGGGGTGCAAGGGGCAGATGACTCCAGGAATGATATTGTGATCCGGGGGAATGCACCGGGGTCTGTGCTTTGGCAGCTTGAAGGGGTGAACATCCCCAACCCCAACCACTTTGGTGCCGCCGGTACAGCAGGAGGGCCCGTGAATATCATCAACAATAAAATTTTGGCCAACTCAGATTTCTACACCGGTGCATTTCCCGCGGAATATGGCAATACCGTATCCGGGGTATTTGACCTGAAGTTCAGAAAAGGAAATAACGAAAACCATGAAAGAAGCTTCCAATTAGGCTTTATGGGTGCAGAGTTATTCATGGAAGGCCCGCTGGACAAGGAAACCCAATCCTCCTACCTTTTGGGATACCGGTATTCGAGCTTACAGCTTTTTTCGGGACTGGGTATTGATGTGGGAACCACCGCTGTGCCCAGGTATCAAGACCTGGCATTTAAGTTTAATTTTCCCCTTAAAAACAAAGGAACCCTTTCCGTTTTTGGGGTAGGCGGCACAAGCGATATAGACATCCTTGCCTCCAATTTGCACGTAGACGAAAGAGACCTGTACGGAGATACGGACAGGGACCAATACTTCGGCTCAAGGATGGGAGTGGTTGGAATCTCCTACGAGCATATTCTTCCCAACAATACCTATATGAAGGCCACACTGGCAGCCTCACAAGAATACGTAGGTGCTCAACATTTCTTTATCGTCGGTCAGCGAAAACCGGATGGGTATATCGACATAGAGGCTCTACCCCAGGTGCTGGGGTTCGATTTCTCTACCAATAAGTATAGCCAGGTGTTGAGTTTTTTCAAAAAAATAGACAATAGAAACACCCTCAATTACGGATTCCAAAACGACATCTACCAGTTTAATTTCAGCGACTCGGCTCGTAGAGTGAACATTTTCCCCGGAAATGGAATGGGTTTCGAAACCACCCCCTGGGCTACCCGGTGGGATACTTCCGGCGAACTTGCCGTACTTGCCCAACCTTACGTTCAGTGGAAACACAGACTAAACGATCAAGTTTCTTTTGTGGCGGGCCTTCACAGCCAGTATTTTTCTCTGGGCAACGCCTGGTCTCCCATTGAGCCCAGAGCAGGTTTGACCTGGCGCCTGCCCAACGAACAATCCCTAAACTTCGGCATGGGATTCCACAGTCAGATCCAAACACCCTACACCTATTTTTATAAATTTACCGATATGGAGCGGCCAGCGCTTGGGACGCAACAACACAACAGAAACATGGGTTTTACCCGGTCCAAGCACCTGGTGGCAGGATATGAGAAAATCCTCGGTCAGCAAATCCGGATGAAACTGGAGTCCTATTATCAGCACCTTACTCAGGTACCTGTAGAGCATAGAAGCTCCTCATTTTCGCTATTAAACACAGGAGCAAGTTTTGACAGGCTGTTTCCCGAGGTGGGATTGGTCAATGAAGGTACCGGTGAAAATTACGGGGTAGAGCTCACCTTGGAAAAATACTACAGCAAGGGATATATGTTTTTGGTGACAGGCTCCCTATTTGAATCCAAATACAGGGGAAGTGACGGGGTATTAAGGGACACTGAATTCAACGGCAACTATGCCTTCAACCTTCTGGCCACTAAGGAATTTGATACCAAAAGAGGACTGATTGGTGTGGGCACCAACCTCACCACCGCTGGAGGCAGACGATTTGGCCCCGTGGATATGCAGCGCACATTGGAACAACAGAACATTATCTTTACCGATGAGGGTAGAAATTCCCTTCAGTTTGACCCCTACTTTCGGGCAGACCTTAGGATTAATTACCGCATCAACAGCCCCAGGCTAAGTCACGAAATCGCCCTTGATCTGATCAACGTGTTTAATACCCGCAATATCCTAAATCTCACCTGGTCACCCAATGAATTACAAAATCCTGATCCCGAGCAATCTGTGATACAAAATTACCAGTTGGGTTTTTTACCCATCTTTTATTACAAAGTGGATTTCTGAATAACCCTATTTGATTATCATAAACAAATAGGCAATTGAAAACTCCAATTGGGTAAATTGGAGATCAAAAATACGGTTTTGGGCCTCCGGCCTTCCAAATTCGTAGGAAAAGCGGGCTTCACCCTGAATGGTGTTTCTTCCAAAAAGTTTGGAAACCCCTACTCCTCCCGTAAGCCCATACATCAGCCTGTTCACCTCATCTCCCGGTTGGGCATAGGTGGGTATCACCAAGTCACTTTCCATTTCCCTGGAGATATCCCTGGCATTTAACATATAGCCCACATGGGGCCCCAGCTTGATATGAAACCTTCCCTTGTTTCCCAGGTAAAAATTCGATAAAATGGGGATTTTCAGGTAATCAAACCGGGTCTCGTTGCCGATATTCACCGTATCGGTACCCGAAAACCCGGTGGTCATGTACTGAAACTCAATCTGGGCACCTGCCCCTTTCTCAAAAAACTGCTCAAGTACGAAGGAATAAGTTTGTGCCTCCACCCCTGTGACTGTCCTGGGGAAACTCCCTAAGGTAATCCTATAGGTAGCAGAGCTGCTCGTATACCCACCCCTGAAACCTATGCTAGTCTGAGCAAAGGCATAATGCCCCAGGCCCAGCAACACGAGCAGGGTCAGGAAAAAAAACTTACGCATAAGAGGAGGACTTCCGCATCAATCTTTCTTCTTTTTTATCTTATCCAGGTCTTCCCTATCCCTAAGTTTTTTGTCATCCACGTTCTTATTCAAGAACTCATTGATTTTATCGATGGGAAAGGAGCTGGATATTTCCCCAAATGAATTGATGTTCATTTTAAATCCATCCAAGTCGGGGTTTACCTTAGGGTTTTCTTCCTTTTTTTTCGGTTTCTTTGCCATTGTAATTCCTGTTTAGTGGTGCAGGCAAATGACTGTTTGTGATTTAGCCTGCTATCCCTAATGTCTTTAACGAAAAACCTATCCTTTTGATTAGTTCTTCTTTGCCTAATATCTCAAAGACCTGCATAAGGTCAGGGCCTGCCCCCACACCCGTAATGGCAAGCCTAACGGCCTGCATTACCTTGCCCAGCTTCACACCACATTCCTCGGCGGAAACGGCCAGTAGCTCTTTCGCAGTCGCAGCATCTAGCGGCTCCTGCAGTGCCTCCAGTTTTTCGGAATAGGCCGTCAACACCTTTGCCGCATCGGCATTCCATTTTTTTTCAGCCACCTGAGTGTCAAAGGTTTCAGGAGCAAAAATCATGAACCTGCCTTCTTTCCAAAGATCCGCGGGAAAGGTGGCCCTTTCCTTCATCACAGATACGATTTTTTCAGCATTGTCCTGCGGGATTTGAATGCCTTCTTTCTTAAGATCGGCCGTTAAATAGGCCGCCAGTTCATGATCGGACTTTTTCCGAAGGTACTGCTCATTGTACCATTTCGCCTTATTGATATCAAATTTCGTTCCCGACTTGCCAATTCTTTCCAGGGTAAAAGCCTCCACCAATTCCTCCAGGGTAAATAGCTCCCTGTGGTCACCGGGGTTCCAGCCTAAAAAGGCCAGGAAGTTGACCAAAGCCTCCGGTAGATAACCCTGGTCCCTGAAGCCGTCTGCCACTTGGCCAGAATCCGGGTCAGTCCAGCTCATGGGAAACAGCGGAAAGCCATGCTTCTCGGCATCCCGCTTGGAAAGTTTTCCGTTACCGTCAGGCTTAAGCAACAAGGGCAGGTGGGCAAAGGTGGGCATACTTTCCTCCCAACCTAGAAACCGGTATAGCAACACATGCAAGGGAGCGGAAGGAAGCCATTCTTCTCCCCTAATCACATGAGTAATCTTCATAAGATGGTCATCCACGATATTGGCAAGATGGTAGGTGGGCATGCCATCGGATTTCATCAATACCTTATCGTCCAGGGTGTTGGAATGGACCATTACCCAGCCCCTTACCTTGTCCTGCAGCCTTACTTCTTCTTTGCGGGGGATCTTCACCCGGATCACATAAGGTTCTCCTGCTTCCAATCTTGCCTTCACCTCATCTGCCGGCAGGGTAAGGCTGTTTTTCATTTGGGTGCGGGTAATGGAGTTATACTGTGGGGAAACCACCCTGGCGGCGGTAAGCCTCTGCCGCATGGCGTCCAGCTCTTCCGCCGTATCAAAGGCATAATAGGCATGGCCTTTTTCCAATAGGTCCATGGCATATTCCTTATATATGGATTTACGTTCCGATTGGCGGTAGGGTCCGTGGGGTCCCCCATGCCAGGGGCTTTCATCCGGGCTTATGCCCATCCAGTCCAGGGCCTCCTTAATATAATCCTCGGCACCGGGCACAAACCTGGCCTGATCAGTATCCTCTATTCGTAGCAGGAACTTTCCCCCCTGCTTTTTGGCAAAGAGGTAATTGTACAAAGCCGTACGCACTCCTCCAATATGTAAGGCCCCTGTGGGAGAGGGGGCAAATCGAACCCTAACTTCTTGACTCATAAAACTGCTGTATAACTTGCGCTATTTTAGGGCGCAAAGATAAAAAATTTAAGAAGAACCTGGCAGTTTTGGGGCTAAGATAAAACAATAGGTAGGCAAAAAGGCCAACTCCAGGAAGTGTGTTCTTTAACCCTCCAGGTTTTCGAAACCTGGAGGGTTTGTTTTGGGGAAGGCTTTATCATGGGTATGGGAGTAAGGGGAGGGGTTTGATTCGGCATGGGGTACAGTTTAAGGATTGCAAATCCGCTCAATAGGGTCCGACAAAACTTCACTAACAGATATCAACAGAATTTATCACTATTTACAAGCACACTACCTGTTTATACCCTAAAAATACCCCGATCGGGGTATTTTTTTTGGGAAAGGCATTCCTTAACTTTGGACAAAGCCAACTTTAGGGAAAAAGGGAGACATCAGGGCTTTTCCCCTCACTAATTCCTTTTCAAACTGCCGCAGAATCTTTAAAAACTCTTCCTGCGGAGGGGCATGGCATGCTCTAGCCTTATATCCAGTTCGGAGAAGGGGTTTTGGCGAAGGGGTTCATTGTAAAAAGTATAACCGTTCTATGGAAAAAACTGATCAAGGTCTATGGGAAGCCTTCCTCCGATCCTCAAACTCGGCACGCAGCCTATGTTTGATCTCTTCGACATACGGGGCAAATCTTTCTTCCAATTCATCCATTCTTTCTTTGGACATGGAATTTATGGGAAGGTTCCTGTCGTCGAAGGGGATTTTTGAGCGGGGATTTTTAGGCATGGTTTGGCGGAAAGTATTCGGAACTGATCAGGGTTTTCCTGAGTCTTTGGATTTTTTCTGGATTTCCTCCAACCTTTTGAGGAATTCCTCCCTGGTCAAGGATTTGGCATGTTTTAGCCTTTTAGCTAATTCTGCTTCTGGGTCTTTGGTGAAGGGGTTTTGGGGAGTTTTGGGATTCATAAATGAAAGATATTAAAATTAAAAGCATCATTAAAATTTAATTTTCATGTTATCTACCTTAGAGAGAATAGGAGAATACTTACTTGAAGGAAAAGGAATCTGGTCAAAATTGACTTCTGAACCTAAGTTTGATCCCGAAAAAACAAATTGGGTTATTCCATTATTGTTGGATTGTGATTCTGGAACCTCATCAATTTTGGAAAATGAAAAAGAATTATTTGTTGAAGATGAATCAGCAATAAAATTCAGGTATTTGAATACAGAATTATGGGGAAGAAGAGGAAAAAAGTGTTGCATAAGCAGTGAGAGCAAAAATTTAGAAATGCTAAAAGAATCCTTGATAGGTAAAACTAAAAACAGCAAAGGTTCATTTAGTGAATCCTATGATGATTTTTACAAATCAAAATCTAAAGTAACCCTTTTTAGGATTGCTCTTGAGGAAATAAATAAGACCAAATTCGATGATAAAATTTTTGATTTAGCTAGTATAAAAGAAAATCTTCAATTTTCAAAAAATGAAGAGACTGTTCTCTTCTATGTAAAAATCAAATCCCAGAAAATAAATAATGGCAATTCAATATCCCTGTTTGATTTAGAAGGATATGAAGAATTTGTATTAGAGAAATTTGAAAACTCTGAAGGTCGGAATGGCTTAGACTATTTATCTGGCAAAGAAAGTACAGATGTAAGTGAAGCCTCTTTTGCGGGGAGGTATAACCTAAATAAAATTTTTCAAAC
>PXCO01000064.1 GCA_003565295.1 Cyclobacteriaceae bacterium
CGCATCTTCAGAAGGGGGAGACCAGGTATTTTGAACAGGGGGAGCTGATCAAGCCACTTATGGCCTCATCATGTATACCTGGGATGTTTGATCCCATTGAAATCCAAGGAGAATTCTATGTGGATGGTGGGGTGCTCAACAATCTTCCCGTTGAACCGTTGATCGGCAGGTGCGAAAAAATCATAGGGGTAAACTGCAATCACCTTCCTGAGGAAAAAAACATTACCAATATCAAAAAACTCATAGAAAGGACAGTGATTATGTCCATGAATTACAACGTTTACAGTAGGAAAAGTCAATGTGACTATTTTCTGGAACCCATAGGATTGGCTCAGTTCGGGGTATTGGAAATTAAAAAAACCAAAGAGATTTTTTCTATAGGTTATGAGTCGGCTTTGGAATTTTTAGATAATTTGCCGGAAATTGAATCCTTGGTGAACAATAAAATGGATAGTTTAGAATGATGAAGCTGTTAGCCAGATTGGTCTTTTGGATCACGGGTTGGAAAATAAGTGGTGAATTTCCAAAAGGCATTGAAAAGGCCGTCTTAATTGCCATCCCACACACCAGTAATTGGGACCTTCTTTATGCAAGGGCTGCGTTTTATCTGATGGATGTTCCTGTGCGGTTCACAATTAAGAAAGAAATCATGGTAGGTCCCCTGGGCTGGCTGATCAAAGCCTTGGGTGGCATTCCCATAGATAGAAGACGTATTCCGGGAAAACGTAAACAAACCTACACCGAAGCCATGACCCAGATGCTGAAAACCAGCAAAGAATTGGTGATAATGGTTACCCCTGAAGGCACTAGGGGGTATGCCCCTAAATGGAAAACAGGATTTTATCATATCGCCATGGGTGCGGGTGCACCCATTTTGGTAGGTTTTTTGGATTATAAGCGAAAACTTGCGGGTATTGGCCCGGTTATTTATCCCAATGGAAACATGGAGGAGCAAATAGAGGAAATGAAAGAATTTGGCAGGGGAATAACAGGGAAATATCCCGAAAAAGGTATTAAATAATTGACTTATATGTCGTTATTATGGGAAAATTTAAAAGAGGTATAAAACGAATAAAAGAATTCACCTTTATAGAGGTGATCGTGGATAGTATTAAAGATTTTTCCAGTAATGATTCCATCACCTTTGCAGCCTGTACAGCTTTTTACACCATTTTTAGTCTTCCAGCACTTTTGATCATCGTACTTAATATTGCTTCCACCTTCTACAGTGAATCGGAGGTGAGAGAAGAACTGCTAACCCAGGTAGAAGAATTAATAGGTAAAGAGAGTGCCGAAACCTTAGATCAGGTTATGGCCAGCGTCACCCTGGAAGAACAGGCCTTATGGGCCAGGGCATTGGCTATTGGGATCCTGTTGTTTTCGGCCACTACAGTATTCGTTTCACTTCAAAGTAGCATCAACCACATTTGGCATATCAAACCAAAACCAAGTAAGGGTTTGCTGAAGTTTGTCATAAACCGGCTTCTCAGCTTTTCCATGGTGGCATCTATGGGTTTTTTGCTCCTGGTCTCCCTGATTGCCGATGCGATAATTGTTATCGTAATCAATCATTTTGCCGATTTATTTGAAGGAAACCTTCTCTTTTTAGCTACTATAGCCAACTTCGTACTGACTCAAGCCATATTGGTTTTGGTTTTTGGGTTAATGTATAAAATTTTACCGGATGCGAAGGTCAGATGGAGGGATGTTTGGCTAGGAGCCTTTGTTACCATGATATTATTCGGGCTTGGAAAATATTTGATAGGATTGTATATGGGAAATGCTGACGTAGGAAGCTATTACGGTGGGGCGGGATCCTTGGTTGTCATACTTATTTGGGTATATTATTCGGCGGTTATCTTTTTATTTGGGGCTCAAATCACCTATTATATTGCCGAAAATGCCGGAGGTAATGTAATCCCATCAAAACAAGCTGTTAAAGTGGAGTTGGTGGAACTTCCTGACGAAGACACAGAAGAATAAACCGATGGTTAAAAAAAATAGGCGATCAAAAAGCATTTGACTTGGTCTCGATTGGTTCTTTCAAAAATAATCAAAAGACCCTTCTCTGGTAACACGTTAAAAAGAAGGGTCTTGTATTATGGTTTTCAATAGATTATATTGAATTACCTTATTTCTTTGTCATCGTCGCTTTTCTCTACAGGGTTGTCCTCCTTCTTACCCTCCTCTGGTTTATCTCCTGTAGCTGTATCAAATTCAGAAACCTCCTTTTTTAGGACTTCCTTTGAAGACATCTCTTGGGCCACAGTGGTTTCTTTAGGATTTTTGTTAAAGATTTTCCTAAAAATCAAAATCAGGGCAATAATAATTCCAATGATGATCAGTGCTCCTATTACTAAGGTCATGTCGCTATACTGTTATTGGTTGAAACAAATTTTCTCGTAACCATAGGCAATAAAGGTGCCTATTTTTGGCAATATAAAATCTTTGAGTAATTCCTACACCAATGTGACCACATTAATTTTGCCAATTAGAATAATTTCCCCTGTACCGGCTGGAATTTATGAGCGTTTTGTGTGCCTTTCAACAGCTCGAACAAAAATTTCAGGAATGCATTGTTCCAGACTTCCTCGTGGATTTTCAAACTTTTTGGTTCATAGTTGATACTGCCATGAAGCTGTTCGTACCCCAAGAGCATGGTCCAAATCAGATAAAAAGTGGTTTCCGGCTGTAATTCCGGGCGTATGCTCCCATCCCTTATTCCTTTGGAAATGATGCTCACCCCAATGGAGGGAATGTCATATTGCAAATTCAGTAGTTTCCTGAAATAGGTGCTTTTGGTGAGTTCCTCCGGTATACTCTTGCGTCTCTCAGGATGGTTATATGTGCCCACCATTCTTAGGAAGTCCACCATGGCCTGGTGCAGCACTTTTTTTTCCTCGGCAAAGGCCAGGAAATTCTTCACCAGTGCATTCATGTTGTCAAAACCACTTTCATCCCTTCCATTTTGAAAGGTGTGTTGAAAAACTTCTTTTAGCTCCTCGAAGGCTTTTTTTGTTATGGCCAGGTAAAGTTCTTCCTTACTTTTGAAGTAAAAGTAGGTCAGTCCTTTGCTGATTCTGGCAAATTTTGCCACTTCATCCATTTTTGTGTGATGCAGACCTTTCTCTCCAAACAGCTTGATGGCTGCTTCCATGATTTTTTTTTCCTTTTGCTGTCTGCTGTAAGCGCTCATTTGCCCGGCTGAATATTTCTGATCAAGGGTTTGCCATCATCAACCCACCTTTACGATGTAATAATTTTTTTTCCCTTTTTGCACCAAAAGGTATTTTTCTTGAAGCAAGGGCATGGCAACCTCTGCATTGGGGTCGTTGATTTTAACCTTGTTAATACTGACCCCCCCTCCTTTGATCATTTTTCTTGCCTCCCCTTTGGAATTAAAAATCATCCCATCTAATGCTAACAAGTCGGTGGTGTTCTCCAATGCCTTAAATTGTTCAGTGGAGAGCCGGAGCACAGGAACGCCATCAAATACCTGCAGAAATGTCCTTTCGTCCAGGGCTGCGAGGTCTTCCAGCGAGCTTTTTCCAAAAAGGATGCTGGAAGCTTTCAGTGCCAGCTCGAATTCCTGCTGTCCGTGAACCATTACCGTGATTTGTTTGGCAAGTTCTTTTTGTAATCCCCGAAGGTGGGGCGCTTCCTGATGCTCATTTTCAAGGTGCAGAATGGATTCCTGGTCCAAGGTGGTGAATATTCGGATATATTTGCCTGCATCTTCATCTGAGACATTTAACCAGAATTGGTAAAATGCATATGGGGAGGTTTTCTCGGCATCAAGCCATACATTTCCCCCTTCGGTTTTACCAAACTTACTTCCATCAGCTTTGGTGATCAAGGGGACAGTAAGGGCAAATGCCTCTCCACCCGCTTTTTTGCGAATCAGCTCTGCGCCGGTAACGATGTTTCCCCACTGATCAGATCCCCCCAACTGAACGCTACATGATTTGTTTTTCCATAAATAGTAAAAATCATAGCCTTGTATAAGTTGATAGGAAAACTCCGTAAAAGATAGCCCATTGCCTTCTTCAAGTCTTCTTTTCACACTATCCTTGGCCATCATGTAATTCACTGTGATGTGTTTGCCTACGTCTCTGATAAATTCCAAGAAAGAAAATGGCGCCATCCAGTCATAGTTGTTCACGAGATCTGCCTTATTTGCCTGATCTCCTTCAAAATCCAAAAATTTGGCGAGCTGTGTTTTAATGGCATTGATGTTTTGGTTCAGGGTCTCCATGTCAAGGAGGTTGCGTTCCACAGATTTGAAAGAGGGGTCGCCGATCATCCCTGTAGCCCCACCTACCAAAGCCATAGGCTTGTGCCCGGAACGCTGAAAATGCACTAAGGTCATCACACCAACCAAATGACCGATATGCAAGGAATCAGCAGTGGGGTCTATGCCCAGATAGGCCGATTTCATTCCTTCTTTAAGGTGATTTTCCAATCCCGGAGTCATGTCCTGAAGCATTCCCCTCCAGCGGAGTTCGGCAATAAAATCTTTCATTTTTTTGTGGTTTGTATCAATCAGGCCGCAAATATAAGGTTTTAATCGGCTTCTTCCAGCACCTCCAATATATCCGCCAATTCGTCAAAATCTTTGATTCCAGGTTTGATTTCATGCCCGCCTTTCATTGCAATGCCCTTGATTCCTGTAGATTTAAGGATTTCCTCCACATTACCTGCATCAAACCCAAAACCTAGAATGACTTCGCATTTTCCGGCCAAGGCCTTAAGCAAGCCCATGTCAGGCGAAAGGTCAGGATTCTTTTCAGCTTCCAACAATAGTAAAATTTGGTTTTGACCAAGGCTGCTTGCCAGTGCCTGTAGGCTCTCCAGGTCTTGGTTGGTTCTTATGTCTTTTTTTAATAGGAGTTGGTAAGAGGAATTATACAGCATTTGAAGATGGGCTTCTTCCTCAATCTGAAGGGCTTGAATGCCCTCATATTGGGCAAGCGTTTCTAAAATGGAATCAGGATGGGTGGTTTTGAATTCCCCTACAAAGCCAACGCCGGAGACCCACCCAGTGATTTCCTTGAATTTCACAGGGTCCACATAATATTCATTGTTGGGCTCAAGAGAAAACCCCATTAGGTTTACATACATTCCCGCACAATATCTTGCGTCACTTAGGTTATTAACGTTGCCAATTTTCACGAATGTTTTTAAAGCCATAGTCAGTTTTTGTCTTTTTTTGTCAGCCTTCAAATATACGGGATATGAAATATATTTATGAAAAATGGGGAATTGGATAAGCGGCTTAAATTATTCTCCTGGTTAGTTTGAGGTTTTATGACTAAAACCTTTTACTTTTATCCATTATTTAAATGGATGGTAATGAGCCGGAATTGCGTTTGGTTTATAATTTTTCTACTTGTTTTTCAACACTGCAAAATCGAAAGGGAAACCCCGGAGCCTCTTGTTTCTGTGTATCAACCTCTGCAAGTAGGGATATTTTGGGTATATGAGGCAGAAGAAAGGGTGTATTTTGGTGAAGGGGATGTAGAGGAAAATCGGTATTTTGTAAGGGATAGAGTGGTGAGCCAGTACTTCAATGAGGTCGGGGAACAGGTTTTTATAATCAATAGAGAGGTTTCTTCCAATCGGCTGGAGTGGCAAAATGAAATGGCTTTTACGTATATCTTCAGCAGGGGAAGGTTGATTAAGAATGTACTCAACCATATTTCTATTCCATTAGTTTACCCTCCTTCAATCCAGCTTAGGTGGGATGGCAATGTCAAAAACAGTTTAGATCCCGAATGGTTTACCATCGTGCATATGGGAAACTACACCATGGCTTCCAGAACCTTCGAAGCGGTGGTGAAGGTGGTCCAATCAGAGGATGATGATCAAATTACCATCCGGGACAACCGTTTTGAGGTTTATGCATTACATATTGGGATGGTAGAAAGTTATTATGAAGTGCTCAATTATTGTTCAAGAAGTGAATGCCTAGGAGAACAAATTATACAAAGTGGACGTTTTATTCATTTGAAACTATTAACACATGGTGCAGAATAAAAATCGTTTACTGTTTCTAATAATAGGTTTCTTATGGATATCCGGTGTAAAGGCACAAGATAGGTATGCCATCCACTATAAATATAAACCCACTCTTGACTATTCTTTGAATGAACCTGAACTGTTTCTCACAGAAGATGCAATCAAGAGAAGATATAGGGAAATGATTGAAGTGGACAGTACAGATCTGCCTGTTTCTCAACAATATATCCAACAGATTGAGGGTAAGGTCACTAAAATCCTGTATCATACCAATTGGTTGAATGCCTCCGTGGTGGAGATGGAAAATACGGTGAAGGATGAACTCATGGAATTGCCCTTTGTGGACAGAGTGGAATTGGTGGCTAGGGGAGGAGTGCCCAAGGTTGAAAGTGGGAAAAAATCAATTGAGGGAGATTTGAAATTTGAAAAACAGTTCATTAAAAGTTTCTCCTATGATTTTCAAAATGACATTTTGGGAATACCCCAAATGCATGCGGAGGGATATGCCGGCAAAGGGGTGAAAATAGCCGTTTTTGACGCAGGTTTTCTCCACGCCGACAAAATTTCCGGGATGCAGCATCTTTTTAATGAAAACCGATTACTGGGAATAAGAGATTTTGTTAGGCCTTATTCGGAGGATGTGTTTCGAACCGACAGCCATGGCACCGGCAGTCTTTCGTTGTTAGCCGCCTTTGAACCAAGCCAAATGGTGGCCGGGGCCTACGAGGCCAGTTACGTCCTTTGTATCACCGAAGATGTTAAGTCCGAATTTAGGGTAGAGGAATACAATTGGGTGAAGGCTGCCGAATTTGCCGATAGTTTGGGGGTGGATATTATCAATAGCTCTTTAGGTTATAATTTTTTTGACGATGTGGACATGAATTACACCAAGGAGGACCTTGACGGTAAGACGGCAGTTATTTCCATAGGTGCAGGCATGGCGGCAAAAAAGGGGATTTTGGTGGTGACAAGTACGGGTAATGAAGGAAATTTAAGTTGGAGAACCATCACCGCACCTGCTGATGCAGAAGGGGTCCTGGCGATAGGGGCAGTGACCAACAGCCTGGAGAAAGCCGTTTTTAGTTCTATAGGCCCCACAGCAGACGGCAGGATTAAACCGGAACTGGTAGCGTTTGGCACCAGTGTAACCCTATGGAGATCTAAAAACGGGCCGAGCACTGCCAGCGGCACCTCTTTTTCAGCCCCTCAGATTGCCGCCTTGGCTGCGGGAGTGTGGCAGGCCAACCCAGAGATGAGCAGAGCAGAAATCAAGGAAGCCCTATTAGGCAGTGGGCATAATTGGGATCAACCCAACATGGAATTGGGATACGGGATTCCCAATTTTGTAAGGCTTCAACATGGGGTGATTCAGGGGGAGGAGCCAATTATTGCCGGTGAAAACACAATCATTTACCCCAACCCCATGGATGGAAATATTTTGTTCATACGCCATGGAAGTGGTGTCACCTGTACCATGAGGTTGATAACCCCGAAAGGAAAAATGGTCAATCAATGGCTTTTGGCTAGAAATGGGCATCAGGCCCCCTTTGAGGTAAGCTTGGAAGGACTTTCCCCGGGACTATATATGGTTGAACTTCAGGACTCCTCACAATCGAAAGTAGTAAAGTTGCTGAAAAGGTAAGGTTTTCCATTATTATTTTACTTTTTTTGTGCTCCTTATCAATATCCAGCTAAAACGCATTTTATCTATAAATGAAAACCCTAGTAGCACCTTCCGTTCTAGCCGCAGATTTCGCCAATCTTGCGAAAGAGGTTCAGATGATCAATGACTCGGAAGCAGACTTTATCCACGTGGACATCATGGACGGGGTATTTGTTCCAAATATTTCAATGGGGCTGCCCGTGGTAGAGGCAATTGCCAGGCATGCCACTAAACCACTTGATGTTCATTTAATGATTGTGGAACCAGATCGATATCTGGAAAGTTTCAAAGAGGCGGGAGCTGCCCATTTGACGGTGCACATGGAAGCTTGCAAGCATCTTGACCGAACCGTGCACGCTATAAAGTCCCTGGGGTGTAAGGCGGGTGTGGCATTAAATCCCCACAGTCCCGTAAGTACTTTGGAGGAAATCATCCAAGAGTTGGACCTGGTATGTTTAATGTCTGTTAACCCAGGTTTTGGTGGACAAAAATTTATAAAGAATACTTTCGACAAGGTCAAAAAACTAAGAAAGCTAATGGACGCCCAGGGCTCAATGGCAAAAGTGGAAATAGATGGAGGAGTGAGCATGGATAATGCCGAGGCATTAATGGAAGCAGGAGCCGATATTTTAGTAGCTGGCAGCTTTGTGTTTTCTTCGAAAAATCCCAAGGGAACCATTAAAAGGTTAAAAAATATTGTTTAGATGCAATAATTGAACCTCACATATAAATTATGGCTTAGTTTTTGAATAATTTCTTGTATTAAAAGTAAATCTGAAGTAATTTAGTAGATAATTAAACTCTCAAATAGATTAGTATCAGTATGAAAAACCTACTTGTGATTGCGTTCCTTTTATTTGCCTTTGTTGGGTATAACCCGGTTATTGCCCAAGAGGAAGCCGAGATGGACGAAGAAGAAATTACCGATGAGGAGCTCATGAAATTTGCGGTAATGGAGGATTCTGTGGCTGCCTTTTATGAACAGAAGAATGAGGAACTGATCGACATGATCAGAAACAATGAAACCATCGATGGTGCAGCCAGGTACAATGAAATAAAAGCTTCTTGGGGCGACGATGAGAAAATGGCAGAAATCGAGGTTACCGAAGAAGAAAAAGAAGCATATGAGGAGATCATGAATTTCATGAGCTCACTTGCAGATGAGGTTCGGGATCTTAAAATCGACCTTATCAAAAACGATGAAATGCTAGGTGTCGCCACCTATAACAAAGTGAATAAAGCCATAAAGGAGAACCCTGAAATCAAGGAAAAAGTGGATAACCTACAAGCCGAGCTCAAAGAGCAAAGGTCCTCTGAAGATGAAGTAGATCCAGACGAAGGCGAGTAATGCGCTTACTTTAAATATTCTTTTATAAAAAAACCCTCTTAGAATAGAGGGTTTTCTTATTTTTGGACGTTAACCTAAATGAGCATATTATAGTGTAACTAGGGCTAAGAAGGAAGCAATGAATGCAGCGGTTATGAAGAGAAAACTTGGTGTCGTTAGTGTTTTTACCATTTTATTAGGGGTATCTTTTATAACTGAGACTATTGCACAGGATGAGGATATTTTTGGCATAGAAAGAAAAATTAGGGGACGCAAAAGTGAAAGTGAGCTTGGTAACGTGTTCAGAAACATGGTCAGTAATTTCTCCTTTGAGTTAGGGGCAGGAGGAGTTTATCAACGTAATCAGCTACAATTCAACAGTAATAATCCAATTCAATACCCCGTATATTCGATTTTGCCTGATAACCCTATGGATGTAGAGGCGGGGGATACCGTTAATTTCAGTTTGGGCCAAATGAGTGTTCCCGTACATGCAGCAGTAAGGCTAAACTTATTTGAAATGCTGGTATTAGGAGCGGGCTATGGTCGTGAATGGGGTTCCATGAACCCATTGAGGGAAAGAGATTATAGGTTTGAATTTCAGGACAACAATTATGTGATGGACCGCTTATTTGCCACTGCGGGACTTATCCTATACGATGCCAATAAAAGAAGGGCCTTTTTAAATTGGAAATATAAGCGATATGGGGGAAGCAATCATTTAATGCAATCTGAACGTAAATTAAGGATGAAGCAAGATTATCCTTGGCGCTTTATCCTAGAGGGGGAATATGGTCAATTGTTTATGCGAAGGGGTTTTGATGAACATGCCCAACCCCAAGAACCTTATTATGCCCTAGGTTTGAGGATAGAGCGGGATTTCTCTGAATATACCAATGCCTTTATTCGACCAACTTGGGGAAGAAGAGCATTTTCTTATCAATTACCTGAACAATCTGAGGTGCAGTCTATTAATCAGGATTTATTTATGATTCAGTTTGGGGTAAATGTTAGGTTGCCCGGCACCAAACGATGCAAGGTGCCCGGTTGTGGGGTGGTCATGAAACACCTACATAATGGGGTAGAATACAGGGGGAGTTCAATTTGGCGAATGCAGAATAGAAAAATAGGCCAATGGTATTAAGGCTATCTAAAAATTTGGACTTTTTAAGTCCATGAATATAAATTAAATACCAATGGATTCGGTATTAGGGAAAATTTTGTTTTTTATTAACCCTTTCTTTTTTGTACCTTGCCGTTTAAAATGAGGAATTTTAAGAGGTAATCCAAAGTATGGCTCAAGGAGAGAAAGAGAACATCATACCCATCAATATTGAGGATGAAATGCGCGGTGCCTATATCGACTATTCGATGTCGGTTATTGTTTCACGTGCGCTTCCCGATGTAAGAGATGGTTTAAAGCCCGTCCACCGCAGGATATTATATGGAATGCAAGAGTTGGGCGTCACCCATAACAAGCCATATAAAAAATCCGCCAGAATCGTAGGAGAGGTATTGGGTAAATATCACCCGCATGGTGATTCTGCCGTATATGAAACATTGGTGAGGATGGCTCAGGATTGGTCCCTAAGATACCCGCTTGTAGACCCTCAGGGTAATTTTGGATCCGTGGATGGTGACAACCCCGCAGCCATGCGATACACAGAGGCACGGTTAAAGCGTATTGCCGAAGAGTTGTTGGTGGATATCAATAAGGAAACCGTTGATTTTCAACTTAACTTTGATGATACCCTCAAAGAACCCGTGGTTCTTCCCGCCAAAATCCCGGCACTTTTGTTAAACGGGGCATCCGGTATAGCGGTGGGCATGGCCACCAATATGGCGCCCCACCATCTTGGGGAAGTGATAGATGGTATCACTGCGTACATTGATGACAAGGAAATCTCAATTGAGGGATTAATGGAACATATTACTGCCCCCGATTTTCCCACCGGGGGCATTATTTATGGATACAGTGGGGTAAAATCTGCCTTTGAGACAGGCAGGGGAAGGATTATCCTCAGGGGGAAAGCCACCGTAGAGACCAAAGCCAACGGCAGGGAAATGATTGTGATCAATGAGATCCCCTATCAAGTCAATAAGGCAGGTATGGTGGAGAAAACTGCCCAACTGATCAATGACAAGAAATTGGAAGGCATTTCTGCCATCAGGGATGAATCTGATCGCCAAGGGATGCGTATTGTGTATGAACTTAAAAAGGATGCCGTTGCCAATGTGGTGTTGAACAATCTTTATAAACATACGCAGCTTCAGACCTCCTTTAGTGTGAACAATGTGGCCTTGGTAAAGGGAAGGCCCTACACCCTAAACCTCAAGGAACTGATTGTACACTACGTGAATCACAGGCATGAGGTAGTCATCAGGCGGACGGAATATGAATTAAGGGAGGCTGAAAAACGTGCCCATATCCTCGAGGGATACCTTGTGGCTTTGGATCATTTGGATGAAGTGATCGCCTTGATCAGGAATTCCCGTGATCCGGAAACGGCCAGGAATGGACTGATGGAGAAATTCGAACTTTCAGAAATCCAGGCCAGGGCCATTTTGGACATGAGGCTGCAACGCCTCACCGGAATGGAGAGGGAGAAAATTCAGAAGGAATATGATGAGCTCCTGAACCTCATAGAAGAGCTGAAAGAGATTTTGGCCAATGAAGATAAAAGGATGCAGTTGATCAAGGACGAACTCGCTGAAATGAAGGAGCGGTATAATGATGAACGCCGAACTACCATTGAGCACAATGCCGAGGATTTCAGCTATGAGGACATGATCCCCAATGAGGAAGTGGTGATAACATTGAGTCATCATGGATATATTAAAAGAACGGTGCTAACCGAATACAGGACCCAAAGTAGGGGAGGTGTGGGCTCCCGCGGTGTTAGCACAAAGGAAGATGACTTTACCGAGTATATCTTCACAGCCAGCACGCATAATTATTTGCTCATCTTCACCGATCAAGGGAAATTGTTCTGGTTGAAAACGTATGCCATTCCAGAGGGGAATAAGACTTCCAAAGGCAGGCCGATACAGAACCTGATCAATATACAAAGCGGGGACAAAATCCGGTCCATCATTCAGGTAAAAGACCTTGCTGATGCTGATTATGTAAATAATAACTTTCTGGTGATGGTTACCAAGAAAGGCATCATTAAGAAAACCACACTGGAACAATACTCCAGACCTAGGACAAATGGTATCATTGCCCTGAATATAAGGGAAGATGACCAACTGCTAAATGTGGAAATGACCAATGGGGATTCTCACATCATCATTGCCTCCAGTTCTGGCAGGGCAGTGCATTTCCATGAGTCCAATGTACGGCCCATGGGAAGAACGGCAACCGGTGTAAAAGCCATCAATTTAGACGAAGACAAGTATCATGTGGTTGGCATGGTTTGTGTTTCCGATGAAAATGCCACTTTGATGGTGGTTTCGGAAAAGGGATACGGAAAACGCTCCTATTTAACGGAATACAGAGTGACCAAAAGAGGGGGTAAGGGCGTAAAAGCCATGAATGTCACAGAAAAGACAGGGGGACTGGTGGCCATTAAAGAAGTGATGGACACCGATGACCTCATGATCATTAACAGGTCCGGTATCGCCATTCGCACCCCCGTATCCGGAGTGAGGATCACAGGTAGGGCGACTCAAGGCGTGCGCCTTATCAAACTTAACGAAAGGGACGAAATAAGTTCGGTGGAAAAAATACGGAATATTGAGGAGGAAGTGTCTGATGACACCTCAGATTTCCCGCAAGATCCGGAAGAACCCTCTGGTTCACAAAATGAATAAATTCAATCAACGTTTAACCATATACAAAGCATTTAACAACTAGAATTAAATCCAGAAAAATGAAAAAGTTAATTTTATCATTAGCTTTGGTTGGAATAGCCACAACGCTAGCATTTGCTCAAAAGAAAGCGGTCAGATCAGCCGAAAGAAATTTAAGAAAGGGTGAATTTCAAGAAGCACTGTCCGATATACAGGCTGCCACTGAAGACGAGAAAACCAAAGACGATCCTAAGACCTATTTTGTGATGGGGAAAGTCTATACCCAGATGTTCGAAGCAGATTCTTCCAACACGCAGGAAACCGTGGAAAAAGGAAGAAAAGCAGAAGAGGTATTTATGAAGACCTTCGAAATGGAAGATAGAGACTCCACTTCCAAAGTTGGGAAAGACCTGTTTAAAGAAGTGCTTCCGGATCTTCCTGAAAATTTCCAAGGCGAGGGAGTGTACAGGTTGAAAACTGCCTCTTTTAACAAAGCCATTGAAAGATATGAAGAAGATGACATGGAACTTGCTTTTGAATTCTTTTCCCTGGCTGCCGACCTAGATCCAAAGGATACCTCCATTGTATTTAATGCAGGGTATACCGGTAATATGGTAGGAGAAACCCAGAGAGCAAAAAAGTATTTCACCAAACTATTAGATGTTGAAGAATACAATAAGCTTAATGCATATTATTTTTTAATCCAAATAGCCTCCGCAGAAGACAATGACCCTGAGGAGGCATATAGGTTGGTGGCCGAAGCCAGAGATGAATATCCAGAGGACAAGGGTTTGGCAGAGTTTGAAATACAATTATTGCTGCAATTGGATAAAATGGACGAGGCGATGACCTCTATTGAAAAGGCTTTGGAAGACGATCCTGATAATGCAGCAATACGCCTGAGGTACGGCTATTTGAAAGAAAAATCTGGTGACATTGATGGGGCTTTGGAAGAATATAAAAAGACAGTGGAATCTGACGCTGATTTCTTCGAAGGGAATTATTACACCGGAGCACTTTATCTGGATAAGGCCAGAAATATCATAACCGATGTAA
>PXCO01000356.1 GCA_003565295.1 Cyclobacteriaceae bacterium
ACCATATTGATATCGGTTTTAATTTCAACGATGGCTGAAAGGATTTTTTCGTTAAGTATATCTCCGCGTAAATCACCTTTCTTAACATCTGTCAATAGATGAGTTACTGGATTGTTCTTTTCAAATGTGACACCCAGGTTGGCAAGTGTCCGGGTCATTTTCTGAATATCCGAAAACCTCACCCCAACCCCTGGTCTTCCAAACTCTATGGTATAACCTACTTCACCAGTATCAACCCTTAATCTGACATCATTAGTCTTAACTTCTTCTGTTCCGCGCCCCTTTATCCCTGTAGAAGTATGCTCCACCACCGGGTCGGAGAATATTTGTCTGATCAGACGCGGCATCTTTAGTTCATTCATCTCAATTGCCGAGGTCGGGCAGACATCAGGCTCAGGCTCCATCCTGAAGCGTAAACTTTTGGCTATTTTTCGAATGGTTCTTGCGAATCGGGGGTTCAGGTTTTCTGTGCTCATCCCCCGGTAACAGGTTCCGCATTCCACGCAGGCATCATCATCGATGTTGGCCCTATTTATTTTTGTGTCCACATAAATGGCGTTCATTGGGCACACTGCTACACAGTTTCCGCATGCGATGCATTTTTCATGGTTAATAATCATAGTAACTGTAATTTATGATATTTGTGCTTAATTCATTAATACTTCTTGAAATATTGCCTTATTAAAAGGAGTATTTTAATTCTTTTATGTTAGACTGGCTGTTAGGATAATGAACGAGCCTTCCTTGTTTCACTACTGCCTTTACCTTTTTGAGGGCTTGTATTTTTTCGAGTGGATTACCTTCAACAGCAATTATATCAGCGTATTTTCCCGCTTCCAGCGTCCCGGTTTCATTTTCCATCCCACACACGCTGGCGCCATAAACGGTTAAGGCCTGGAGTGCGCTAAAATTAGATGCTCCGAGTTCAACAACATATTCAGCTTCCTTTGCAAGCTCCCCATGCATGCCGTCCGTACCAAGCGCAAAAGGTATATTTGCTCCAATCAATGCCCTCATCCGGCCGCAGATTTCATCCCGCTCATTAAAATGGCCCTGAATCAAATGTTTGGGATAATGATATACTATTTTGTCATTTAGAATCGGACTTGGGGTTAGTACAAGTTTGGTAGTTGACACAGCTAATTTCTCGATTTGCGCATCGCTGATATGATAAGCATGTTCCAATGTATCCAGCCCCAGTTCCAAAGCCCAATCGAGACCAATGCCGCCGACACAGTGAGAAGCAACCTTTAATCCAGCTTCATGGGAAGTTCGGATAGCCGTTGCTATTTCCTCCCTAGTCAGGTAACTCGGTAAATCACCGTCACCCTTTAGGGTTCCGGAAATATATATCTTGATAAAATCAGCTCCTGCGGCTAGATTTTCATGTATTGCTTTTCTTATTTCCTCCTTCCCATCAAACGGGTAACCGACAAACCCATGTCCATTTGCCGCGCGAATGCCTTTTCCAGCCACTATGGAACGGGGGCCTAGGATCAGATTTTTGTTTACTGCTTCTCTGCAAGCTATATCCAGATACTCTTTATCTCCCAATGTCCGGCAGGTGGTTACTCCGGCCTGAAGATCTTTCCTCATCATTGCTGCTGCCCGCAGAGTAAGTTCGGGAATGCTATCAGACATTCTATCCAGATAGTTTTCCAATGTCGGATCCATAGAGTGATGGGTATGGCTGTCTATCAAACCGGGCATTAAAGTAAGACCGGAAAAGTCGAGCACATGATTATAATCGGATGGATTTATTTCACCATATGAACCAACTGTTTTGATTTTTGTGTCCTCAATAAGGATAGCGCCGTTGTGCCTTAAATCTTTGCTGACCCCATCCCAAATAAAAGAAGCTTTTACTAAAATCCGCTCAGCCATCACGTTTTCAGTTTAATGGTTCCAAAGGTTGAACTGTATAATCTTTACCGATTTATTTTTTCTTATGTTGTCCCACATCCTCTTTTTCCGAAATACTTTCAACAACTCTTATTAAATCAGCCCCTTCCCTTTCTTGCATTCCCAAATTTTCAGCCATTTGGAAATAGGCAGCAGCAGCCCTAAAAATAGGAGCAGGCATATGTACATTATCAAGTGTTTTGGAAACTATGGATACATCTTTACACATCTGACCCAAACCACCAGGTGATGGCACACTATTTATAACGCTGTCGGAAAGAAGCCTGAAATAGTCATTCCCAGCAATCCCACTTCCGATTATTTTGGAGACAAGGGAAGTATCTAAATTCATTTTTCTTGCTAGAGTAATTACTTCCATTGTGGCTCCATGAACAACTCCCACAAAAAGTTGATTACAGTGTTTAACTGCCTGTCCCATTCCCGGGGTGTTGCCCACATGAACCACCTTCCCTATTACATCTAAAAGCGGAGTTACCTTTTTAATCTGCTCTGGTGAAGCAGCAGCTATCAGTGTCAATTCACCGGAAGGAACTCTTGAGGGACCTCCTGTGAAGGGACAATCTACAAATCCGATATTTTTTTCTTCACATTGCATGGCAATGGATTCCAGATGAGACCGGTTAATGGTGCTCATACATATTATGGTGGAACATTTTTTATCCGTACCCTCAAAAAGTCCATTGTAGCCTGAAAAAACTTCCAGCACCTGAATGTCATTTAACACCAAAATGATCAGGGTTTGACAATGATGGGCAACTTCTGAAGGACTGGACAAACGGAGCCCACCCATGCCTGTAAATTCTTTTACCGCTTCGTTTCGGCTGTCATATCCGAAAACGGTATAGCCACTTTTTAAGAAAGCTCTTGCTACAGGGATACCGATGCGTCCCAGGCCTATAATTCCTAGTTTCCCAATTTCAGATTTCATGCTTTTGTCCATGATATTTTAAGGTTTCATTGAATTGTAGAAAATATTTTCATAATCAATTTCATTTAACATCTATCAGTTTGGAATTTTTTTGATGATTCTTTTTTGATAAAGGGATTTTTGGGCCTTTGATAGCTATAATGGTTAATATCGCTGAAAGGAAAAGAGAACCTGCCATAAAAAGATAGGATGCCCCAAATCCTCCTGTTACACCATTCAAATAGCCGACGATATATGCTCCCACAAATGACCCTAATGCGCCAAAACTGTTAATCAGTGCAATAGCTCCTGCCGCCACATTGTCTGGGAAAATTTCCGTCAA
>PXCO01000225.1 GCA_003565295.1 Cyclobacteriaceae bacterium
ATCTGTATATTAAAATAAAATGCTCTTTGCCCTTTTAAAACTCCTTTTGTGTCAATAATAGCACTGCATTTTTCGCAAACTGTTTTCATTTGGTTTTCCCTCCATAAAAATAATATTTTATTGTATCGTCTGGCGTTACGATGAAATACTTTCCCATGTTCAAATTGCTCCTTTCGATCATAGCGGATAATTTGACTGAGCCTGTGCGAACATATCAGCCTGACCGTCAGTCCTGTTGATATGTTCCAACCACGTGGAGCAGTCCTTCCTTGACCTTCTCCACCATTTCTTCTACCATCAGGTGCGTCTCCACTTCATCCCATTCGTTTTCTTCTGCGTACTTATCAGCCACTTCCGAGAACAGGTCCGAAGCAATTTCGTCAAAATTGTTTAAAATCCATTCATGCAAACTTTCCCTCGGGCTCATTGATTTCCAATCCCCCTTTCAGTGCGACGCAATCCGGTAAGGTTTTATGTCCGGCTCAGCGTCTCTGTTGCCTTTGACATGAGCTTTCACCCACACTTTCTTTCCGCTTTTTAGATGTCGCCAGTGACCACGGACGTGCCAACTGTCCACGTGTCGTTCCATGGCTCGTTTTTCTTCCGGCTCTCTCGGTGTTTGAAGAAAGCGGTAAACTTTCTTGTTAATATAGACCTTTCGTCCCGGCTTCCCCTTCTTATTCTTTTTAACATGCGAAAGCGCACGGGTTTCGTTTAACTGAATTTCTTCTCTTGGTTTTTCTAAGTAATAGATGACGTTTCCCATCAGGTTTAAAAGTTGAAGCGCAAAATATTCTGGCCTTGTGTGGCAGTCGTTGTATTCAATCTCCGGAAACGGTAGCAGCTTGTTGAGGGAAAACCGAATAAAAAGGGTGCCTGCCTCATCTTTCAGTTCCGCTATGCCTTTGTTGATATGCGTCTGGTACGTCAGGGTTAGTATGCGGTCGGCAATTTTTCGGGAAGCATTCTCCAGTGCCTTTTGTTCTTTTTTACCGAGGATTCGCTTGTTGCGAAGATCGTTTATCATTCCATCCACTGCGCTATCCCCGAATTTTCGCACCACTTCTTTTAAGGCATCCGTGGTGATTTCTTCCGGGCTTCGGATCACGCGGTAGGCAAACTGAACGGAGAACGTTTCAAAGGGCAGGTTATGGCGGTTAAAGACTTTGGTGTGCCGCTCTATGTCCAGAAAATCTTTCGCTACGTGATCGGCCAATTCAATCGTTGTGGTCACGGAGCCTCACCGCCGCAACCTGCTTTCTCCGCTGCTATTTCCTTTTGCGCTGCTCTCGCCACTTTTAGTTCTTGCCCAACTTCAGAAAGCCAATACAGAAGCATTGATTCAAAAGCAGCCCTTTCCGGCCGAAGATCGTCGCTTTCTGTGCCGGCAGACGAATAATACCCCGCTAATTCGTCCAGGGTGGCGATTCTCATTTCAAGGATTGCGATTCGGTTTGTTAAGCTGTCCATGTTACCCCTCCTCTTTGATTCGTTGTTCGGCGTATTTGGCGACAACAGAGCCGTGGCAGGCTTTTGGTGCGCACCAACACCCCAGTGCCACGTCTCCTTCTTTCGCCAGGCGCACGATGCGGTCCAGCTCTCGCATAAAATATTCCGGCACAGGTAAGTGCGCCAACTGCCGGTAAAAAAACCGCTCATAGCGCCGAATTGCCTCATGCCTTCCCTTGACTGGATTGATGCGAAACGGATTGCCGAGCGGCGACAAGCGATCAATCACCACTAGCGTTTCCCCGTCTTTCGGTTCGTATTCCTTTAAGTTTACTACACGAATCATTCCTTACCGTGCCTCCTCTTGTCGCCGCTGGATATTCTCCCGGGCTATCTTTCTTGCTTCGTCCCGCTGTTCTTTAGGCGGGATAGCACGACCGGACACTTTTTCGTAAGCTCTTTTGATGAAATGAAGGTCTTGTTCATAAAGCTCGTCGAACCCCGGGTTGGTTTCCCGTTGCTGTTCCCGGTATTCACAGAGCATCCAAAGCGCCAGCTCTACTGCCCAGCCCTCTTCCTTTGTAAAAAGGGGTGGTTGGCTTTCATCCCGCTCAGAGACAAACGACTGAACAACGTCTCGAAAAATCGGGTCGGCAATAGGCCCTTGCCACTGCAGCAAATCTCGTATGTCTGCCGGGGTCAGCATTAATATCTTCTTTCCACCGAACACAACGCCATCATCATTCCTGTGCTTGTCCAGTTCATGCAAGGTTTCTTCCGACAAGTAGTGCGAGAGCCCACATCCATGCGGGTATTCCAAAAAACCGCCCCTCAGCTTCATGGGGATGTTTCCGTTATAACGGGCAAGGGGGTCCACCGATTGCCCGCGGCTTTTATTGTAATTTTCAATAGTTTCGGCTAGTGACGCTGTGACGTTTTGAACGACGTAATCGCCTCCTTGCTTTTCAGCCAGCAAAAAAAGCGTCCGAATCTTTCCCGGCGCGTTCATCGAATCAATGCATCCGACTAAATAATTCATAAAAACTCCCCCTTTCCTACCACGTGATTTGCGTGACGGCAAAGCTGCCTCGTAATTGTCTTTGGCTGAACATCGTCGTTGTTTCATTTTTGTTGCCTGTGGGAATCACTTTGTAATACCCCTGTTTCACCGTCACCGCTTCTGGCATGTCTTTTTCCCAGTCTTTTTTCAGCCACTGCCTTGCCTTTTGTTCCACCTCTTCTTTGTCAAAATGCCCCCGGACATAACAGCCAAAAATATCCCCCGTGTCAAAGTCTGCCAGTTTTCGAAAATCCATGTTATCCGCTCCTTTCGTTTTATTACTTATATGCCCTTTCTGTTTGCGCCGACCCTTTTTCTTAGTATATAATAAAAGCATTAGCACACAAGCAGAAAGGGTGATTTGTATATGAATAAAGTGGCAAGTTATAAAGAAATGATTTACAAGCATGCGTCGGACCGGATGGGAGAGGGTGTCGGCACAGGCCTTTCCATCATTCCATCGTTAAAGGCCGGTATTGGCGCTGGTACAGTGATTGGGCTCGGAACCGGTTCAAAACTAAAAGGTGCTGGCGCAGGCCTTGCTGCGGCTGGACTTGGTATTGGCGCGGGCAATCAAGCAGGTCGGTTCGTTGATCGCAGACGTAAAAAAAAGCATAAAAACATAAAGAAGTAAAAAAAAGG
>PXCO01000233.1 GCA_003565295.1 Cyclobacteriaceae bacterium
ATGCGAAAAGGTCAAATCTTAATATTGAGCAAAGATTTAGCATGAATCTTTTAGTGTATGACGCCTGTCCATTTTTAATGGACTGGCGTATTTTTTTCAATTCACCGTACATCATGATATACGCTGTTGGTCTCCTTGATCAAGATATTTTGAACGAGTATAGTCTCATCATTAATTTAATCAATGCATTTTTTGACAGTTATATGGTTTTTTTAACATAAATTCCATCTCGTAATTTTCTGAAGTATGCTCAAATTCGGCCTGAATATATAAGTCCAGGAAACAGCAGTTTTCCTCAGGATCTGTTTCTACCTTAATAAAATACACTCCTTCCACCAGGTTTTCTTTACCCAGCCAAATGCTGGAGTCCCGGGTAATTGTCACATTAAAATCCACTCGGACAATATCCTGTAAATCTCCTTTCCCCCGGGTTTCCAGGGCGTCTTTGTATGCCTCATCGGAAAGATCCAACAGTTCCTTACCACTGATCACTCGTTCCATTTGGTTGAAATTGAAAAAGTAGTCCTCCGAATTAAAAATGACGGACCAGTCCCCCTGTGTACGGACAGAAAATAGGGTGTTCGGGTTACCTCCGGTAAAGGGGTCTTCTCCACCAGGGATTTCTTGAAATTCCCCGTTAACCTTCCAGTGATATCCCATTTGGTCAAGGCAAGGTCCAGGGATTTCCTCTGGTTCATCCATGCAGGAAGAAAGAAATAAAATTGAAATTGTGTAGAATAGATTTTGCCAACTCATATACCCCTTCTCAATCCTGGACATTTTTGTTATTGTCTTATGTATGCAGAACGGGGGAGGGCTAAAAATATGGCGCCTAGCGGCAGTTTTTCTTTACGCCGTGTTATACGCAACACATACATTGCTATTCGGATTTACCGAAGATTTTTATGGATGTCGCTCTAAATAAAAAAATAAGGGGAATGGTTGATGCCATTCCCCTTTGGTTTTAATTGGAATGAAACCCCACTCTCATAATGTTAACGGTATTGGCAGGGGAATCCATGCTCCCTACCACATCCAGGGTGCTTAATTCCCTCACATGAATCTTGCTGCGGTTGGGCTCAAGTACATAAAGGTATTTATCAGATGCAGTGAGCACGGGGACGGGGTCTTCCATTAGGCGGCAAAAACGCTCATCCGAAAGTTCCTTTTTGGAGATGGCTGGGTTGGCTTCACCGGCGGTCTGAACAATGGCATTTGCAATTTCCGAACCGGACTGTGTATCAAAGACCCGGACCCGGTTGTCATTGGTCTGTATGATCAGGTAACTCCCCTCTGCGCTTAGAAAATAGGTTCTAATGTTATCTGCACTAAAAATTGACCGAATGGAATTAGCGGCTGGGTCTATTTCGAAAACCCCGTGGTTTCTCGCCAATCCATAAAACACGCCCAGGTTATCGTGTGCTCTGATGGTGCCCATCCAGTTTCCCGAGGTAGGTTCAAGTGGGGAAGGGTTTTCAATAAGTTTGATTTGGTCATTTGCATCGGCTACGATTACTCCTTCAGTACCCCCAAATACTGCATAGGTGCCGTTTGAAGCATCCCCATGAAGTCCGGTCACACTCACAGATTCATCTTCTGCAATGATATTTCCTGATGTATCGATGATTTTCACATATTGGGGGAGGGCTCCGCTGGCATTTTCATCCTGGAAGGTAACGGCAAGTTTGTTACCTGAAAGCCATGTGGCCGCCCCGTGATGAGTGCCATTGCCTAAATCAGATAAAATGGTAGGTTGAAAGGAAGGAGCCTCCATGCTTGCTTCCCGGGCTAAAGTAACACTGCCATCACCATCGTTAAAAATAATGATATTGCCGTTGGTAGCTGAGAAATGGGTGGGAAGTGGGGCATCGGCGGTTGCATTCAGCCATCTCATTTCGTACTCATGCCCATGATCCCCATGGTTATCAATACCCGTATCGAAGAACTTCACGCGTCCATCGTTTCTTTCCATCGACACTATATACCTTCCGGAAGTTGAAAGGTAATTGCGGCTGTCCGGCTTAAATGGCAAGGCTTCGGCTGCATTTGCCGTTTCGCTGGTGGGCGAAATAAGGGTGAATTGGCCTTCTTGGTCCCATGCACCCAGGCGGATCCATTCACTTTCGGATTCGTTGAACTCTGGAGCCGGAATAATGGGTTCCTCATTGTCTTGGCATCCCAGCAACGCAAGGGCCATTGCGGTAGTGAAAAGGGTAAGTTTTCTCATAGTTGTTTTTTTTTGCAAAATTGAACAACTAATTTTTAAAACGCAACAATGTTGCAAACAAAATTTAACTTACCTATATTTTGAGGATTAAGCCAATCGTTTTGAAATGTTTTTAATCTTTACCCGGAAAAAGTTAATCGTTTCATGATTGGTCATTCAGTGGACGTTGTCAAGATTGCCTATTTGATAACCTATCCCCTCGAAAGACCCTCCTTGGGGAAAACCCCAAGGGTCAAGCGCATGAAACCTTTGAGGTCTTTTTTTGGACCTCGTTTTCAACGTTTCCAACCTGGGCTTCAGGCATAGCGATTCAGTCTCCGTGAAAGACCCTCGGGGTTGGGGAAAACCCCAAGGGTCAAGCGCACGAGACCTTTGAAGTCTTTTTTTGGAAGGTTTTCAACGTTTCCAACCTGGGCTTCAGGCATAGCGATTCAGTCTCCGTGAAAGACCCTCGGGGTTCGGGAAAACCCCAAGGGTCAAGCGCATGAGTCCTTTGAGGTCTTTTTTTAGACCTCGTTTTTTAACAACATCCTGATCCAGGTTCACAGCTATTGGTAGCCTGGAGAGACGGTAGGGAAACTCTGATTTTTGGTTTTTCGGATACAGGTCCGCAGCAGGCGGAAGCTTTTTCTTCCGGGGTGCTTGCCCTGTCCTTGGCTTTGCAGGTGGTTTCTTCTGGGGTAAGTTGCACGATCAGGGCATTTCCGGTATCCTTGATTTGGTGAACCGGGAGCACGGCTGTTGGAAATCCGGCATTACCATACTCGAATTTGATTTCGGCATCGGGATACGTTTCTCTCACGCGATTGACCACCTCAAAGATTTTCATGGCTTTACCGGTATTTACCGCATGGTCGGGTTCCGGGATTTCATTTTCCCACAACTGAATATGAACTTCTGACCATTGGTTGCGGATACC
>PXCO01000372.1 GCA_003565295.1 Cyclobacteriaceae bacterium
TCATGTGTTTATAATTGATTTTTATTTGCCACAACTTGTCCCGATCTTCGGGATAGCCTGCCCCTGCCTGCCCCGAACTTGTTTCGGGGGACTCGCTTCGGGAGCCTGTCCCGAATTCAGCTGTCATTACCTGTCCCGAACTTGTTTCGGGAACTTGTCCCGCACTGTAAGTCGGAATAGCCTGCCCCGATCTCGATTCGGGGAACTCTCGCAACCCCGATAGTATCGGGGCATCCCACCGTGGGTCGCTTGCCTCATGCTCGGCTTCAAATCCAAATAGTCCGCTTAAATGTAAATCAGTTCGTCACTCCTGCCAAGAATTGGCAAATAAAGTTTACTTTTGAACGACTTTTTTTAGGTAATTGTAAGCTATGAAGATAGAAAGAAACGTTGCATTAAAGCCCTTTAACACCTTTGGCATAAATAAAGTTGCCAGCCATTTTGCGGCAGTAAATACAGAAAAGGAACTCTTAGATGCCATTCGGTATGCAAAATCCCATAGACTGCCCTTGTTTATTTTAGGGGGGGGGAGCAATATCCTACTCACCAGAGACATTGACGGCTTGGTGGTGAGAATCGATCTTTTGGGTATAGAGGTCATCAAGGAAAACCCCAAGGAGGTCTTTGTAGAGGTGGGTGCAGGCGTGGTTTGGCACGATTTTGTGCTTCATGCCATTTCTCAAGGATGGGGAGGCATAGAAAACCTTTCCCTGATCCCCGGCACTGTAGGTGCTTCACCTATGCAAAACATTGGTGCCTATGGTGTGGAACTAAAGGAAACTTTTTATGAACTACGGGCAATAGCCTTAGATAGCCTTGAAAAACACGTCTTTGATAAAGAAACCTGCGATTTTGGGTACAGGGACAGTATTTTCAAAAGAAAAGCCAAGGGCAAATACATCATAACCTCGGTGACCTTTAGGCTAAGCAAGACTCCAACATTCAATGTGGAGTACGGTGACATCCAGAGAACATTGGAAGCACATGGAGTAAGGCAACTTAGCTTAAATGCCATCAGTAAGGCAATCATTGAAATCAGGCAAAGTAAACTCCCAGATCCAAAGAAAATTGGCAATGCGGGAAGTTTTTTTAAAAACCCTGTTTTACCCCAGGATAAGTTCAAGGATTTACAGCGAACTTTCCCCAATATCCCCGGTTATCCGCAGCCGGATGGGGTCAAAATTCCTGCGGCTTGGTTAATAGAACAAGCCGGCTGGAAGGGCAAGCGTTTTGGCAACGTGGGGGGGCACCCCAATCAGCCCCTTGTTCTGGTGAATTTTGGAAATGCCGAAGGGGAAGAATTATTGATCCTAAGTGAAGAAATCTCCAAAGACATTCTAAGAAAATACGGAGTCACCTTACAACGCGAGGTCAATGTCATCTAAATCAAAGCATCATCTATGTTAATTTGTTTTGGATATTTGGTCACCCCCACTCCAAATTTCTTTAGAAACTCCAACCCTTCATCCTCTAAAAGCCCTTTGTATTCAGCGTATGAAAACAAAAACACCCCCTTTTCAATACCCATGGAATAGATGATCCTTGCACAGGGCAAACAAGGAGCCAAAGTCACATAAAGTGTACTCCCCTCAACAGTAGCCTTGTTTTTTACGGCATACAATATGGCGTTCTGCTCTGCATGAAGCGCCAGGGAACAGCTCCCTTTACTGTCACGGCTACATCCTGTTTCTGGAAATTCCTCATCGCAGTTATGCGTACCTGAAGGGGGACCGTTATAACCGATGGAAATTATCCGGGTGTCCTTGACGAGCACGGCTCCTACATGTTTTTTAATACAATGGGACCTTTTGGCCAGGTTTACGGCCAATTCCATAAAGATGTCGTCAAAATCCGGTCTGCTCATTTTCTGATAAATTCTCAATGAATTCCATATAATTCTAATCTTAAAAGGATAAATTCCCCAAAGCGGTCATTTTCATGTATCTTCCAATTGAAGAAGAACTTCATGAAAGGGTACAAACTTAGCTAAAATCCCCTCTTTTACCCTTTTCAGTTCCTCAAATCTTCCACTGGTACAAAAAAATATAAGGATACATAGCACTTTTTAAAACTAATGAGCTACTTTTGTAGTTAATAATGTGCTTTTCAAAACCTTGTTTTTGTAATTCAATGATTAAAATTGTTCTTATAGATGATGATCCAATTAGTACCTTTGTGACTGAAAAGTTAATACATAAAAATTTGGATTCTCCCTGCGAAATATTCACCTATGACAACGCATCAGATGCTCTAAAGGAAATCTATAGAATCAACCCAAATTATCTGTTCTTAGACCTGAACATGCCCAACATGACAGGATGGGAGTTTTTGGAAGAGTTTGACCCCAAAAAAAACACACCTAAAATTTACATACTCAGCAGCTCAGTGGATGAAAGGGACATCAGCAGGGCCAATGAATACCAGCATGTGAAAAAATACCTCTCAAAGCCACTAATTAAGCAATACATAAAAACCATTTTTGAGCATGAGGAAAAACTCAACTGAGTTTTTTAGATTAACCTTATTTTGTTTTCTTACCTTCTAAAAAACTACTCTCCATTAATTTTGTTAAGTTAGCATAAGCAACAAAACAACTTGAAAAATGGCTGATGCATCGATTAAAATAATAAGTGCGTTAAGAAATACCATTAAACATCTGAAATCAGGCGCTCCTTACCAATGGGGACACATGGGGGCTTGTAATTGCGGAAATCTGGCTCAGGAGGTTACCCTGCTTTCCAAGGCTGAAATACACGCATATGCCATGCAAAAACATGGGGATTGGAACGAGCAGCTTAATGAATATTGTCCCAGCAGTGGCCTTCCCGTGGACCTTATGATAGGTGAGCTAGTGGGTGCAGGGTTCACCCTGCAGGATTTGATGCACTTGGAACGGCTGTCTGACCCCTTAATACTCTCTGCTATTCCTCCAGAAAAAAGGTCAGGCATGCAAAAGAACAATAAACAAGATCTTCTACTATATTTGGAATCGTGGGTAAGGCAATTGGAGGAGTTATGGGTGAAAAATCAGCAACACATAGGTCAGCCCGATAATACGAAAAAAAAATCTTCCTCTGTATTTGCTTAATTGCCTAATTTTCATTAATTGCGAGTGATAAACATCATTGTTTGGCAATTATAAACATTACAGCCATGGATAATTTTGAAGACGATTTTGACGACTTTGACGAGGAAGAGGATGAGTTTGCAGACGAATTCTCTGAAGAAATTTTCGATGATGAGGAAGACCATGGCCTAGAGGACGATGTGTTTTCTGACTTTGACGAGGATGAGGATTTCGACGAGGATTTCGAAGACGATTTCGAAGACGATTTTGATGAAGAGGATGAGGATTTCGATTAAGTCATATAATGGAAAGGTCAAGGCTTTTGTTACAAAAGACTTTTCCATTTTTAAATAACATACAATACATCCTTAACCATATCTCCTAACCCTTGTAATCCAATTTCCGTAAAATAGTTCTGAAATAATGGTGATTAGGATCACCTGCTTTAATTCTGAGTGGTTTGGTAATCCCCTTTAGGGTGGTTATCTTGCGACCAATTAAGTCAAGTTATAAATTCTTTCCGGTATGTTGTTACAAATCTTTAATGCACCCATTGCTGGCGGAGCCCAGTTGTTTTTATTGATCGTATGTATTATCGCTGGTCTAGGAGCCGGGCTTTCGGCCATGGACGTAAGAAATACACTCTTCAAAAAAAGTGACTCTGAGGAAAAATAATCAATTTCTTTCATTGAGGAAAACCTGTGGTACCTTACAATAAAACCACAGGTTTTTTATTTCACTCCCCCCATCAACTTTTTAATCTGAGGGCTTAAAATCAATAGCAGCGCACCTGCCCCACAAGTAGTGTAAACAATAATGAGGTATTGTTGTGGCATTTGTTGTAAACTTTCTATTGTCCCCCCACTCGTCAACCCAGCTATCCTACCTGCCACAAGGTTGCCCAGAGCGATGGATAGAAACCATATCCCCATCATCTGTCCCAGAAACTTCTTAGGTGCCAACTTGGTGGTCAGGCTCAAGCCAACGGGACTTAAACTGAGCTCTCCAAATGTGTGAAAAAGGTAGGTAAATACCAGCCAGCTAGGCGCGGCCAGTTGCCCGGATGAGGCCACCTTTGCGGCAAAATACATGACTAAAAACCCAATACCCAACAACAATAGCCCAAAGGCAAATTTCAGTGGAGATGAAGGCTCCAAGTTCCGTTTGGCCAGCCATACCCACATGGCACCAAAAAGCGGTGCAAAACATATAATAAAAAGTGAATTGATGGACTGGAAATATCCTGCAGGGATTTCCCATGCCAAAAATTCCCTATCTGTAAAACGCTCTGCAAAGAGGTTAAGGGAAGAACCTGCCTGTTCAAATCCTGCCCAGAACATAGTGGAGAACAAGAAAAGAATGCCAATCACACCCACTTTTTTCTTTTCTACAAGAGACAGTCCCCCAAGAAAAAAAAGATAAAGGAAATACAGCACCGCCACAGCCAGAATCACCTGATTGGAGACAGCGGCAAGTCCGCTTGCGTCAATTGTAAAGACGCCCATAAAGGTAGCTATCATTAAAAATGCCATAATAAGGCCTACCCCCCAGGTGATGCCCACCAATTTTAGTTGGCTCCTCCTAGCAGCCTCATCTGCGGGCACAGGTATATCACCCACCCCATCCAACCATTTTTTGGTGAAATGATATTGTATGAGTCCAAAAACCATTCCCAGACCTGCTAAACCAAAACCCAGATGCCAATTGTACACGGCCAAGGTACTGCAGGCAATGGGTGCAATAAAGGCTCCCAAATTAATCCCCATATAAAAAATGGAAAATCCGGCATCCCTCTTACTACTTCCATCAGGATACAGTTGTCCCACAATTGAAGAAATATTGGGTTTAAGCAATCCGGTGCCAACGACAATCAATACTAAGCCCAAATAAAAGCTAATGGTGTCTAATGGCCTCAGAGCATCCAGCCCTGCATGGCCTGCATTTCCGGAGACAAGGTCATTTAGACCGGGAAATGCCATGGTAAAGTGACCCAGGGCTATAATGATTCCTCCATACCAAACCGACCTCTTAAGCCCCAAAAGTCGATCCGCCACCCAGCCACCGGGCAGAGCAAGCAAATAAACTCCCATGGTATATAATCCATATATAGCTCCAGATGCCAAGTCATCCAGGCCTAGTCCACCATTGGCAATTGGTGCTGTCATAAACAGGATCAAGAGTGCCCTCATGCCGTAATAGCTGAACCTCTCCCACATTTCTGTGAAAAAAAGTGTCATCAACCCTTTGGGATGGCCAAATAGCTGGGGACCATCATATAATTCCGGGGCATTATGTTTGCCAACCAAATGTTCTTCCTCCAATGAATAAATAGTTTAGTGAAAAAAAAGAGCGAAGTCCGATATCACAATGTTACTATATTTTTCCAAAAAAAACCTACCTTTTGACTTTCTTTGCGGAATGGCCTTAGGAAACCCTTTTGGTTAAATACCTCCATTCTTTTATGGCAAATATAAATGCAAGAAATTCAACCTTAAACATACAAACAATTGATCAATGACAACAGGAGAAATACAAACTGCAAAAGGCAACATGAAAATCAGCTTTTTTGACAATGATGCCCCTGGTACTGTAGAAAACTTTGTGAAGTTGGCCAAAGATGGCTTTTATGATGGGCTCACCTTTCACCGGGTCATTCCAAATTTTGTGATTCAGGGGGGCTGCCCAAAAGGAAATGGAACAGGGGGGCCCGGTTACCACATCGATTGCGAACTTGACGGCGAACTTCAACACCACGAAAGAGGAGTATTGAGTATGGCCCATGCAGGGAGAAACACCGGAGGGTCTCAATTTTTTATTTGTCATAACAGGGATAATACCCAGCACCTGGATGGGAACCACACCTGTTTTGGGAAGATTATAGAAGGTGAAGAAGTAATTGACCAGATAAAGGCCGGTGATGTAATCGAAAAAATCATCATACATGGTTAAAAAAAACGACCTGTACTGAACCTAACCTTTTTGCTATGAAGCCCGATAATGTACTTCTTTCATTGATAGAAAAACATTGGCCAAATGGCGTATGGAAAGAAGATGAACCCCTCCGGGGGTTTATCTTTCAGCTACTGGAGGAAAGAAAACTTAGAAATACCGGGATCGACCCTGATAAACCCTGGCACTACGTATCCCCAGAACGGGTAAAAGGGAAACCATTATGGATGGAGGCCTTGGAAGAATTGGAAAAATTAAAGTCCCATCCACCGCTAGAAAGTGGGACTTTAGCTGGAAAAGATAATGTGGGTGAGGCTTTAGAATTACTCAGGGATAAGCTTTTTGAACTTCATAAAGAGGCCACAAAAGCTCAAGTGGATAAACAAAGACTGGAATTGTTACTTGGCTTCGTGGAGAACAGTAATGAGGCCTTTCAGGTAAGCAATGAGGCAGGGGAATTGATTTACATCAACAAGGA
Source organism: Cyclobacteriaceae bacterium (assembly GCA_003565295.1). Taxonomy (GTDB): domain Bacteria; phylum Bacteroidota; class Bacteroidia; order Cytophagales; family Cyclobacteriaceae; genus Pleomorphovibrio. The sequence goes on from PXCO01000372.1 coordinate 6,495, forward strand.
GGCTTCCCATCGTCTAGGAATAGCACAGGAAGCTGCTCATTTGTATCACGTAAAGGATTTTGAAGAGATTTTCCGTGAAAGAGGTACCTGGGAAAGACATGTGGGCGAATTAAAAACCATGGACTCAATGGTGATTGAGGGAGTGAACAGAAATCAAAAAACCGGTAAGACCTTTCCCGTAGAAGTCACCGTAAGATATTACCATATTAGGGGCCAGGGTTTTGTGATAGCATCATCCAGAGACATTACCGAAAGGAAGCAATTTCAGGAGGAGATCATACGGCAAAAAGAAAAAGCAGAAAGTGCAAACAAAGCCAAATCACAATTTCTTGCCAATATGAGCCATGAAATAAGAACTCCAATGAACGGAATCATGGGTTTTGCAGATCTATTGTTGAATACACCTTTAAGTGCATTGCAGCATCAATATGCCCAGACCATTCAACAATCAGCGGAGTTACTTCTTGACATCATCAACGACATCCTGGATTTTTCAAAAATTGAGGCGGGAAAACTTGAGTTGGAGTGTTCCAAAACGAGCCTGGAGAAGCTTGTTCAGGAAACCGTGGAGATATTCCGTTACCTCGTCAAAGAGAAGAATCTGGAATTATTGCTTGACATTGACATTGATTGTCCGCGCTGGGTCTGGGTAGACCAGACCCGTTTGCGGCAGGTTTTGATCAACCTACTGGGAAATGCAGTGAAATTCACCCCTAAAGGTCATGTGAAACTGAGTATCCACTGCCAAAAACGGGAGGGTAACTTTGTGCAATTAGGGTTTTCCGTTGAGGATACCGGCATAGGCATAAGCCGGAGTAATCAAAGTCGGATATTTGAGGCATTTTCTCAGGAAGATGCTTCCACGACAAGAAAATTTGGGGGTACAGGGTTGGGGCTGGCCATTTCGGACAGAATCCTTGGACAAATGGAAAGCAAGCTGCATATTAAAAGTAAATTGGAAGAAGGCAGTACCTTTTATTTCTCTATAAAGGCAAAAGCTGAGGGGAAACTAAAAAGTGATGCTACAAACACTAAAAAAAGAGTGTTGATAGTAGATGACTATACCCCATCATTAAATCTGCAGGCTTGCAAGATAGAAGAATTGGGACATCAGGTACAAACTTGCTTCAATGGAATGGAGGCTTTGGAAATACTAAAAAAGGATATTGGCTGGGATTACATCATGCTGGATCAGGATATGCCATTCCTGACAGGTATAGAAGTGACAGAAAAAATCAGGGAAATGGGTATTCAAATACCCATTGCTATAATGGGTTATTTTGATACTACATATACAGAAAAATATGGGAAGCCCCCTGAACACGATTTTTTAAAAAAGCCTATCAGCTATTTGAACCTACCAGAAATACTATTTAGCCCTAATAGGCAGGTCAATAAAAAACAGCATCCATCAAAAAAAGGCAATGCCACTTTAGACGATCAAATATCTATACTTATTGTGGAAGATAACTTGGTGAATATGTATTTGGCTAAGACATTGGTAAAACAATCCATGCCCCAAGCCACTATCCTGGAAGCAAAGACCGGCGAAGAGGCTTTGGCTATTTTCAGTTCAGCTCAGCCCAAGTTAATCTTGCTGGATATTCAACTTCCGGAGATGGATGGCTTCAAAGTGGCAGAACTTATGAGAAAAGCGGACCCAGAGCATCATTGTTTGATCATAGCCCTTACAGCAGGAGTGATTGCTGGAGAAAAAGAGAAATGCATAGGTGCCGGAATGGATGATTTTATTTCGAAACCCATTTCCAGGGACATTTTAACTAAAAAACTCGCCAAATGGCTGACCAATGAACGCAAAACAGACTGATGCTTTGAATGAAAAGCAAGAGGCATTCCAGAAAGCCATGCTTACCTCAATGAAATTCTGGTGGTTCTTGTTATGGAACCTCCCATCCGTATTATTTTGGGGAATAAAAATCACCCAGCTAGATGAGAAAAGCTGTGAAGTAACATTACCCTATTCCTATAGAACCAAAAACCCCTTCAGGTCCATCTATTTTGCCGCTATTACAGGGGCCGCCGAGCTCGCGAGTGGAGCACTTTGCCTACTGCATCTACAAGGAAGTCAACGGTTCAGTACGCTGGTCACCGGGGTGGAAGGTACTTTTTTAAAAAAAGCCACCCATAAAATCACCTTTTCATGTAAAGAAGGGGACAAAATTAAAGCGGCCAAGGCATCTCTTGCCAAAACCGGGGACTTTACTAGCTTAAGCCTAAAGGTAGAAGGAAAAAACCCTGAGGGCGAGCTGGTTGCCCGGTTTTCAATTTTATGGTCTTTTAAATTAAAGGAATAGCTTTAAATGAACTTAATGCACCGAAGCTTCCAAGTGGGGTTTTAACTCATTTAAAAGTTGTGAGGCAGACAACACCCCCGACTTCCTCCAAACCTGTTTGCCCTTATAGAAGAGAATTAAGGTGGGTACACCCCTCACTTGGTAAGTCTGAGCGGCAAGTTGGTTTTTGTCCACATCTACTTTTATGACTTTCATCTTTCCATCCAGCCTTTTGGATACTTCTTGAAGGGTAGGCTGCAAAACTTGGCAAGGCCCACACCAGGTGGCATAAAAATCCACCAACACAGGTTTATCCCCTTGAATCAACTCCCTAAATGATTTATTTTTTACCATCTTCTTGTTTTTTTCTCAAAGATACGATTCCTGAATGATCAGATGATGTAATAAAGGTCACATTATGCCAGCCTTTTGAAGATTTGCATATGGTGTTCGGCATGGCCCACGACGATGCATATAGCCCCCCTTACAGACATGGTGTACCCATCCACTTGCCCTTGCCGGAGAAGATCTTCTTCCGAAAACCCCTGGATTAATTGACCTAAAGAGTTTCTGTGAGCCTCAAAAGCACAAAGTAGGTTTCTGATCGAAAATTTTTGGAATTCTGCCATTTCCACATACCTGTCCTGATGAAAACCCGGTAGCGTCAGGCCTGGCTGCCTGGCAATACACAGGGCCCTGAAATGCATGATTTTTTCGGTATCCACGATATGTCCTAAGGCCTGCTTGAAAGTCCATCTCCCAGGTGCATAAGGAAGTGAAGCCTTGTCCTCACCCAAGGCTCCAAAGAAGGCAAGGTAGGTTCTCATTTGCTTTTCAAACAAATCCGGGACATTTTTGTCATATATTTTGGAAATATATCCCTGATAATAGGGGTTATATTCGTCTTTATTAGGTTTCCAATGATCCTTTTCCATGGTCGCTGTCAATGAATGTAATACCAATCAACAATATGAACATAAAAGAGAATAATTCAAATCCCCTATTAGTTGCTTTTGCAACACCTTACGAAACCCCTCCATTCCATGAAATCCAACCCGAACATTTTCTACCAGCAATAAAAGCGGCAATTGAGGAAGCAAAGGAAGAAATTTCTGCTATCAAACGTCAAAAAAAACCAAATTTTAAGGATACCATAGAGGCTTTAGAGTCCAGTGGTGAAAAGTTATCCATGGTATCCAGTATATTTTTTAATTTGAATGCCGCAGAGACCAACGAAACCATACAGGCCCTTGCCAAGGAAATATCCCCACTACTTTCCGCACACAGAAACGATGTGATGTTGGATGAGGGATTGTTTGCAAACATTAATGAGGTTTATACCCAGCAAAACGAATTGGACCTGGACGAGGAAGGGCAAACTTTATTGGAAAAAACATATAAGGCTTTTATCAGAAATGGGGCAAACCTGCCACCCGAAAAAAAGGAAAGGCTTAGGGAAATAGACCAGCAGCTCTCAAACCTGGGACTGGAATATGGAGAACATGTCTTAAAAGAAACAAATCGGTATGAGCTTGTAGTCGACGACAAAGAGGACCTTAAAGGCCTTCCTGAATCAGTGGTGGAAGCTGCGGCACAGAAAGCCACTGAAAAGGGAAAAGATGGCAAATGGGTCTTCACACTTGCCTTTCCAAGTTATGTGCCCTTCATGACCTATGCCCAAAATCGTGAGCTTAGAAAGCAACTTTATTTTGCCTATAATACCAAGGCATGCAAAGGGGATGAACTAGACAATAGGGACCTCATCAAAAAGATACTTTCCTTGAAAGATGAAAGGGCCCGATTACTGGGATACCATCGTTATGCGGATTTTGTGCTCGAAGAAAGAATGGCCGGCTCAGGGGAGGAAGTAATGGCTTTCCTTCATGATCTTCTTGAAAAATCCAAACCAAAAGCCCAGGAAGAAATCCGGGAATTGGCCGAATTTGCAAAGGAATTGGATGGGATCGGAACCCTGGAAAAGTGGGATTTCAGCTACTATTCAGAGAAATTGAAAATGAAAAAGTATGAGGTGGATGATGAGCTATTAAAACCTTATTTTGAGCTGGAAAACACCGTAAACGGGGTGTTTAAAACAGCTGAAAAGCTATTTGGTATCCATTTCAAACCCAATAAAGAGATCCCAGTATATCACAAGGAAGTGACGGCCTACGAGGTACTGGACAAGCAAGGAGAGCATTTAGCGGTATTTTATGCGGACTTTTTCCCTAGAGAAGGGAAAAGAAGTGGGGCATGGATGACCTCTTACAGGGGGCATAGCCGCAAAAATGGCCATTCCAAAAGTCCCTTGATTTCTATCGTCTGCAATTTTACCCGCCCCACAAAAACCAAACCTTCCTTACTGACCTTCAATGAGGTCACTACCTTGTTTCATGAATTTGGACATGCACTACACGGCATGCTGGCAGAGGGAAGGTATGAATCCTTATCTGGAACTAATGTATATTGGGATTTTGTGGAGCTACCTTCCCAGATCATGGAGAACTGGTGTTTTGAAAAGGAATGTCTGGACCTGTTTGCCAGACATTATGAAACCGGCAAGAAAATACCCGAAGAGCTGATAGAGAAATTAAAAAAAGCGGCTAATTTCCATCAAGGGTACCAGACGGTGAGGCAGGTAAGTTTTGGGCTTTTGGACATGGCCTACTATACTTCAGACCCTAATGAAATTGAGGATATTTTTGAATTCGAAAAAGCACAGATGCGCCAAACAGAACTACTCACCCCTGTAGAAGGTACACTTATGAGTACTTCTTTTGGACATATCTTTCAAGGGGGATATGCGGCTGGGTATTACAGCTATAAATGGGCTGAGGTATTGGATGCAGATGCATTTGAGCTTTTCCTTGAGAAGGGAATTTTCGATCCCAATACTGCTGAATCCTTCCGAAGAAACATACTATCGGCAGGAGGGATAACTCATCCTGCCAAACTTTACAGGAGGTTTAGAGGCAGGGACCCCAAACCGGAAGCACTATTACGACGGGCAGGTTTGGGCAAATAATATTTAAAAAAAGGGGCAGTAAACCACGCCCCTTTTAAAAGTCTATTTTCAAAAGTGGTAAGACTATCGGATCAAAACATTAGGAAAACAAATCCAATCTCTTCATTATATTGGCTCATATAATGAGAAAACCGATGATCACTAACCAGATTAATGCAGAAATTGCAATCAAGATGGTAAACTGTTTATCTTTCATGGCCCCATAATTTTAGTACAACATTAATGCAATAAATATACAAAGAATATCTCTTTAAAACAATTTAAACCTCAATTAGTTACCCCTCATATCTACCAGATTAAAATATAATTCTTTGGCATTTAATGACCCAGAATACTGAGATGTCCCTACCTATTCCGAAGTTGTTAAACCTCGTCCTTATTAAGACTTTCTATTTATATGCGAACAAAGATAAGCTAGTTAAATTTAAAAAACAATTTTATATATTTAAAATTCATTATAATGTGTTTAAAAAATTACCCCTTCAAGGATGAGGTAAGCTCATGGTAATGTTTTTGGTTTTTAGACATGTTGGAAGCATCCCAAACAATTTTTTTTGATTTAGGATATTTTCGTACCTGGCAATCCTTAATTTGACAATAATGACAACAAGAATCCGGGATGCAGGGGTCTGCATGTACAAATACCTCTACGTAACCGGGCAGGTTTTCCTCCAATACTTCCTCCACATTATGCACCTCATCGTGCACCTGTACCAGGTCAAAGTAGTAGGGTAAAGTCAAATGCAAGTCGATATGACTGTCCCCGCCATATTGTTGTACCCTCATATTGTGGATATCAATCCAGTTGTCCTTTCTGCTTTTGTTGAGCACTCTAACGGTGGTGGAAATCGCTTCCGGATTGGTTTCGTCCATTAGCCCCGCCACAGAACGCCTTACCAAACCGTAACCATTAAAGATGATATAAACAGAAAAAAGCATAGAAAACACACTATCCAAAAAATATAAATTGGTCAAATAAATGATCAGTATTCCAAAAATGAGAACAAAACTGCTCACAGCATCAGTAGTGATATGTTTACCATCGGCCTCTAAGGTAAGGCTGTTTAGCTCCTTGCCCTTTCTTTGCAACAGGTAGCCCAATCCTCCGTTTACCAGGCCGGAAAACCCTATCAACGCCATGCCAAAGGGCAGCATAGACAATGGCTGGGGAAAAATCAAACTGTAAATAGATTGATAAATTATAAAAATCCCTGCAATGATAATGAGAATGCCCTCAATTCCCGCACTAAAAAACTCAATCTTTCCGTGGCCATAGGGGTGATTGGCATCTTTTGGCTGGCTGCTCAGATAAATACTATATAAGGCAAAACAGGAAGCTACCACATTGACTATACTCTCCATGGCGTCCGTCAGAATGGTATTGGATCGAGTCACGTAGTAAGAGTAAAATTTGATCACAAGCAAAACCACGCTTACTACAATGGACAAGATGATCAGCCGCCTTTTTTCTTGGTTCACAAAAATGAATTTAAGTTTATAGCTTCAAAAATAACAAATTTAAACCCATTTAAGAAATTGAATTCTGACGATCCAGAAAGGAGAACTAGGCATTGGAAACCCATAAAATCCTTTACGCCAGACTTGGTACTGTAATTGTACTGACCATACGATTTAATTCCTTACATTTAGTAGACCATTATAACATAAACTTTTATGAATAAAATCATATTGCCCGGATACCTAAAGACCCTAGCCATTCTTTTATTGATCATCGTCATCATCTTCGTTTTGATTATAGGCCGAAGCTTGTTGATTCCCCTTATGCTTGGAGGTTACATTGCCATGTTGATGATCCCCTTATGCGATTGGATGGAGAGGAAGAGAGCCCCAAGATTGCTCAGTGCATTTCTGTCTTTGTTATTGTCGATTATCATCATTGGTGGAATTATCACATTAGTGGTGGTTCAGGTAAGCAATTTTTCCAAAGACCTTGAGGATGTTTCGGAAAGGATGGAAAACTACCTAAAAGACGTTGACAAATTTGCGACCGAAAATTTCGATACCGATTTGGGAATCAGCCAAGGCATCAGTAAAAACCAGCTCTTTGAGTTGATAGAATCCAATAGTGAATCGGTTTCTGATTTTGTACTCAACACTTTAGGTTCTCTTACAGGAGTCATACTTGTACCTGTTTTTATCTTTTTCATGTTGATATACAGGGATCATCTTGGAGCCTTTGTGGCCAGATTTTTCAAAGAACATAAAGAAGAGAACATCAAAGTGGAGATACGGGAATTGAGAAAGGTGGTACAAAATTATATCATCGGCGTTTTTAAGGTAATGGGGATTTTGGCGGTGCTAAACACTGTGGCTCTTTTGATTATAGGGGTAAAACACGCTCTATTTTTTGGGTTGTTGGCAGCATTGTTTAATATCATCCCCTATTTGGGGCCTTTCTTGGGTGCCATTTTCCCCTTTATCTTTGCATTTCTCACCATGGACGGACTTATATATCCAATTGCCGTGGTGATCTCCTTCACTATAATTCAGCTTTTCGAAAGTAATTTCCTCACCCCTAAAATAGTGGGAAGCAACGTTAACCTCAATGCATTGATTACTTTTGTAGCTTTGTTGGTGGGAGGAGTAATTTGGGGAGTGGCGGGTATGATTCTTATCATTCCTACCCTTGCCATCCTAAAGCGGATCTTTGACTTATCCGAAAGCACCAAACCCTTCTCTTTTTTGTTAGGAGAGGATAAGGATTTGAAAAAATAATTAGTCCATGAAGAGATTTTGGGTAACCGCATTCCTAAGTATATGCCTACTGTCCTGCGACAGTGCCGAAGACCGAAAAGGGAGGTTTCTGTTAAAAGGAAATACCAAGCTTGCAGAGGGTGATTTAAAAGGAGCCATAAAATTTTATGAAGAAGCCATAGGTGTGGACAAGGAATTTGAAGACGCGTGGCTAAACAAGGGGGTGGCCCATCAAAAACTCCGCAATTTCGATCAAGCTATCCGGGATTTCACACAGGCTTTGCGCATCAGACCGGATTTTCCGGAGGCTTTCTATCAGAGATCCCTGGCACACTTAGACTTTGGAGAGAATTACAAAGCCATAAGTGATGCAGAAAGCCTCATACGACTTGAGCCAGATCATCCAAAAGGGCATTTTCTTCTTGGCCTTGCGCAAACGGAACTGAAAACCTATGACCAGGCGCTGCAAGCTTTTAACACCGCAGTAAGCATGGATGGAGAAAATCCTGAGCCGCTGGCCAACCGCGCGACGGTGAAGTATTATATGGGCAACTTTGAGGAGGCATTGGGGGATTTGGACAAAGCCGAACGACTAGATCCTTCTGAATCCAACATATATAACCTAAGAAGCCTGATATTTTTTGAAAAGGGGAATTTTGAATCAGCCATAGAAGAGGTGGATAAAGCGATTTCCCTTCAACCCCAACAGGCCTATTACCATAACAACAGAGGATTGTATAAGCTGTTTTTGGGCCATCTAGAAGAGGGAATTGAAGACATCAACTACAGCCTCAAGCAAAACAGCAGGAATTTATTCGCCCTAAGGAATAAAGGCATTTATCACTCCCTCAAAGGAGAAGAAGAGACTGCAAGGAAATACCTTCAGGAGGTAGCGGATAAGGACCCGGAGATACCCTTGGTAAAAGACTTCCTTTAAGCGTGATCATTTTCTATCTAAGAAAAAACCTCCGGAGCAATACCCCGGAGGTTTGAACACTTAAAAAACCACCAACCTTTAATTAAATCTGGTTAACTATTCTTGCGAATAGCCATATTTAATTTGTCTGCCAATAGATACATGACAGGCACTATTACTAACGTCAAAAAGGTAGCAAAGGTTAACCCAAATATTACAGTCCAAGCCATTGGCCCCCAAAAATCTGCATTGTCACCACCCACATAGAATTGTGGGTCAAAGGAAGAAAGAAGGGAGCTGAAATTGATATTCATCCCAATGGCCAAAGGTATCAGGCCAAGTACTGTCGTGATTGCGGTCAATAAGACCGGACGCAGCCTCGTTTTACCTCCTTGAATGATACTATTGAGGATTTCCTCAAAGGGCAAGTATTCTCCCTCCTTTAGACCTAATTCTTCCCTTCTCCTTTCCCTCACCAGATTTGTGTAGTCGATCAATACTATGGCATTATTTACCACCACGCCTGCAAGGGAAATGATCCCAATGCCCGTCATAATGATGACAAAATCCATATTGAAAACCACTAACCCTAGAAATACCCCTATGGTACTAAAGACCACCGATGCCATAATGATGAAAGGAGTGGCAAATGAGTTAAACTGTGCTACGATGATAAGAAAAATCACCGAAACCGCTATAATCAAGGCCCTGGTCAAGAACTCTGCTGAAGCCTCCTGCTGCTCTTGTTCCCCGGTAAACCTCACTGTTATTCCGTCCGGCACCTCCATTCCCTGGACAAGGTTTCGAATCTGTTGGTTGATTTCAGTGGGATTAGACCCATCTGTCACGTTGGAGGAAAGCGTAATTACTCTGTTAAGGTCCTTTCGCTTCACCGAGCCTAAAGTGGATCCATATTCCAGATCGGCAACGGCAGAAATGGGGATTTCCCTCTTATTGCCAAACTTGTCCCTGAAACTGATCTTTTTATTGATCAACATGGAGACGTCATATCTAAACTCATCCGCCAACCTTAATTGAATGGGGTAGTCATCCTCACCTTCTTTAAACTTGGAAACTTCCAGACCGAAAAGAGCTGTTCTGAGTTCATTTGCAATAGTCCGGGTAGACAAACCAAATCTTCTGGCATTTTCCCTGTTAATCTTTACCACCAATTCTGGATTATCGGATTCTAAGTCAGACTTCAACTCCTCAATACCGGTTATATTAGCGGAGTTAATGGCTGTCCTCAACTCATTCACCCAGTTAGTCAATTGCTCAAAATCCTCCCCATTGGATTCAATATTTATGGGCTTGCCCACCGGGGGGCCTGCGGACTGTTTAGTAAGCGTAATTTGAACCCCGGGGTAATTTTCGGCTAATTCCCGGACTTCTTCCATGACCCTATTGGTATTTACCCCTTGCCTAAACTGATACTCCAAAAAAGCCAGGGTGATCTTTGCTTTGTGTGGAGTAGCGGCCTGGCTGGGCCCTTCCAAGGGATCTCCTGTCCCTTCCCCGATCTGGGTGATCACAGATTCAATTATTTCCTCATAGGGTTCCAAAACCTTTGATAACTCCTCTTCAAACTCCAACACGGTACTGTTGGTAGCTTCAATATCGGTGCCCCTGGGCTTTTCTATGAAGATATTGACCAATGCTGGTTCATTGTCCGGGAAAAAGAGAATCTGTGGAGCTCTGACAAACAACAAGCCTAAGGATAATATCAGCAATAGGACAGTACCGAAAAAAAACAAGATCGGATTCACCCCTCTCAATGCCACATTTAACGTTCGCTCGTAGAAACTTTCCAATTTACCCAAGAAAACATTTTGAAACCAAGCTATTGCCCTTCTCATCACAAATACGTTCAGAGCTGTCAAGAAAGCAGCAACGAGAAGCAGGTTGGCCAGCATGTTCCAACCGAGTATGAATAAGAGAATTGACATGGCCAATAACCCTAAGGCTATGCGCAAGGGAATTTTTCTTGGCTTGGGCTTATATACATCAGGTACCTTCATAAATAAGGACGTAAGCACTGGATTGATCACCAAGGCCACAAATAGAGAAGAAGAAAGTACAATAATCAGGGTAATCGGCAGGTATTTCATAAATTCCCCCACTATGTCCTCCCAGAAGGCCAACGGCAAGAATGCGGCAAGGGTCGTGGCTGTGGAAGTGATGATAGGCCAAGCCACCTCCCCCACCCCTTCTTTGGCTGCTCTGATGGGGGTTTTCCCCTCTTGCATCAAACGGTAAATATTTTCCACCACCACTATACCGTTGTCCACCAACATCCCAAGCGCCAGGATCAATGAGAAGAGCACCATCAGATTAAGGGTGATTCCCAAGGAATTAAGTACCAAAAAGGATATGAACATGGACAATGGGATCGCTATACCCACAAAAAGGGCATTCCTGAAACCTAGAAAAAACATAAGCACCAACACTACGAATATCACTCCTAAAATGATGCTGTTCTCCAGGTCACTTACCTGAGCCCTGGTAGTTTTTGATTGATCATTGGTGATGGAAACTTTCAGATCTTCCGGAAACCGGTTAGCCTGAGCCTCTTCCAATATTTTTTTGATCTCATCAGAGGCATCCAACAAGTTCTCCCCACTCCTTTTGGTGACATTGACCGTAACTACAGGAAGCCCTTTATTCCTTGCATAACTATCACGTTCCTTGAACGTATCCTTTACCTCAGCCACATCCCTGAGATAAACAATACTTGCCTCCTCTGTTTTCACGATGATATCCTCCAATTCGCTGGGGTGTTCAAATTCCCCGGTGATGCGAAGAGATCTTCGAAAATCCCCAGATAATAAATTCCCGCCGGAGATGGTCACATTTTCGGCACTTACCGCTTCCGAAATATCCTCAAAACTTACCCCAAGGGCTTCCATTTTGTAAATATTGGCATCTATGCGGATCTCCCTGTCCACAATCCCTCTCAACTCGGCCTTGGAAATTTGAGGTAACTTTTCTATCTCATCCTCAAGGTATTCTCCGTATTTTTTCAATTCCACCTCTGAATAATCCCCTGCCAGGTTTACATTCATAATGGGGAAGTCAGAAGTGTTGATTTCGATCACATCTGGATCCCTGTCCAAATCGGTGGGCAACTCGCTTTTAGACTTATCCACCGCATCCTTCACATCCTGTAGGGCTTTAGATATTTCCACATTTGGGTTGAACTCTATCACGATAGAAGAAAAATCCTGCACAGAGGTGGACTTGATATCCTTGATGTTATTGATGGACTTAAGCTCCTTTTCTATGGGACGGGTAATTAAATTCTCCATATCCACTGGGGAGTTTCCCGGATAGGATGTCCCTACATACACCGTGGGGATCACCACCTCGGGGAAGCTCTCTTTGGGCATGGTCCTGTAAGCGAAAATTCCTAAAAAGGCGATGATAAAGGTCAGGATCACCACAGAGGTCTGATTGTTGACCGATAGGGAAGATAATCCGAACTCCCTAATAACCGATTTATTCTTCTCTTCTTGCATACCTAATTTTCTGTTGCTAAGCTATTGAGCCGCAATGTTCACCTTGAAATTATTGCCTACTTCCCTGAAACCCTTGTCCACTAAAACCTCTGAACCATCTAACCCCTCCACTATTTCCGTTGTTTCTCTTTGGGTCATTCCTCTTTCCACGTATCTCTTCACTGAATTCCCGTTCTCTACCACAAACACATAATCCCCTTGGTTGTCCTGAAGAATGAGGTTGCTGGAAATCATTACCGCATCTTCTTGCTCATAATCTTTGATCCTTAAGGTAGAAATCATGTTGGGTTTAATGTTTTCCATCTTGGGAAGGAACACTTCAACCTTAAAGGTCCTGTTGTTTGGGTTGATCACTGCTCCCACAGCTGTAACCTTGGTTTTTAAGCGATGATTTAAAGAAGGAAACAACACCTCTACCGAGTCTCCCTGGGTGACCACGCCAACATACCTTTCTGACACATCAGCTTCTACATAAAGGTCGCTCTCCCCCACAAAATTGAGAATGGAAGAACCCGGCTGTACCAGTTCCCCAAGTCTCACCATGACCTCTTCCACTGTTCCGTCAAATGGGGCCCTGATGATGGTTCGTCCCAATTGAGTTTCCAGTGTAGCAAGGTTATTCTCAAGGTTTTCTTTCCTGTTTTTAGCCTCTAGGTACTGTATTTCTGTGCCGATTTCCTGGTCCCACAGCCTTTGTTGCTTTTCAAAGACTGTGCTGGCCAATTCGAGCTGGGTCTTGATCTCGTCTATGTTTCGCTGTATGGATTCTGCATCCACCCTGGCCAATTCCTGCCCACGCTTCATCCTCATGCCTTCCACGGCTTTTATCTCCTGTATTCTCCCGGTAACCTCAGCACTGATGTTTACATTCTTTTTTGATAGTACCGAACCAGTGACCTCCACGTAATGTGCAAAGGTTCCCACCTCAGGCTCGGTGGTAGTGATCAATACCGCCTTACGCTGTTCTTTGGCAAAGTCAGGATCCTCCCTGGCGATTTCCTTAGAGAGGTTTTCGATTTTAACCCGCAATTCGGATAACTCCCTTTGAAAGCGTTCCAATTGGTCTTTCTTTTCTGCCAACTCGTCTTTTTGGCATGCAACCATAGACAAACTGAGCGCAATAAGTAAAAAGGTGGTGTATTTTTTCATGTGTTTATTATTGTCTTTTAGTGGTCAGATAGCCTGTCCCGAACTTGATTCGGGGAACTTGCTTCGGGGAAATCTCGCATGATTGAAAATCATCACACTGTATGTCGCTTGCCTCATGCTTGATTTCATCGCTAAGTTGTGTTCACGCTTATTTTAAAATTCCTAATGCTTTTTCTAAATCCACCCTGGCAATCAAGGCGTCGTATAATGCAGAATAATAATTGGTTTCAGCCTCCTTTAAATCGGCATCGGCCTCTACCACCTCAAAGTTAGACCCCACCCCTTCTTGATATTTGATGCGGGTCATCTGAAAAACCTCATCGGCCAATTGCCTGTTCTCTTTTTGCACCTCCAGTGCCCTGAGACTGTTCCTTAACTCCTCCTTCGCCTGGAATTCTTCTAGCATGATGTTTTGCTCGGTAAAGAATTTGGTGTTTTCCAACTGCTTGATTTGAACCCTGTTTTGCTGTATGGCATAGCTCTTTCTAAGTCCGTCGAATATGGGAATGTTCAGTCTAAACCCAACAAAAGAAGTGGAAAACCAACGGTCTGCCACATACACATTTCTCAATTCCTGGGCACCGGTCACCCTTTGGTAAGTGCCAAAAGCATTTAAGGTGGGAATATATTGCACTTGGTTGTTTTTGAGGTCCAGGGTGGCCAGTTCCAGGTTTTTTTCTAATTGGTACATTTCCACGCGTGGGTCTGACTGCCTACCTAGCAAAACCCTAAACCCTGACTCGTCCTCTGCAAACTCATCCAAGTGCTGGGATAAAAGCAGGGACACTTCCAAGGGCATCCCCATTTGAATTTTCAACAATTCCCTGCTTACCTTGATGGAGGTGTTCACCCTGTCCATTTCAGTCTGTACGTTGTTGAGCTGAACTCTGATTCTTGACACATCTAATTTCTCTGCTAACCCAGCCTCCCTCATTGCCTCGGTTTCCTTTAAGAGTTGCTCCAAACGGCGTAGGTTTCCTTCTATCAGGCCCCTTCTTTCCTCATTCACCAATACAGTAAAATAGGCCTTTTTCACCGCTTCAAGCACATCTATCTCGGCCTTTTCCCTGTCAAATTCGGTGAGGTCCTTAAGTGTCTTGGCAGCCTTTAGGCCAATAAAATAGGACCCGTTAAAAATCATCTGCTCCACGGTGGTGTTCAGGCTAGATTGATAATTTACCGCAAAGGGGATCACCAATACGTCGGAGGGTGTTTCCGAAGGCGGTGGGGCTCCCCCGGTACCATCCCCGTTGCCTCCACCAAATAAATCGTCGGCTTCTCCAGGAAGTATAATCAACGGAGGCTGTAGGTTTTTAGTGAATTCCAAAACACTGCTGATCTGAGGAAGTCCCTCAGAGCGCCTCTCTCCCACTATGCCCCTGGAGGCTAGTACCTCCAACTGGGCATTCTTGGCATCAGCGCTATTTTCCAATGCAAACCGCAAACATTCCTCAAGGCTCATGCTCACGGTTTCCTGAGCAGATACATTGTAGGAAAACAGCAAAAACAATAGTGCGAAGAGTAATAAAATTTGGTTAAGATTCATATTCATTTTAACTGGTGGCTTAATTTTTCTTCGTAAATCTTTCTTCCTTGTTCGGTCAAAATCCCATAGACAAAATGTTCGAAAATCTGAAGTTGTGTCTCCATCATATTGTATTTGCCCGGGTTAAACCTGGATGGGTCAAACATGATGGAAAACTGCTCTACCCTAAGCTGGGCTATAATCTCTGAATTAATCCCGGACCTAAAATGCCCCACCTTCTTTCCTTCTTCCAGAAGGTCCACCAAAGCCCTCCAAACCTGTTCTTTCTTAAATTTCTCAAATTCCAGGAAACAGTTTGGATAATACCTTTTCACCTCGTTGAGCAACATGGGGTGCATATTGCTAAATCGTTCCCTAATATATTTGGTCAGTAAAATCAACTGACCTATCACCCCATCCTCGCCTTCCTCTACACTATCCAATTTGCATGCATCCTTTTCCAGCTCCAGCCTAAAGGTTTCCACTGCCAATTCATTTTTGTCCTTAAAAACCTGGTAAATGGTCTTTTTCGATACGCCTGCCTCCCTAGCTATATCATCCATGGTAACGGCTCTCACACCATAACCGAGAAAAAGCTGCTTTGCACTTGAAATTATTTTTTCTTTAGTTTCCAATTTCACTATTTCAATAAATACCAGTCCAAAAACTTTGGAAACTTTATCAAAGTTCAAAGTTTCCAAAGTTTCTTCCAAAAATGAGCGATTCGTGGACTAATGATAATTTTAAAATAATCCCGAATACCAATTAAAATACTTTATAAAAGATGGTAACCCCTATTAATTTAACTAAACATTTATAAAAAAAGATTATTTTATTTTTATGATAATTGTTTCTAGGGTTGTCAGGTGGAAATTTTACGAACTCCTCAAACTCCTACAGCCACGTTCGAAAATGAACACTTTTCCTTAAATCTGCTTCTAAATCGGACATTTTGCTTTTCACCTTAATATTCTTCCACAGCAAATCCGGTCTTTCAGGGCTAAAAATTTAGGCGTATTGCTTACCTTTGCGTCTTCAATTATCAGCTATTCTAAGGTATGTCCATGATTCTCTTTTTCCAGGTGGGACAAGATCAAGTTTATGCAGTCTCCACCACGAATACATTTTCTGACAAAGAAATTTCCCAGCTTTCTTGGCTTTTCGGAGGAGCTCGTCCCATGGAAGAACAGCATTTACCCGGCCTCTTTATTGGCCCAAGAAGGGAAATGGTCACCCCTTGGTCAACAAATGCCGTGGAAATCACCCAAAACATGGGCATCAAAGGAATTAATAGGATAGAGGCTTTCCAGCCCAAAACAGATGCTTCCGCATTTGATCCCATGCTGCAAGCCACCTACGATTCGCTGAATCCCCAAATATTTGACCTGGACGTAACACCAGCCTCAGTTATTGAGGTGAAGGACATAGCTGCCTATAATCAACAAGAAGGCTTGGCACTTAGCCCTGAAGAGGTGAAATACTTAGAGGAGGTAAGCCAAACATTGGGACGACCCTTAACAGATGCCGAGGTATTTGGATTTAGCCAGGTAAATTCAGAGCATTGCAGGCACAAAATCTTCAACGGACGCTTTGTGATTGACGGGGAAGAAAAACCATACAGCCTTTTTCAACTTATCAAAAAGACGAGTCAAACCCATCCTAACCGCATCGTATCTGCCTATAAAGACAACGTGGCCTTTGTTCAAGGACCTGTTATCACGCAATTTGCACCGATAAGGCAAGATAGGCCAGATTTTTTCGAATGTGAAGACATCCCTACCGTTTTGTCCCTAAAAGCAGAAACTCACAATTTCCCTACCACGGTAGAACCTTTTAATGGGGCTGCCACTGGGTCCGGTGGAGAAATTCGGGACAGGCTGGCAGGGGGCACTGCTTCCATACCCTTGGCGGGAACCGCCGTGTATATGACCGCTTACCCAAGGACAACCCCAAAAAGATCCTGGGAAAAAAACATTCCCGCAAGAAAGTGGCTCTATCAAACCCCTATGGACATACTCATAAAGGCTTCCAATGGCGCAAGCGATTTTGGGAATAAATTCGGCCAACCCTTGATCTGCGGAAGTGTGTTGACCTTTGAGCACAAAGAAGGGGACAAAACCTTTGCCTTTGATAAGGTGATCATGCTGGCTGGGGGGATTGGTTTCACCCGTGCCCCGTATGCACAGAAAAAGACGCCCTTAAAAGGAAACAGCATCGTAGTGATGGGCGGAGACAATTACCGGATCGGCATGGGGGGAGGAGCAGTTTCTTCGGTGAACACCGGGGAATTCAGCAACTTGATAGAGTTAAACGCCATACAACGGTCTAACCCGGAAATGCAAAAAAGGGTAGCCAATGTGATCAGGGCCATGGCAGAGCAGGCCGAAAACCCCATTATTTCCATTCATGACCATGGGGCCGGGGGACACCTTAACTGCCTCTCTGAATTGGTGGAAGAAACCGGGGGACATATTGATGTGGATAAGTTGCCAGTGGGTGATCCCACGCTTTCTGCCAAGGAAATCATTGGAAACGAATCCCAAGAAAGAATGGGGCTAGTGGTGGATAAGGCAGATATTCCCACACTAAAAGAAATCGCTGAACGGGAAAGGGCTCCTTTTTACGAAGTAGGAGAGACTACCGGTGACATGCGTTTTACCTTCGAAAATAAAAAGACTGGGGAAAAACCCATGGACTGGGAGCTTTCCCATATGTTCGGATCTTCACCTACTACCATTCTGGAAGATAATACGGAATTGCCGGCCTATCCACCAATCAGTTATGAGCCTTCACTTTGGGAAAATTACCTGGAAGAAGTACTTCAATTGGAAGCAGTGGCCTGCAAGGACTGGCTCACCAACAAGGTAGACCGGTCGGTTACCGGCAGGGTGGCCACCCAACAGTGTACAGGGGCGCTTCAATTGCCCCTCAATAATGTAGCCGTGATGGCATTGGATTATCAGGGGAAAAAGGGGATAGCAACTTCCATAGGGCATGCACCAGCGGTAGCCTTAGCGGATGCAGGCGCAGGATCCAGAATGGCCATTGCCGAGGCACTCACCAATCTGGTTTGGAGCCCAATTGCCGAAGGCCTCAAAGGAGTTTCACTCAGTGCAAATTGGATGTGGCCTGCCAAAAATCCAGGCGAAAACAGTAGGTTATACAGGGCGGTGGAAGCCTGCAGTGAGTTTGCTTTGGCATTGGGCATAAATATCCCTACCGGCAAAGACAGCCTCTCCATGGCCCAAAAATACCCGGATGGCAACACGGTGTATGCTCCCGGTACGGTGATCATTTCCACAGTGGGAGAATGCGAAGATATTCGCAAAACTATCACCACGGCCATTAAACCTATAAACAATTCACAACTGGTCTGGGTGGACTTTACAAGACATGCACCGGCATTGGGTGGCAGCTCGTTCGCCCAAATCCTGAACCAGATTGGTGATAAAACCCCGGACGTACCAGATGCCAATTATTTTGCCAAGGCCTTCAATGCCATTCAGGACTTGGTGAGGGAGGAATTGATCCTTGCTGGGCACGATATTTCCGCAGGTGGCTTGATCACTGCTATTTTGGAAATGTGCTTCCCCACACCGGGTGTTGGGTTGCATTTAACCTATGCACCTGATTTTAATGACCCTGTCCCCTATCTCTTCTCTGAGAACCCAGGCGTGATTCTACAGGTAACCCAGACCGAAACCGTACTTCAGCGATTAGAGTCGGCGGGGTTAAGCTGGCAGAAATTGGGTGAGGTGAAAGTAAATGTAAATACAACAACTAATGCCCAAGGTGAAATCATTTCTTGGCCTGCCTTAAAAGCAAAGTTAGATATACCCAAATACCGCAAAATCTGGTATACCTCCAGTTACCTGCTGGATAAAGCCCAATCTGGAGAGCAACTTGCCCTTTCAAGATTTGAACATATGGATAAGATGCCACTTCATTACAATTTTGGCAAGGACTGGAAAGGCACCTACAGCACATTGGGTATAAATGAAAGTAAGAGGGAAAAAGGCAAGGTGAAAGCAGCCATCATCAGGGAAAAGGGTGTGAATGGAGACCGAGAAATGGCCTATGCACTCTATCTGGCGGGTTTTGAAGTAAAAGACGTTCACATGACCGATCTGATTTCGGGTAGAGAAACCTTGGAAGAAATTCAGATGGTAGTTTTTGTGGGAGGTTTTTCCAATTCGGATGTTTTAGGCTCTGCGAAAGGGTGGGCCGGAGCCTTTCTATATAATGACAAGGCAAAAGAAGCATTGGACAGGTTTTACTCCCGTGAGGACACGCTCAGTTTAGGAGTGTGCAACGGTTGCCAGCTAATGGTGGAACTGGGGCTGGTCTGCCCAGACCATAATGAACCACCCAGGATGCTCCATAATGACAGTCACAAATTTGAGTCTATATTTGTAAATGTGGATATCCCTCAAACCAACGCTATTATGTTTTCCACTTTGACTGGCAAGAGATTGGGGGTTTGGGTGGCACATGGAGAAGGTAAGTTTGACCTTCCTCTCAATGAAGAAAGATATGATTTAGCTTTGAAATACAGCTATGCCCAATATCCCGGTAATCCCAATGGCTCAAAATACAATGCAGCTGGTATATGTTCCGAAGACGGGAGACATCTTGCGATGATGCCCCATATAGAGCGTAGTTTATTCCCCTGGAACTGGCCATATTACCCAGAATTTGGGGAAAAAGAAGAAGTGAGTCCTTGGGTGGAGGCATTTGTGAATGCCCGGAAATGGGCTGCATCCAAGAGGCTGTCTCATAACAAAAATTAAAAAGTGAAACACCCATAGAATGCAGCAGAGGCCGATTTTTAGAAAAATCGGCCTCTGCTTTTTTGACCATCGGTCAGTTTAGGCGGTTGCCCTTCCTCACTTTTCCCGGGTTTTTGCATGGTGATCGATGTTGGTTTGCCGGGTTGGGGCTGTTTTGGGCAAGGCCTGGCCTTACCGTGCTTTCTTGGCCAGGTTATGGGCGATTACCATCAGCCCGGTCTCGATTTCCACTTTTTTCAGGCCTCTCAGGGCATACCTCTTCAACAGAAATTTTTATTACATGGCCATGTCATAACCTCCAAACCTTCTAAGGTTATATGTTAAGGTTAGCATAAAATATTGTCTTAAGACCTGGGTACGCACATCTTCCACGAAAACATCCGTAACATTCCTGTCAATGGAGGTATTTTGGTTAAATAAATCAAATACGGTCAACTTTAACTCAGTTTTCCTGCTTGGTGGAATGCGATAACCCACATCGAGGTTAAACAGAAATATGGACTGATCAAAATCTTCTCCCAAGCCCCGGTAGATTTGGTGGTTGAGGTTGCTGCCCACAAAAACTCCCCCAACGAAATTCCAAAAAAGGTCCAAACGGGTATTATGTGTGTAGAAGTTGTTTTCCAATTCCCTCTGTAAACTGCTTCTTACCATATTATATTGACCCCGTGAACTAAGGTTGAAATCCACCCTTTCATTAATATTACTGCTCAGCACGAAACCTTGGGAAATCCCGGTGTTCCTATTGAAATTGCTTTGACTGTTAATGATACCAGGGCGGTTGTTCATCCTGATTCCTGTATTAATGTTAAGGTTGCTCTTCATAAAGCGAAGGGGAAAACCATAACTACTGTAGGCCCTGAAAAACCAGTAGTTGTCCAAGTTGACAGGACGGCTATACTGTCCTCCCTGAGGCAACAAAACCTCTCCTTGGATAAGCGTGTCCCTAGAAGCCACAAAAGTTTGATTACCAATAAAATCAGGCCTGATGTGGGTATAGACAAAAAACATAAAGGACTTGTTGGTTTCTGGGTTAATCCTTCTATACCTGGCCATCATTCTATGGCTATATTCCTGAATCAAATCCGGATTTCCATTGGAAATTTGCATAGGGTTGGCATTACTGATCACATCCTGCAGTTGTCGTATGGTAGGTGCAGTAGTCCGGGTATTGTAATCGAACCTTAATGTGCTCAGATCATTGACCTGATAGTTCATCACCACCCTCGGAAGAAGGTTGGTAAATGTACGCTGGGTATTTTCAAATCCCGGGAAAATCCTATCGCTATCTATATTAGCCGATTGAAGGTAAAGATTAGAAAAAATGGATAATTTTTCTGTCCTATAGCTATATCCCAAGCCCGCTCTTTGGGTCATGTAGCTGTTTTCAAACTGATTGGAAAGTGCGCTATCCAAGTTGACAAAGCCTGTCTCTTGCTCTTGAACCAGCACCTCTTGGAAGGTGTCGGACATATTATTAGAGATCTGATAGGTGGCCCTTAGCCGGGATTTTTCACCGATAGGTTCAAAGAAATTGACCCTTGCATTATAGTAAAAGCTATTGTAAAGGTTTTCTCTAAACTGTATTAAGCTGTCCAGTTGATCCGTCTGAAGGTTTCTATTCACCGCCACCAGATCGGAGGTACTTTCACTATCATAGGTACTGGTATAGATATTTGTAGAGATTGCTCTTCCTGGCTTATTGAACCTGAACCTATAAGTCAGGGAGTTTCCGAAATTCATGGACTGCCTGTTGTGCTCAGTCACATTATCGTTGCTACTGATAGGAGTTTCGGAATCAAAAAGGTTCAGGGCATTTCTGGTCCTCACCGAGGATCGGGTATCCATGCCAAATTTTGGTCTAATGATTAAGGCATGTTTATCATTGATATCATAGTCAATCCTGAAATTCATTCTATGACTGGTGGTAGTGCTTTGGTCCAATTGATCCTCATTATAAAGTTGAAGGCTGTCATTGGGCAGCACATACTCCCTGGAGGAACTCCTCTGCATTACATTTTCACGGTTGTTAAACAGATAACTCCCGGTTAATTTAAGTTTTTCCCCTAGATACTCATCAGAAAAGTTGGCTCCCAAAGCATTTGTGTTGGTGATTCCAGGCATATTGCCCACGGTAAGTTCATTTCCCCCTCTCCTACTATCATCTCCCTCAAGATTGCCCAGTTCATCAGCTCCAAAATTTTGCTGGTTGATATTGTTGCTTAATGCCAATATGGAAAGTCTTTGGGCTTCTTTGAAAAGATTGATGTTCCCTCCAGCAATATAATTGTTATCCGTACCATAGCCCCCATAAAACTTACCGAACTGTCCTGCCCGTTTGTCTGGCTTGGTGATGATATTGATGGTTTTGATTGTCTCCCCATCATCATAACCTGTAAGTTGTGCTTCATCACTTCTTCTGTCCAAAAACTCAATTCTGTCCACCACCTCGGCAGGAAGGTTTTTGAGTGCAGCTGCCGGATTGTCACCGAAAAAGGGTCTACCGTCCACCAATACCTCCATCACTTGCTCCCCTTGAACTTCTACTACTCCATTTTGGATAACTACACCGGGCATTTTACGCACAAGTTCATCAGCATCGGCCTCTGGACGGGTTCTAAAAGCCGCTGCATTAAAGGCAACGGTATCGCCCCTCACCTCACCCCTAAATGCATCTGCCTGTATTTCAAATGCTTCTAATTCCTGTCCCTCACTTACCAATAGAAAAGTACCCAGGTCATTTCCTTCCGGAATGGTTCTTTTTTCTCTGATGGTGGAATATCCAATATAGCTTACCTCCACAATAAAGGAACTTATGGAAGGTTTTTTGATTTGGAAGCTGCCGTCAAAATCGGTATATGCAGAACTTAAGGTCTCCCCTTCCTCGTTTTTGATAAAAACATAGGCTCCATACAGTTCCTCCTTTGTTTGCTCATCCAATACCCTTCCCTTAAAGCTATCTTGAGCCAAGGTGCCAATACTGTATAGAAAAAATAACATAAAAGCCTGAAAAACCTTCAACATAAAATAAAATTTAAGGGTTATAAGACGAATTCACTGCAAGTTGACAAAGTAGTCTGAGATGCGGAATTTGAACTTATACCAAAGTAGATTTTAGGTGTTATGTGGTAAATTTCTCTTTTAAAGCCACCCTCTAACTTGTTAAAAATTCAAAATATTAACTGTTTTTATAAATGTTATTAAAATATTTCACCGATTGTTTAATTAATTTTTATATAATCCGAATATTTTTTTGAATTGAAAATTAACCACTTGTGGAAGGATAAGGAATTAGTTAGCCAAAGGATTTGCATTAAAAAAAAAGGCTTCCTACCTTTGTGACACCTTAAAGCAAGGGGGTAAAATTGACCCATGGTGTAACTGGCAACACGTCTGATTTTGGTTCAGAAGAGTCTAGGTTCGAGCCCTAGTGGGTCAACAAAAAAACCACTCATAAATTGAGTGGTTTTTTTGTTTTATAGACCTTTATCTCGCTCCGCTATTAGAGATTTATAATTCAGGAATATGGATAAATGGATTTGCCATCCCAGAAAGCAAACCCAGAATGGTTCAGTTACGAAGGTCAGAGCTTTTTAAAAAAAATGTCCATTAGGTTATTGCTGGACACATCCCGTTTTTGTGAGCCTCCCTTTAATCGCTTAGCCGGTTTTATTGTCCTAGGCCTTTTCTGATGGGATTACTTCAATGGGAATATAATCTGCTCTTTATCTTCCGCTACTTCGCCATTTCGAGGAGCATTTTAATGAGAAAAATATGTGATTATAATCTTCTCAGGTCAGGAACATAAATAGCGCAAAATTTCGAACTATTGTCCCTTTATTTAATTTTTAGCGAAAAAACGCATAAATACCCATCGCATATCCAAAACAATCATTTGCCACTGCTTCTTCTGGAGTCATGATGCTGATGGGCATTTATGCTTATTTCAACTGTTGTATATTATGTTTAGCCAATTCCTTGCCAAACTAGTAAAAACCTCAAAAAAAAGAATGAAATAAGGGGCTCATCGCCCCTTATTTGTTAATATCCTGGATTTTGCGGAAGCAAATTTGGATTCACATCGATTTCAATTCTAGGAATAGGCATCAGGTAATCCCTGGATGGGTCAAAGTTTGGATGGGGCTCCAATGCATCTGGTCCATGAAATACCTGCTCTCCTAACCTCCTCCTTTTAATGTCATACCATCTCTTGAATTCGAACGCGAGCTCAAGCCTTCTTTCCTCTAACACCAAATGGATGAAATCCTCCTTGCTCATTCCTCCCTGCACATCTTCAGGAAAATCCCTCATCGTACCCCCTGCATTCCTGGCCCGATTCCTGATCTGATTGACGTAGCCTATGGCCTCGGCAGTAGGCCCATTGTTTACCTCTGCCGCAGCTTCGGCGGCCATAAGTAACACTTCTGCAAAACGCATGGCTGGGTAGTTGTGATCAGAATATCTACCATCAGCATTGGCATTGCCGGGAAATCTAATATATTTCGCGATATGAGGTCTTTGGGTATTGGCAAATACTGTATAAGGTTGCATTACTCCATCCACCAAGGAAGAATCCGCAAAACTTACCTGCTTTCTGTAATCCCTTTCATCCCAGGTATTAAAAACCGCCATGGAGGGCACAATCACACTCCACCCCAACTCATCAGCTCCTCTAACTCCAGTCATAGGTGCCATCAAGTCATCATTGGCACCGCCTCCACCGGCTTGTTGGCCAAGAAATTCTACAGCAAAAACATGCTCACGCATATTATTGGCGAGTTCAGCCCTAAATAAGTCTTGGAAATCAGGTTCCAGTATATACCCAAACCTTCCTTGATTATCTATCACCCATTTTGATTCTTCATAAGCTCTGTTAAAGTCCTCTAAGGTTAAGAACACCGAGGCCAAATAAGCTGCAGCCGTACCTTTGGTTGGTCTCGAACGGACATCAGAAGGCTGCTGGTCGGGTAAGTGCTGCTTGGCAAATTCTAGATCCGCTACGATGCTTTGGTAAATTTGATCAGCCGGAGTACGAGATATCTCTTTTACCAAGTTAGGATTCGTGATGAAGAAGTCTATAAAAGGCAAATCCCCAAACACCCTTACCAAATGATAGTAGCTAAATCCTCTCACAAACCTGGCCTCGGCGGTCAACCTGTTGAAAGACTCCTGAGGAAGATCCAAGCTTTCCGCCCCGGAAATAGCAGCATTTGCTGCACTAATGATCTGATACCAGTAGGGCCAAAAAGAATTTACCATGCCGTTGTTGTCATCCATGTTGAAGTCATTGACCTGCTGTCTAGCGGCAGGAGTCCCCCTATCTCCAATGTCGCACATATCCCCGCGAAGCATAAGGGCACTCACAAACTGCCTTCCATAAATTCTCTCGGAAGCCATCCATCCATAAGCACCGAAAATGGCAATCTCCACGTCCCTTTCGGAACTAAACAAACTCTCCGGAGCAAGTAAGCCAATGGGACGTTCCTCTAAATCCGTACATCCGAATATCAGTCCTAATGTTAGGACCCCAACTAAACTGTTTTTTATTATCTGCTTCATGATCGTTTTTTCTTAGACTTTTAAAAACCTACATTTAAGCCAATCGTGTAGTTCTTGGCGTTGGGATAGCTACCGTAGTCCAAGCCAAGGTTTCGATTACCATTAGTACCTCCTCCGGAGTTGTAATTAACTTCCGGGTCATATCCGGGGTAACTGGTGAAAGTAAGGATGTTCTGAGCACTCACATACACCCTTAACCTGCTCAATTTTAGCCTTTCGACTATCGGCTGGGGTAAATTATATCCCAAGGCCAAGTTTTTGAGTCTGGTAAAAGTTCCATCATAGATCCATCGATTGGAAACCCTTCTGGTCCTGCCATTGGCCGCTTTTGGCACATCGGTATCAGTATTTGTGGGTGTCCACCTGTTCAAAGCATTGGTAGTGGCATTGTTAATCCCTGACAATAAGTCAAGTTCCATTAGGGTATAACTTAGGATATCATTACCATAGGAGCCCTGGAAGAAAATATTCAAGTCAAAGTTCCTCCACCTAAAGTCGTTGTTCCAACCCCATATAAAATCCGGATGTGGGTTCCCAATGATAGCCCTATCATCGGCGTTCAACACACCATCCCCATTGATATCCCTGAATTTTTCTCCTCCTGGAGTTTGTTCAAATCCTCCGCCGGGAATGAAATCGTCACCTTCCTGGTAAACCCCATCATAGGTCCACCCAAAAAAGCTCCCCACGGGATAGCCTTCGCTTAGCAATTGGGTGGCTCCCAACCCAACCATGTGCCCCGGACCGGAGCCATATTGGATGTCCGTGCCTTCGGGAAGGGTCAAAATACTGTTCACATTCCTAGAAATGTTAATGTCCATGTTCCATTGAAATGCTCCGACCAAATTCCTTGAGGCTAGGGTAAGCTCTACCCCTTTGTTTTCTACCTGTCCTATATTCTGAAGTTGATTGGTGTATCCGGAATACCTGGGCAAAGGAACGGAAAACAGCAAATCTGAAGTCACCATTCTATAATATTCAGCAGACAGGGTGATTCTGTCATCGTAAAACCCAATATCGGTACCTATGTTGAGTTGAGCCGTAGTTTCCCATGTCAGGTTATCATTGGCCACCGTGGTAGGTCTAACCGCATTTACGGGGGAACCATTTTGGATAGTGAACACAGGTGAAAACCTGGCCAAGGTTTGAAATGGGGAAATGGCCTGGTTTCCGGTGATCCCATAGCTCCCCCTCCATTTCCAGAAACTAATCAAATCCGAAGTTTCCAAAAACCTCTCGTTTTTCATATTCCATGCAACCGCACCGGAGGGAAAGAATGCCCACTTGTTGTTCCTACTAAAGGTGGAAGAACCATCATATCTGGCATTGAATGTCACCAGGAACCTATCCATAAAGGAATAATTAGCCCTTCCATAGAAAGAACTGATTACCCAATCGGAAATTCCAGAATTTGGGGTCTGCCATACTGCGGCGGAACCAAGATTCCAGTAAGAAAAAGCATCGGTGATAAAGTTTTGCCCCCTTGCTCCCCAGTTTTCATTAACGGATGATTGGTAAGAGTACCCACCCATTGCGGTAAAGGTGTGATTTTCACCAATGTTCTTAGTATAGGTTAAGTAGTTTTCGTTGAGTAAAAGCGTGCTTCTGGAGGCATTAATCCTGGCATCACCCCCGACGTTTCTACCCTCTGTCACTGTGGTAGGGGAAAACATCCCTGTCCTACCTGAATTGGTGGTTGCCCCAAAGGTAGTCCTGAATTTAAGATTGTCCGTAAGGTCATATTCCGCAAATAAATTCCCCTGGAACCTATCATTCTGACTCTGGTTGATCAACGAAGTCGCCACAGCATAGGGATTGTCATGAGGGTCATTTAACCGGGCTACGGTAAACCTGCCATCAGGCCTGCGTATGGGCTGGTCAGGTTCAAACTTAAAAGCAGAAGAAACCACTCCGGGGGTAAGTCCTCCGGAACCTTCCTGGGTCCTCACACCATCGCTTTCACTTCGTTGGGCAAATATGTTAAGGCCAAACTTCAGTTTGTCGGAGGCCTGTACGTCCAAATTACTGGTAATGGAGTACCGCTTGAAATCAGAATTAATGATTACCCCCTTCTGGTCAAAGTAGGCACCAGACACATAATAATTTACACCATCTGTCCCTCCAGAAATAGACAGCTGATTGTTTTGAATGGCACCTGTTTGAAAAATCTGATCCTGCCAATCTGTATTAGCTCCTAAAGGTTCAATGTTTGGTCTTGCATCACTTATGTAATCAATAAATTGATCCGCATCCAAGAGGTCAAGTCTATTGATTTCGTTTTGCATGGAATAAGAGGAGTTAAACTCTATTCTGGCCTTGCCTTTTGAACCCCGCCTAGTGGTCACCATAATCACCCCATTTGCACCCCTGGATCCATAAATGGCAGTAGCTGAAGCATCCTTTAACACCTCAATAGATTCTATATCCTCCGGAGGAGGCATGGCGGCCCCAATAAAGCCATCCACAACAAATATGGGGTCACTGCTGGCATTGATGGAGGTTCCACCCCTAATCCTCACCTTATAATCTGCGCCGGGAGCACCATTATTGGCCTGAATTTGTACACCTGCTGCCCTGCCTTGCAATGCCTGCACCGCATTTATAGCTGGGAAAGCAGTAAGTTGCTCGGATTTCACCGAGGAGATCGCTCCGGTAAGGTCACTTCTTTTCTGGGTTCCGTAACCTACCACCACCACCTCTTCCAAAGAGGACTGGTCTTCTCTCAATATAATGCTCAATTCAGTACGGTTGCCCACTACAACCCTTTGGCTCTGATAACCGATGAAAGAAACCACTAATACGGCACCCTCTTCTACATTGAGGGTGAAGTTACCGTCAATATCTGTTGCAGTACCCGTGTTGGTGCCTTCTATCACCACAGTGGCACCTGGCACGGGCTCTCCGTTTTCCTCCACCACTTTTCCCCTTACCTCTATCCTGTCCTCAGCGGTGTAAACCTCTTCTTCGGCCACCTTAAGCTTGGAAAGTTCAGGGGTATTTTTTGAAGTTGGGGTTACATAGATGTTATTGTTCATCCTTCTAAATGCCAAGCTTGTAGCCTCTGACAGGTATTCCAAAACTTCCTTTAGGTTACCCTCCGAAAAAGAAAATGAGAACAGCTGGTCTTGCTGATACAGTTTCTGATTATAGGTGAAGCTGAAGCCTGTTTCCGCTTCTATTTGGTCAAAAACCTCCTTGATGGTTCCTGACTCCACTTTAATACTCACCTTGACATCCTCCAAATTTTGGCTGTTGGAGGGAATAGCGAAGATCACCTGCATCGCCACCAACTGAATAATCAAGGCGTAAAAAAGCCTCTTTGATGCCATGATCAATAGTTTTAGTAAATGAATTTTCATAATTTTAAATGCTTTAAAATTCTTTGAGTACGTTAATTGATTTGAATTTTGAGCGGGGTCCGGTACTGTTGGCGCAGGGGCCGGGCCCACTTTTTTTTTAAGGTTTATGCTTCATAGGCAATTTTAGGTTATTTACAGTCTTTGATGAAAATTTTTATGGGTGCTTCCCTACCTTCCATTTGATATTCGAAGTCCAGTATATGTTTCATGCCTTTCAAAATGGTCTCTATGCGTTCCCCCTCATAGGTGCCGGTGATGAGACATTTGCTGCTTTTATTGCTGCTGCTAAGCTCAAAGGACACTCCATATGCCCTCTCCAGGATTGTGAACACATTCAATACAGGTTCATCCCGGAATTCAAGTTTTCTATGCATCCATCCCAAGAAAAATGACGGATTGACCTCTCTTATAGATAACCCTTCCTCTGCAATCAAGGCCTGTTGCCCCCTTTCAAGTTCTACACCTTCATGGTGAACAGGTGACTGAACCCTTACTTTTCCCGTGGCCACAGTTACTTCCGTTTTGCCATTGGTGTGTACGTTGAAACTGGTGCCTATCACCGTGATCATGTTTTCTCCTGAAAAAACAGTAAAGGGTCTTTTGGCATCAGGTTTTATATCAAAAAATGCCTCGCCCTGCAGATACACCTCTCTGCCGTTTGGGGCAAAGGACTCCGGAAACCTTATACTACTATTCTCATTAAGTTTTATAATACTCCCATCGGTCAATGTGACCGTAGAACGCATGGAGGCCGAGGTTGTCTTTACCATCCATGCAGCCTCTGACTCCGCTGGTCTGGTCATATGATACACCCCGTAACCAAGGGCAAAAATTAGTACAATAGATGCGGCGAATCTAACGTAGGTACTAAAATCATGCGATCTATAGTTGGAAACCCCTGAACTCTTGAGCTTTTTCCAAACCCTGTCTCGTGCTTGAATTTCATCTTCCCGACTGGGCAATGAGCCCTTATCCGCCAATTTGTCCAATAAAACAGAAAATTGCTCCTTTTCCCGGAAAGTGGCTTTGCCGGAAAAGTATCTTTTTGCTAATCTAAGTAGTTGTTTTTTTACCATTCCAATGTGGGCCCTTCAACAGCCATAATAAGGGTAAGTACCCAAAATAGATGGTGTCAGCTATTCCAGATTAAAAAAAATAAAACTTTATTTCAAAAGAATGAATATCAGCACCAACTCAATGGATTGCCGAAGGTGAAGTAGCGCCTTCTTAATGTGATTCTCCACGGTGAATACTGACAAACCCAATTTATGCGCAATTTCTTTATTACTTAAATGGCCGAACCTGCTTAACTCAAAAACCATCCTGCATTTTTTGGGAAGCCGGAAAATAGCTTTATCAATACAGCTTTTGGTTTCTTGCTCGCTCAGATAATTTTCGGTGGAGGACTCGGAGAAATGGTTTTCAATCAAATTAATCTGTTCACGTGTCCATTTATTTCTCCTAATTTCTTTAGCAATCTGGTTTCTTGCTGCCCCATAGAGGTAAGGAGATAAAAGTTGAATTTGTAGTGACTTCCTGTTTTTCCAAATATCCAAAAAAATGTTTTGTACGATATCCTCAGCGATTTCCCTGTCTTGCATTACCTTATAAACAAAACGGAATATCTGGTCGAAATACCTTATGTAAATCTCCTCAAATGCCTTGGCATCTTCCCGGTCTTTTAACCATGTTAAAAGTTGGAGGTCATTATGGGCCTTGTAACAATTCAAGAATAAAACTAACTATTTTAATGCTAGTTAGGTGCTTTTTCAAATATTTCCAAACCTTTAAAAAAAAATCAACCCTTATTGAAAGTAGATACGATGGTGAAAAGGTGTAAACCCTGTTAAAAACACTGTCGGTGCATCCATTCTTGGCAACCCTCCCCTGATCTCAACCCAGGTATGTTCCTGAACACCAGGGCCAAATTTCAGCATCTCCCCGTCCTTCTCGTAGATAGCCTCTTCCTGACCCAAAAAATAGGTCTTTTCCATGTCGGTATGAGAACTTACACCACGGAAACCCCCTCCCTCCCTGAATATCAGCTCTAATGCTAGGGGAACACCGTCGGTACCTTGAATATCCACTAAAAGTTCGAAACCATTTTCTATTTCCTTTATTTCAACCTTGGTTCTCAACCTTTGTATTTCAGATTGTTCTCGATCAGTTCTGGGCATTTTTGACCAATCGCCATCCCCGGACACCTCACCGGGACCAAAGGGTTGATAGTAAGGCCCTTCCAATTCGCTTGTCAAAATATACCTCCCATCTACTTCTTCAAAGTTCTCAGCCTTGAATTGCCCTTTGCCAAAAAAAGCGCTTGCCAATCTCACACCTTGCAATACTGTTTTCAATTTATGAAAGGTGAAAAATACCGGGTTATCCAAAAGAATCGTGCCATCATACTCCCCTCTGCGAATCCTAATCAGACCGGAGTGAAGGAATTTTTTGACATAATTAGTAGGCAAGGGTTTGCTTGGGGGCAACTCTTCCCATAAAGAGGTGTCCTCCAGGAAGAAATAAAGGAAACCGGTGGTCTTTTCAAAACTAGTCTTTTCAATGAGTTCACAAGCAGCAGCAAACTGTCCATTTTTATCTTTTAAAGCCATGTACCGATAGGGATAATAATAGGGTTCAAAAGTAGCCACCAATGAATTGTCCTGCCTGCCAGAAGCCTCAGTTACAATCTCCCCGTTAGGATGTAAGTAATATAAAGTCATCTCCAGGTTCCTTCGTACATATTCCAATAATTCCATTTTCCCAAATCCCCTTGCTGTGCTGATCAATACCCTATCGCTAAGTGAGCTGTAGATGTAACTGCTCTTTTCCTCAAACTGACCATCAGGATCCAGGTCTATCCCTTCTGCCAGCCAAACCTCGGCTCTTTCCAAATACCCTTTGTCCTGCCGCAATCCATAAAGCTCAGCCAAGGCTGCGCAAACTACCCAACGGTGGTTAGGGGTATGAATGCCTCCACGTTTTAACTCCTCCCCCGCCCTCAGGAAAAATGACAACAGAGGAGTGGTCAATGTCTCTTTTCCGGGTATCTCAGATTCTTCCACGACCTTGTAAATAGGAACTAGCCATTTTACAATGAAAGCTGTATCGGGAGTTGAGTGAAAATTGGTGGTGACCAGGTCGATTGTGCCGTCCTCATGTTGGGATTTCAACAGAAAATCAGCCGTGGCACTGAGTTTTTCTACCAGACCTTGATCACTATAATACCTGCTGGAAGGAGCCACAAGCCCACTCATCCCAGCTCTAAGAAAACCTGTGGCCGAATGTGCTGTGGCCATTTGAAAACGATCTTTGATGCCTCCGAAAAGTGGGTCACCGGGATCGGCTACATGAAAAGTTAAAAGCCTTTCTATATTGCCATCATTAATTTCAATGAGCTTTACTAACCATGCAGGCATTTCTGAACCATGCCAATTACTGAAACTATTTATCCAAGCCAAGCTAGGCAATCCTAGCGGCACCAAAGCAGCCAATTTACCAGTGTTTTTGAAAAAACTTCTTCTATCCATAGTTTTTGTAAATTTCTGAATGGACTAAAAAGCCCAGCGCACCTGCTCCCAGGGAACATCCCCGTCATTTTGTTGATCGGGGCCTACTGTACTTCTTCCTTTTTTAATCAATTGCATCATTTCATTTTTCAAGGTATCCACTATTGAAGTATATTGGTGCATCTGGTTATCCCTTTCACCCGGGTCTTTTCCTAAATCAAACAATTGATACGAAGGAAGACCCTCCAAACCTTCATTTGTCCGAGGCTCGCTCCAACCCCCAGAACCCGGCCATAACACCAGTTTCCAGTTATCCCTTCTTATGGCAAACCTGCCTTCAATGGAATGATGGACGATGGATTCTCTAATGGGCATACCTGATTCTCCTGTCAAAACACCCAAAAAACTAAAGCTGTCTTCCCCAACATCAGGAGGCAAGGTTGCGCCGGTTAGCTCGGCTAAGGTATGCATAAGGTCTGTGGTGCAAACCAACCTGTCAGAAACCCTCCCCTTTTTGATCATCTTTGGCCAATGCACCAGAAATGGAACCCTATGTCCCCCTTCGTAAATATCTGCCTTATGTCCTCTATAAATATAGCTGGGATGATGCCCCACCCTTTCTAATTCCGGAAAACTTGCTCTTGGAGAACACCCATTATCACTGGTGAATATCAAAATTGTATTCTCCAATTCACCTGTTTCCCTTAATGCCTGAATAAGCTGTCCCACCACATCGTCCACCTGCAACATAAAATCCCCATATAAATTGGTGTTACTTTGACCCATAAATCCCGTTATCGGCAGTATGGGGGTAT
The DNA here is from genome assembly GCA_003565295.1 of Cyclobacteriaceae bacterium. Taxonomy (GTDB): domain Bacteria; phylum Bacteroidota; class Bacteroidia; order Cytophagales; family Cyclobacteriaceae; genus Pleomorphovibrio. Next base: position 39,660 of record PXCO01000372.1, read on the forward strand.
GTGGGGCCGGTAAAGCATAATAGAGAAAAAAGGGATTATCTGAGCTTGTCTGTTTCCTAATGTATTGAACAGCCTCTTCGGTGAGATGAGGTAAGACTTGCACGTGGTCAAAATCAGCCCCCGTTTCTCCCTCTCTCCAAAAACCTTTGTCATCCACATTCCGGGTAATTCGGTTAGGAGCTGCGGTAATGGTATCATTTCGTACATAAACATACGGGGGCATATCCAAAGAACCGCTAAAACCATATGAGAAATCAAACCCTTCTGCTCTAGGCCCCTTTTTGATGGGTTCATTATAATCCACCTCAAACCTGTTATCTAGATGATTCAGCTCCTCTGCTTCCTCTTTAAAACTCCATTCCCAGCCCAAATGCCACTTGCCAACAAAGCCCGTATGATATCCCTGTGACTGCATGAGATGGCCTACGGTCATTCGGTCCATTTCTATCAGTGGGGCTGAATAACCACTCAACACCCCACTCTTTAACTTGGATCTCCAATTATATCTGCCTGTCAATATGCCATACCGGGTAGGGGTGCATACAGAAGAGCTGGTATGCGCATCTGTGAATTTTAGCCCATTTTGAGCCAACCAATCAATATTCTCAGTGAAAATCTTGGATTCGGGATTGTAGGAAGAAACATCCCCGATTCCCATATCATCGGCAAGAATATAAACAATATTAGGGAGATTTTGCCCCATTAATTGAACGCTTAGCAAATGTAAAAGGCTTACTAATAAAACTCTCATGGTCAATTGGGTTTAAACATGAAATATAAGTGATTCCCCTTAGCTTTTTATGGTTCAGGCTTAAATTTCACTCCTAATAGTATAAAACATACAATGAGTTTTTGAAGGGAGGAGGGACAGTCCGAAAGGATATAACAAGAATCAGTCTGATAGTGGACCTCCGCCCATGTCTTTAATTTGTAAAATCCTTATCCTGAACAGGATTGAGTTGAGAAAAGTATTAAACGATCCCCAGGGCATAATATAAAGCAATGATAAAAAAGACACCCGCTGTCTTTACACCTGTCAACGCAAAAATATCCAAATAGGACTGCTTATGGGTTAGTCCACAGACTAAAAGTAATGTGATAATGGCTCCATTATGGGGCAGCGTGTCCATACCTCCGCTGGCCATTGAGGCCACCCGGTGCAACACCTCGGGGGGTATTTCCAAACTTTGGGCTGCCTGCAGATAAGTATCCCCCATGGCCGCCAGGGCAATGCTCATCCCCCCCGAGGCAGAACCCGTAATGGCAGATAATACATTTACCGTCACCGCAAGGTTCACCAATAAATCATTGAAGGTATTGGAAATATACCCTTTTACAGACTGGAACCCGGGCAAGGCCGCAATCACAGCACCAAAGCCATATTCCGAAGCGGTGTTAAGGGTGGCCACCAATGCACCACCCACCGCAGTGTTCATTTCTGCATTGAAATTCCGCCAAACTGACTTAAATGCCAAAGCCATTACTGTGGCAATCCCCAAAATCAGGGCCAAAATAACCGCCCAAATTGCCGACAGTCGAGTGACATCCACAGGATCTTCTAATCCAAACCCTATTAACTCCACCGTTTTTCCGTAGTAAACAGGTATTGCATAGGTGAACAGCTTGTTGGTCAATGCCACTACCAGTAAGGGAAGAAGTGCCAGATAGGGGCTTATTATATGTTTAACTGAGGATTCCTCAGGTTCATTGATATGAGCCTCACCATAGCCCTCGCCACCTTTATCAGCCCTGTTCTTTTGCCATTGGAGGTATAAAAGGCCTGTACCAAACACAAACATCCCTCCCAAAAACCCCAACCAAGGAGCTGCCCAGGTATCGGTGCGGAAAAAGGTGGTGGGGATAATGTTTTGGATTTGGGGAGAACCCGGAAAGGCATCCATGGTAAAGGTAAAGGCTCCCAGTGCTATAGTGGCCGGTAAAAGACGTTTAGGGATATTTGCATCCCTAAAAAGTACAGCCCCAAAAGGATATACAGCAAAGGCTACCACAAACAGGGAAACTCCCCCATAGGTAAGCAGGGCACAGACCAGGACAATCGCAAAAATTGCCCTTTCAGGCCCAAGGGTCTTGAGGGTAAAGGAGGTAATCGCTTTGGCAAATCCGGACATGGCGACCACCTTTCCAAAAATAGCCCCCAACAAAAATACAGGGAAATAAAGCTTGACAAAATCCACCATTCTTTCCATAAAGACCCCTGAAAAGTAGGGTAAAACCATGGCTGGAAAGGTGAGTACCACCGCCAACATGGCTGCCATAGGGGCGAAAATTATCACACTAAATCCCCTGTAAGCCACCAGTATCAGCAACCCCAAGGCCAATAGGATTATTACCACATCCATGGAATTATCATTTAGCCATATCCGAATTAATCCTCTTTCCCATACCGCCTTACCCTTAGGGCTGCCTGTTCTTTGTGTCCCATAAAACCCTCCA
>PXCO01000030.1 GCA_003565295.1 Cyclobacteriaceae bacterium
ATCAGAAGAGCGCCCCGGCATTTCCAGCCTCTGGGGCGATCCGGTATGACGAATACTGGGCAAGCCTGGCCCGTACCCACCTCCCCAGCGGGCGATCGCGGCCTTGCATGAACAGGATTGCCGAGAAGTTCCGCAGCAATCTCACCCGCTATGCCGTGAGTTTTGACCATCCATCCGTCAAAAGCCGGTGGGTGAATTTCTGCAAGGCTGCGAGGCCGGTGACGTGAGAGGTAGGGGCAGGTATCGCGGGGCTGCTCAGTTCGCTCTTGTGGACAGCGCGCACTTCCACAAGCTGGCCAGGAGCCGCATGGCGCTCGCACCCGCCTTCCTTCAGCGGAATTCTGGTCGTCGTGCAGGCGTGACGGCGGCCGATCTTACTCACTTACGGTCCCGAATGACCCAGGCGGACACGATCCGACCGCCGCCGCTGCCCGCCATAAATGGCGTGGCGGGCAGCGGCTCCCTTCTAACCTGGGAGCTGCAGAAAATCATAAGACAAGGCAGAGCCGATTTTACGACAACGCGACACCAGCGCTGTTTGGGTGGTCCATCTTATCGGGGTACGAATTCACTCGGAATGGGTCCGTTGTGGCTCGTGTGCCGTCGGTTCAGGTTGTAGTCGATGTGCCAGGCCTCGACGGTTTCGGGGGCATTGCGTAGGGTGTTACTGCCTTCGGCTTGTACATCCCCAGCGCCATCGCCCAGAGCAGGACGGCCAGCCCGCCCGCCGCATGGCCGAGGATCGAAAGCCGCAGTCCCCGCATGTCGGCGGGCGCCAGCGGGGTCTCGGCCGCAATACTGGCCATCTGGCTGATCGGCCCGGACTTTAGGAGCAGCATGAAAGTGGCGGTGACGATGATCAGGAACTTGAAGAGCACCCAGTAGTGGCGGATCAGCCCCCAGGGCGTGCTGAGCGTTTGGACGATACCGGTCGCAAGCGAAAGCAGGGCCGCCGGCACGATGACGAAGCGGTTGATCGTGTCCATAGCCAGATAGGAGGATCGAACCGTCAGCGCGTCTTGGCTGATCAGGCCCGTGATTGCCAGCGCCAGGAAACCTGCAAGCGCGCCAATCCAGCCAACCGAAACCGAGACATGCGTGGTCGGCACGAATTTGCGCAGGCCGGGCGACATCAACATCACTGCTCTCCCATATGCCGCTGGTGATCGCCCAAGGGCGCACCATAATCATGGCCATGTCCTCCGAGGAAACCGGTGAACATGGCGACGACAATGAGGATTAAGAGCACAACAAGGGCTCCTTGCATTTTCACCCAAAGGGGAGCCTTGCTGGTTGAGCTGTTCCGGTCGTTCGTCATTTCGTTCCTCCGGGTACCAATGTCGTCATGACTGGACAGCCGATCCTTTAACAGACACAGTGTTCAGTATCGTGGATTTCGGACAGACACGAGAGCCCAACTGTCCAAAATCGGACGAAGGCGCCGAAACGAATGGCAGGGGAGGCCGAGACGTGTGCAAAGGATGCGGGTAGATCGTCGGGTTGCGCGGACGCGAATGGCGTTAAAGCATGCCCTGTTTACGCTGATCATACGGAAGGGCTACGAAGCGATCACCGTCGAGGATATTTGCGCTGAGGCCAATGTCGGGCGGTCGACCTTCTATCTGCACTTCGCCAGCAAAGACGCGCTGAAGCTCAGCGGGCTTGAGCATCTGCGCGAGCAACTTGCAGCAAGACAGCAAGAGGCGCTAGCGTCTGTCGCGAAAGGCGACGGCTTCAGCTTCGGTCTCGCCCTTTTCGAGCATGCGCGCGAGCATGCCGACCTCTACCAGGCGCTGATCGGAGGCAGGGGAGTGGGCATTGCGCTCGGTGGAATCAGGCAGATTCTCTCCGACCTGGTGCGTACAGAACTTGAAGCGCTTGCAGATGGCGGTTCCGGCGAGGTGATCGCTTGCGAAGTAGCCGTCCAGTATACGGTCGGCGCCTATGTGGCGGTGCTGACCTGGTGGCTGGAGCGGGGCGCCGAGCCTTCACCGGAGCAGATGAATGAGATGGTGCGAGGGCTGACCGCGAGGGGCATCTGGGCGGCGGGCTAGGTCCGACTGCCCGTATGGATTGGTCGGGTCGGATTGCTGGTGCATTGAGGGTTTTCGTCAAGATGAGACCGAGTGTCCGCGACCAGCCGTTGGCGGGTTTCGAGCAGGTCATAACGAATGGCTCGTGGCTTCATCATATCGTCAAATTTTTTCAAATAGGGCTGGCCCAAGTTGATAAAGTTCGGGCTCAGAAGTTCATGCGCCTGGCGCGATGAACAAGTGATGTATATCTGAAGGTCCGGAGCAGACCCTTTGTCAGGCCTTCGTTTTCATAGAGCAGCTGGATGTCCTAGATATGGTCGTCTGAAAAATGAACAGATCACGCTGAGGTAACGTCGGGCGGTTCAGTCTCCCCCTCACCGCATGAGGCAGAGGACCGCGCTGGTTGTCTGGGTTTTTTCAGAACCGCGCATCGTGTCAGTCTGGCAGTGGGCTGGGTACTTACCGATCTTGCGCAACTGGCATGGTGACCCTAGCGTTCAGCCCACCTGCGGACCGGTTCGAGAGGGTGACGTCACCGCCATGGGCACGAAAAATCGCACGGGCTATTGGCAGACCGAGACCAATTCCGCCAGTTTCCCGCGAACGAGAGGTCTCAAGTCGCGTAAAGGGATTGAACACTGTTTCCAGCTCTTTCTCAGGTATGCCCGGCCCCTGATCTGCGATCGAGACTTGGGCGATGCCATCCATCTGCTGCACGACAACATGCACGCTGCCGCCATAGCGTTGCGCATTCTCCATCAGATTGCGCAGGGCGCGGCGCATGGCTGTACGGCGCAACGCAACCGGCACGGGGCCCGCGTTTTCGACCGTAATCGGCGGCGCAGCCTCGGACAACTCCGCTGCGAGCTCGGTCACGAGTGCGCCCAGGTCTGTCCTTTCCATCGGCTGGTCGGTCGATACACCCCGTGCATAGGCGAGGGTTGACTCGACCATCTCCTGCATTTCGTCGAGAGTGGCGACCATCCGTTCGCGCGTCTCGTCATCCTCCACCATCTCGGCACGGATGCGGAGCGCCGTGATGGGTGAGCGCAGATCGTGGCCAAGGGCTGCGAGCATGCGGGTGCGGTCG
>PXCO01000121.1 GCA_003565295.1 Cyclobacteriaceae bacterium
GTTAAATTATCCACACTGGGACTTCACAGTAGTCCGTTTTAAAGATGTCACAGATGCAAATGACAATTTGGTCCATGAGCAGCAGCTATTGCCCTATGGGGCTGCACAACAACTTCAGGGGAATCTATTACTGGCAAGAGATGTGATCCATGGGTCCGAATTTTTCCTTTTGAAGGAAGGACCCAATGGGGAAAGCCAATTTAATTATCCCGGTTATGATTATGCTCTTTCCAAATCCAAGATTGGGATTCCTTTTTCTGGTTTTCCCGCCACCTCGGAGGGAGTGGAATGGGTGAGGGGATACCCTTTAACCATAGGCATTGCCCAGGGAGATCAGCCAGTCACATGGGCCTTGAGGGAGTACTTGAAAAACTCGATTAATTATGACCCGGAGCAATATGAGATGGTCATGATGAATACATGGGGGGACAGGGGACAGGATGGGAAAATCAGCGAGGATTTTGTCCTTGCTGAGCTGGATAGGGCCAGGGACTTGGGCATCAGTCATTTCCAGTTGGATGATGGATGGCAACAGGGACTATCTAAAAATTCGGCCAGCAGCGATGGTAAATTATGGGAGCGATGGCTTCCGGAAGACTGGAAACCCAATGAGAAACGGTTCCCTAACGGCCTGGAAAAAGTGGTTGACAGAGCAAATGATTACGGTATACGTTTGGGGTTGTGGTTTAATCCTTCTATGGCCAATGACTTTGCTGCCTGGGAGGATGATGCGGAAATTATCGTCAACCTGCATAACAGCACGGGTATTCAATATTTTAAAATCGACGGAGTCCAGATTCCCACAAAAAAAGCGGAAGAAAACTTACACCGGTTTTTTGACAGGGTATTGGAGGAAACAAATAATAAGGTGTTTTTCAACCTTGACCTGACTGCGGGGATACGGGGGGGATATTTTCTGACCAGGTATGCGGGAAACCTCTTCCTAGAAAACAGATACACCGACTGGGGAAACTATTACCCCTACAGAACCTTGCGTAACGTGTGGATGCTTTCCAACTATTTCCCCCCTGAATTGCTTCAGGTGGAGTTCCTAAATAAATGGAGGAATAAGGATAAGTACCCCACAGGTGACCCATTTGCTCCTTATAACTATGATTTTGAGTACGTCTTTGCCACTTCCATGGCCGGACAGCCATTGGCCTGGTTTGAGGCAACAGGCCTGCCGGAGGAGGCCATGCAGGTGGGGGAAGCAATCAGCAATTATAGGGACATACAGGCCGAATTCCATGCCGGTTATATTTTCCCTATCGGGGAAGAGCCCTCTGGGCGATCCTGGACGGGGTGTCATTCGGTAAAACCTGGTAAACAAGAAGGGTACTTGTTGATCTTCCGTGAATTGAATGATAGAGAGGAAGCCCAGATATTACTTCCATGGCTGGAAGAGGGGAACTATGAATTTATCCGCTTAATGGGGGAGGGAAATGATTTCACGGCGCAGCTTGGAGTAGGAAAAAAGGTGACTTTTTCGCTTGCAAAGCAAAATACATTTCAAGTGCTGAAATACAGGTTGGTTCAGCCCTAACCTGTCCTAATACTTATAATCAGCATGTAAATTGAATTGCCAATGTAAATCCTTTTCGCCTATAACCCGTATTTTTGTATATATTATATAGTATATACAAAATGGTCATGGAAAAAACAGCGAAAGTATTTAAGAGTGGGAATAGTCAGGCCGTGAGGCTGCCAAAGGAATTCAATACTGATGAAACTCAATTCTAAATTCCTTTCTCCTTTTGAATTTATTCCTTTCACTGATGATGACGCTTTAGTGTACGGGGGAATTCGTGCGGAGCTGGAAAGAAAAGGACAAATCATCGGTCCTTATGATCTTCAGATTGCTGCCCAGGCACGATCGAGAAAACTGACTCTTATTACAAATAATGAAAAGGAATTTCGGATATTTTCAGGTTTAGTGGTAGAAAATTTGGTAAAAATTAGTTAAAAGAAAATTAAAACCGGAAATGGTTTGACTTCTAAATGTATATCTCTCCTCATCTTGTTTCCACCTCCCCACTTTATCCCCCTCCTGTTTTAGGAGGGGGATAAAGTGGGATTGTTGTTTATTCCTTCGAATGATGGTTGGTTTCACGAATTTGCTTCCTAATTCAAGTGGAAAAAAACAAGGGCTATTTTTAGCAGGTTATCTTTAACTCTTTGCCCTTCTTTACAGGCACCAACCTCCAATTACATTTAAATAAGGAAAGGTATCCGGAATTAATTAACCCGGTTGCAGCTCCACCTTTTTACCCGCTATGGAAAGGTTTTCGTTCACGTGTTGTTCGTCCCAGAGATTTGAGATCACGGCTGAAATGTTCGGGTTCTGCAAGGCCCACAAATAGGCTTTTACGGGAGGTTTCATATCCCCGGGCACAATTCTTTCCACTTTTTGAATTCTCCACTCGGGTATGGGTTGCAGGGCTTTATGCTGGGTGGCCACTGCCATGGCGGCTTTCATGGCGATGATGCCCATGCCACTTTCATAAGCCAGTTCAATCTCTCTTTCCATGTATCCGCTATTGAGAATGTTATAAGCCACCATTGCTACCTCATAAAGCCCAGTTTCCCTGGCCGCCCTTAAAACGCCCGCCGGATCATTGTGGGAAGATACACCCAAGAAACGGACTTTTCCTTCTCTTTTTAGCTGCTCAAAGGTGGTGAACGTGTCCTCTATCTCTACTTCTTCGGAAGACCCGGCCCCATGCGGACACATCAGAATATCAAAATAGTCGGTTCCCACACGCTTAAGGCTGTCTTCAACCGATTTCACGATATATTCCTTAAATTTCGGACTTCCTTCCACCTTATGCGCATAGTCAGCGGCCATGGCATTGCTCAGGTAGGTACCTTTAAAGGAGTCCGGCTGTCCAGGCCAGTAGGTGAAAAAATAGCCGGGCTTATCCACGTTGCGTGCAGCCCGCATTTCCATTGCTTTCTTTTGATAGTGTTCTTGTTTGTTGCCTGGAAGACCATCATATATTTCCCGGTACAGGTTGTTTCTTACATTGGCATACCCACTTACCTTGGTGGTCATGAACACCTTTTCACGTTTGGCGCTGTTATCGATGATCTTACCATAACTTTCTTCACATTCCCCA
>PXCO01000145.1 GCA_003565295.1 Cyclobacteriaceae bacterium
ACGGCAGAAACCACAGTGGGTGCATTATCGTGAAGCCAAAATGTATAAGTAATGGTACAATACCACTGGCTATCCATACCCCTATTATCATTCCAATAATCAGCAGAATTACCAGAGCTGATATCCAAGGCAGGGCGCAGGTATTCGATGGATGAGAGCATCTCAAAAGCGTGAATGGGATGTTTGTGCATAATTGCCCATTCTTCATCTGTTAATTTACCAGGCTTTAGTAAAATAGCATCGGACACGCCCATCTTGCCGATGTCGTGCAGTAGTGCGCCCCGCCGCACATGAGACAACTCTTCCTGACTCATGCCCATCTCCCGGCAATATTAACGGTCATCTCTGTAACTCGCTGGCTGTGATCTTCCGTTTCTTTATCTCTTAAGTCCAGGGCATGCGCCCAACCTTTAATCGTGTTATCATAGGCTTGAATCAGTTTGAAGTTCGTGTTCGCCATATTATGAACCAATTCTGCATTATCGATGGCTATAGCTGCCTGCCCGGCCAGGGTCTCCAGAAATTCCAGCCATTCTTCATTTGCATCCAAGGGTTCCCGGTGGAAGATCTCCAGCACTCCTTCAACACGGCCTTTGTTAATCAGGGGTACGGCATAATAAGTATGCGCATCTTCCTTCGCCATAAACGGACCCTGGACGGGATCCCCCTCAATCTCGCTCGGGCTTGCTACCTGAATAGATTTCCGCTCCATAACCGCTTGGCCGGCTAGCCCTTCACCTATGCCCAAATCGAGTTTTGCAGGATTGATGATGCGGAAACCGCGCCAGGCTTCATATTTCAGCTTCCGGTGTGCGGATCAAGGCGTAAAATGGCAGCGGCATCCACGTTTAACAGCTTAGTGACTTCGTCCAGGATAACCCTGAATGTAACGCGCAGATCCAGGCTGCCGGAAATAGCCATATCTATGTTACGCAAAGCCTGTACCTGTTCCAGTGTCCAGGCCCTGCAAAATGAAGACGAAAACCAGCAAAGGAGGGCCTGAAGATAGAAAATGTACTGGAAATCCGAAATCAAAAATTAGGATTTAAAGACACCAACACCCTCAGGGCAAAGAAGATTCACAAAGAGGGGAAAGGCCCTGGAACTGGCCAGTCTGGCTTGAGCGGAGGCACCAAAAGAAAAGCATGCTCAACTCCATTATCTCATGGTTCACTTCCGCAAACGCCTTCCTTTGAAGGTTCTTTAGGGTGTTGGGGCAACGTTACAAAAATAGCTGTTATGAATTATTATTTGACATTAACCTTTTTAGGCCTTTAGAATAGTAATGACTACTACTGAGAGGGATCACTATGAAAAAAGAAGCGGTTGTTATTTCCACTGAAAAGCTGGTCAGCCAAAATATTTGTTTAAATCTCAAAGCAATATTCGGTGAATTAATTCATTTTCATGCACTCTCATTGAATGATATTGCTGACAAGAAAATTGCATGCAATGTTTGTGCATTTCCATTAGAGGATAATCTAAGCATAATTGCAGGAAAGGTAATGCCTGGGACTAAATTTATCCCTGTAAAGCACACCCTTTCAAAAACGGGATTTGATAAATTGCAGGAATTGCCTTTTGGAAAGGAAGTTCTGTTTGTTGGCAAATCCAAGGATCTGGTGGAAGAAACAATAAATTTAGTACTGGAACTGGGAGCAAATCATATAGCATATTTTCCATATGATCAGCAGGATGAAGCAACTGCCTTGAATTTTGATACCGCCATAACAACAAACGAGGTTCACTTAGTACCATTCCATATCAAGAAGATAATAAATTTAGGAGATCTCATCATTGATAGCGAGACAGTATTCAGTATTATCAGTATCCTAAATCTTATAAATAAAAATACAAGAAATATGCTCTTTAATTACATGAAAGTAGTAGCTAACAGGCCAAGTGGATTTTTTAATTATATTAATGCAGCATATGGAGGCGAAAGATTCTTAGCTGAAATCGTACAAGGTTCAGATTATGTGATCTTCGGATGCGATAAAGATAACGTTATTGTTTACCAAAGCGGAGTCAGATCAGATATCGCGCCAAGTTTTATATACGGTCATAAAATCCATGAATATTTTAACGACAATATGCTGTTGTCGGAGGATTTAATTGAGTATAAAGTCATTATTTTTAAGAACAAAAAGCTTATAGTAAACAAATTGCCTCTTGATGTAGGACCAGAAAAAGAGTCAGCATTTGCGATAATTGGCTATGATTATTTTAATAAAATTGTTATTAAGCAGCAAAAGAGCGATAAAGAGAAGAAGGTAGCCAAATATAATTTTGATGATATCATTGGCAGTAGTGAGTCTATACAAAAAACAAAACGACTTGCATTACAGGCTGCAAGTACTGATTTGGACATTTTGATTGAAGGCGAAAGCGGTACCGGGAAAGAATTGTTTGCCAGTGCCATTCATAATGAGTCTAGCCGTAAAAAAGGGCCTTTCATTGCATTCAACTGCGCCGCTCTATCGTACAATTTGCTGGAAAGCGAGTTGTTTGGCTATGAAAGCGGCGCTTTTACCGGAGCTGCAAAGCACGGCAAAAAAGGCTTGATAGAATCAGCAAGTGGAGGAACGTTGTTCCTTGATGAAATTGGCGATCTTCCAAAAGAAATTCAAGTTAAATTACTTCGAGTTCTTCAGGAGCGAGAGGTTACACGAGTTGGCAGTGTAGAAAGGGTGCCTGTAGATATTAGGATTATTGCAGCAACCAATAAAGACCTGTATGACATGGTTAATAATCTAAAATTCAGAAGTGATTTATATTACAGGTTGTACGTTTTACCGATTCGGATTCCACCATTAAGAGAAAGAAAAGAAGACATCCTGCAGCTTGTTATTGAGTTTGTAAAAAATAAAAGGACAAAACCTGACATTCCATTGAGCACCATAGACTTTTTTTCCAAATACTATTGGCCTGGCAATATCAGGGAGCTCAAGAACTGCTGTGACTATATTGTTAATATGAACATGGAATTCAACATTGAATCATTACCTCAAAATATTATTAGAAGCGTCCAGGAAACCTATGAAAGCCACGCACCAATCGAGCATCCCCGAAAGGAAAGTCCTGAAGATGCAAAAAAACAAGCGCTGGAAAAAATAAACGAAGCAACCATTAATGGAGTTAGCATCGGAAGGAAATCGCTAACAAAATTTCTTAATGATACGAATATCTTTTTGACTGAAGGAGAAGTCAGAACATTGCTTAATGAGTTAAAAAACGAAGGGTTTATCCTTACCCGGAAAGGCCGTTTGGGGGCCAGAATTACTGATAAAGGCATTAATTATTTGAGAAGCGACACATAAATGCCTTCCTCCTCCTGGAATACCGCCGGAGAACTTGTGATCCTACTTCCAGCACAAGGGCTAATGGGTTATATGGTTAATTAGCAACCTAATTAACCATATAACCCATTTTATTGTTTGCCCGTTGGCGATTTTTATTGATTTTTCAAAGTGGCATACAATTTGCAACATAATTCGGGAAGCCGATAAATGTTTGTTTCTAAATTATAGCAATGCCTCCGGTGATAACACGAAAGAAAGGAGAAAGCAAAGATGTCTGAAAGAATCAACCGTATTATCAACAATCTTTTAGTCAAGGAAAAAGGTCGACTAGTTCCTTATACGCTGGAAGAAAGAATGAAGTATTTCCATACCACCGCTTTCGGTTTTGCTGTTATTGATGATTATGAAATAGCCGAGGTTTTCAGTACAGGTGTCAGAGTTTACGGTGAAGAGTCTTATATTGATAATAATACGCCTTTCATGGCAGCATCCGTCAGCAAGGCAGTATTTGCCGTAGCCGTAATGAAGTTGGTGCAAAAAGGCATATTGGATTTGGATAGGGACGTCAATGATTATCTAATTGGCTATGAAGTCCCATCTGAAGAGGGTTTGTCAAACAAAATCACATTAAGGCAAATTCTAGGTCACCTGGCTGGCTTAAATGTAAGTGGTTTCGGTGGATATAGCCTGGATTCCGAGATACCCACTTTACTCCAAGTCCTTAAGGGGGAGCCGCCAGCCAAGACGGAGGCAGTAAAAGTAATACGTCCTCAAAATGTCTACGTTCCCAAAACACTGGAAAATCCGACAGGCCCTTATTCAGGCGGCGGTTATTGTATTGCCCAAAAAGTGGTATGTGATGTTACAGGCAGGCCCTTTACTGAAATAATGGATGATCTGGTCTTAAAGCCCTTTGACATGAAAAATAGTACCTTTATACAAGCCAAAGAGGAAGATTTTTCCCGCAAATTTAAGCAAAAACCTCCCTTGGGCTACAACCCCACCAGGCAAGGATTAAGGCTGAACGATTATGTTCCTGTAAAGGGTGGTTATCATGTATATACCGAAATGGCAGCAGGTGGCCTATGGTCTACCAGCGAGGATCTTGCCAAATTTGGCACAGGCCTGATGAATATCCTGAGGGACGACAATGATTCCGCGTTAAGCCAGGAAAATCTCGAAAAGATGTTGATTAAACAGGAAAACTCAGATAACGGGATTGGGTTTTATATCGACCCGACTGAAAATCCGGAAGTTAAAATGTTCGGTCATACTGGCTGTAATGACGGTTTTTTGAGTTTGGCTTATTACTTTACCAACGGCCAGGGGATTACTATGATGTTTAATTCGAATGAAGGTCTAAGCCTTTATCTTGAGCTTTCCCGGGCGGTTTCAAGGGAATTCGGTTTTCCAATTTCTCCGGAAAATATTGATTTTAAAGAAGAAGAAAAAATGTTAATGAAAGGGGAAGAATAGGAAGATGGCTGAAAGTATTCTAGCGGCAGAGGCCGGCAACGGAATCGAAACTGTGGCAAGCGGAAAAAAATATTTCAAATTTTTCTTGTTTAATGGGCTGTTTAACATGTCAATATCTGTTATTTGGGGGGCTTATTACACCTACCTGCCCATTATTCTGCAGGGAGGAAACCCGAACTTTGCTTCCCACGCTACACTGGGGTTTGGTTTGAGCGCTTTTATAACAGGACTTATTATGAGTGTTGACAGCATTCTGGGAACAATTTTTAATCCAATATTTGGAGCAATGGGCGATAGATCCTTAAGGAGAAAAGAAGTGGGCGTTTTTATGGGAATTATCATGTCCCTATTCATTATCGCCCTTCCGCTCATAGCTAACATAGTGACTCCCGAAACCAGTGGAAAAACTGAAGAATTACTTGTACCTTTAGTGCTTATGATTATCGCGGCTTTTGGTGCAATCATGACGGATTCAATTGGAGCATCGTACCGATCCGGGTATAAGTTTTCCATGGTTCCAAAGCTCCATCACAATAAAATGATGTCTTTTTCAGTAACTTTTGGGGGAATTGGTTTCATTTCAATTACTTTGTTGGCTAGTTATTTATATACTCTAAACACAGGGTATCCCTTCTATATTGGCGCTTTGTTGCAGTTTCTTGTGATTCTTGCATTTTACTTTTCTGTACCCCAGGAAGTTGAAAAAAACCTGAGAATTAAAGCTGAAATAGAAAAAACAAAAAATAAGCCCAACCCTCTTCAGGTGATAAAAAATCTATACTTTTTGCTTGACAAACAAGCCAAGATGAGCATATTGATGATTTTCATCCTGAAAAGCTTGACAGGCTTTGGTGTATACGGGTTGCAAACTTATGCATCATCTTATTTGCTGCTAGAGGTCGGGGTAATGCCTAATCTGGCTGCAATTGCTACCGCCGTATACTTTTTGGGGTACATGGGCGCTGCTATGCCCATCGGATATATAGCCGATAAGGCCAGCAGAATTAAACTATATATAATAGGGATTGTAATAGCCATCATGGGAGGAATCTTTTTCCTGGCAGTCGGAAGCAACTTCGTTGGGATATTGATTGTTGCTGCCTTTATTGGCATCGGCTTTAGTGTTTTCGATGTGATTACCATTCCCTATATCCTCTCCTTTTTACCTGATAAGAGTGACTATACAGGAACAGCCTATTCGCTGGCGGTAGCCTTGGTTGTGTCTACAACCTTCTTTATCGTTCCCGTTATCGGCTTCTTAATTGACCTGACGGGCAACTATAACACGTTGTTTTACGTATTGATTGCATCTTGTTCGTTGGCATTCATACCTTTGAAGGTACTCAGTGGCTTAACGAAGCAGGAAGCGTAGGAGGGTGTAAGCGTGTTTGATATCTTAATAAAGAATGGTACCATCGTGGATGGTACCGGGGTAAAAAGGCACACAGGTGATATCGGAATCAAAAAAGGTAAAATTACAAAAATATCACCTGTTATTACTACAGAAGCCGAAACAATTATTGATGCTACTGATAAAATTGTATCACCTGGTTTCATTGACAACCACAGCCATGGAGATTATTACTTTCTTTTTGGTACGCCAGGGCACAATTTGTTGGAACAAGGTGTTACCACAGAAATTGCGGGCAATTGCGGAGGGTCCATCGTTCCCTATTATGAGGGATCCCTCGATGATGCAAAGGGTCTGGCGCCCGATGACTTGATTGAGGAAGTAAAGCAGAAAACCGTTACCTTTCAGGAATTCGAACGTGCAGTGTCAAAAATGAACCTGGGGACCAATATGGCTTTTCTGGTAGGCCATGGCAACCTTCGCGCAAAGGTTATGGGGTTCTCAGGTGAAAGGCCGACAAAGCAGCAAGTGGACCGGATGCGGGACCTGGTGTCGGATGCAATGAAATCCGGATTCATTGGCTTATCCTCGGGATTGATCTATCCGCCCTCCGTTTACGCAACAAAGGAGGAACTGATCAGCCTTGCCAGCGTTGTCGCCTCTTATGATGGTATTTTTGCCACTCATATCCGCGGGGAAGGTGACACTGTGGTTAAGGCAGTTGAAGAGGCCATCGAGATCGGGGAAAGAAGCGGTTGTGATGTTGTCATCGCTCATCATAAAATAGGAGGGCTCAAGAGCAAAGGAAAATCAAGTATTACGTTAGGGCTTATGGAGCAAGCGAATAAACGCGGTTATATCCGTGTTCGTTGCGACACCTATCCCTTTACTGCAGGGCAAACTTCATTGACTGCATCAATCCCTCCAAAGTTCGCAGAAAAGGGCCTGAAATCTCTTATTGAACAACTCAAAGATCCGGATTGCCGGAAAGCAATAAAAGAGGAGATGGAAAACGACGAATCAGAAAGTTTGCTTAGATACAGCGGCTTTGATGGGGCTCTGATCCTTAGAGCCCCAAAGACGCCGGAGTATGTTGGGATGACGTTATCGGCCGTTTCGGGAGGTGTTTCGGATCCCTTTGATACCGTATTTGATTTAATTATCAAAAACGGCGGAAACATTCAAATCGCCTACTTTTATATAAATAAAGAAGACATGATGAATATCATCAAGACTCCTGAAGTCATGATTGGCGCAGATGTAGGGCATGATATAGATTATTTTGACAGCGAAAATACCGGTGGAGGTCACCCAAGAGCCATAAGTACCTTCCCCAAATACTTACGGATAATCAGGGAAGGAAAAATCATGCCCCTGGAAGATGCCATCAGAAGAATAACCTTTTTACCGGCCGAAACAGCCAGAATAGATCAAATAGGGTTGCTTCTGGAGGGATACCAGGCTGATGTGTGTATCTTTGATTGGGACAGAATTTCTGAGACAAATGATTATTCTCATCCGTTTCGGAGGAATCAAGGAATTGAGTATGTCATTGTGAAGGGGAATGTGGCCGTTGAGAAGGGGAAATATAATGGGTCGAAAAGCGGCACATGGTTGAAAAGGAGAACTTTCCAGGTTTGTGCAAAACAGGATCATTATGGCCTGAAGTAAAAACCAGAATGATTGAAGGGAAGTTTTAATATGGCAGTAATTTCTCGGATAACAAAGGACATGAAGAGATCGGGCATCCGGATTATCATGGAGTTGGCAGAAAGCATGGGGGAGGAAACGGTCAGGCTTGAGGTGGGGGAACCCAAGTTCCGCACTCCCCCCCATATAGTAGAGGCTGCATACCAGGCTGCAAACCAGGGGTTTACAGGGTATACGCCGAATGCCGGCTATCATTCTCTTCGCAGTGTCTTTGTAAAACGGTTGAACCTGGATTACGATTTACATTTTAAATCGGAAAATGTTGTCGTATCCGTTGGCGGTGTGGGAGCTATGAGCAGCGCTCTCAGGGTTTTGACCGATTTGGGAGATGAAGTCTTGATTCCGGATCCAGGATGGCCAAATTATGAATCTATTGCTACCTGTGCCGGTACTGTTGCACGGCGATACACCCTGGATCCGCAGCATGGCTTTATCCCATCCCCAGCCGATCTAGAAAGGCTTATGACTCCAAAAGTCAAGGTGCTAATCATAAATTCTCCATCAAACCCCCTGGGAGTAGTGTATCCGGAAAAAGCCATCAAAGAATTATATGACTTTGCGAAGCAAAAGGATATATTTATGTTATCCGATGAAGTCTATGACAAAATTCTTCTTGGCGGAAAGCATGTCAGCCCTCTTACATTTGATACTGACGGCAGGGTTATTGGAATCTACAGTTGTTCAAAAACTTATGCCATGACAGGATGGAGGGTGGGTTTTGCTGTAGCATCGGATGAGATCACAGGTCAAATGAACAAGAGTCAAGAGGCCTATTTTACTTGTGCCCCCAGTGTTAGCCAAAAAGCTGCGGAGGCAGCTATAACCGGTCCCCAGGAGTGCGTGGAAGAGATGCGCCAAACTTACGTTGAAAACATGTCAACTGCTTGCCGACTGTTGGATGACATGGGTATGGAATATGTAAAACCTCAAGGAGCTTTTTATATCTTTGTAAATGTGGGGTGCAACAATTCTTTGGATTTTGCAAAACACTTTTTGCAAAAGTCTAAAGTTGCAGTAGCTCCCGGTAACACTTTTGGGCCATCAGCTGAAAGATTTATAAGGATATCCCTCGCCTCAAGTAACGAGGATATCAAGCTTGGCATTCACCGGTTGGGAGAGTTTTTGGGACTGTAAAGTTAGGAGGAGAGAAACCGTGAATTTATTAAAAGAACTTCAAGAATTTGAAAACGAAATCGTTCAAATTCAGCAGCATCTCCACCAGCATCCGGAAATAGGCCTGCATTTGCCCAAAACAGCAGAAAAACTGAAGCAAGTACTCACTTCGTATGATATAGAATACAAAGAAGTCACTGAATATGGACTAAAAGCCACACTAGGCAAAAAAAACGGGAAACGAATTCTGTTGAGGGCGGATATGGATGCCTTGCCCATTAAAGAAAAAACCGGTTTGTCATATGCATCTCAAAATGATGGGGTAATGCATGCTTGCGGGCACGACTTTCATATGACAATGCTGCTGGGGGCCGCAAAAATCCTCAAAAAACACGAAAAGAACTTAAATGGTGAAGTTGTGTTGATGTTTCAGCCGGGCGAAGAAGGCTATAACGGGGCGCAAGAAATGATCGATGCGGGTATTCTTGACCCGACTCCCGATCATGCTGTTGCCCTTCATATTGCAGCTACAGATATCTATCCTACAGGCATTGTTGCAACCATGCCCGGTGTTTCTTTTGCCGCAAAACAACAATTTGAAATTGTTTTACACGGCTCCGGCGGACACGGCGCAGAACCCCATAATGCAATTAACCCGATCAACGGGGCGCTCAAAATTATTGAGGCGCTAAAGGATATGGCTTTTTACGAGATTGATGCAAAAATTCCGGCGGTTTTATCCATAGGCAAACTTCATGCCGGTACAGCTGCAAATATTATCCCGGAATCTTGTGTTATTGAAGGCACTTTGCGAGTGGCGAAAGACAGTGATAGTACTGACATGGCGGACAGAATCCGAGAGTTGGTAGCCGGCATTGCAAAAGCTTACAAGCTGGAGAGCACATTAACCCTAAAAGAGCTGCCGGCCCTTGTCAATGATCATGAGTTTACTGAAAAAGTGCATACCTGGTTGTCAGACCTGGAGGGTGTCCAGGTAGCCCCCTTTGGTGACTACCTGGCCATGGGAAGCGAAGACTTCTCCCTGATCGCTCAGAAAGTACCGTCGTGCTATCTCTTTGTTTTAAGCAAATCTCCTGAAGGAAAACATTACCCCGAACATAACCCCCATGTAATTTTTGACAGTAAAGCCCTGGTTTATGGGGCGGCGGCTTACGCTCAGATCGCTTTTAGATATTTGAGCAGTTAAAAACACTACACAAGTAGGGAGGTTTACCATGGACCCTGTAAAAAGCCTGTCCGGGTTAATCAGTGGTTACTCCTGCAGTGTCCAAAAAGGGGATAACGTTTTAATTCTGGCAGAAGGCCTCGGCTCAAAAAGGCTGGTAAAACAATTAATTGCCGATGTTTTTGAAAAAGAAGCCAACCCGTTTGTTGATCTGATCGATCCTGATATTAAAACCCGGTTAATTACCCACGCCAGCGAAGATCAAATGTCTACCTACGGAGATTACTCCCTAGACACAATCAAGCGTATGGACGTTGTCATTGTCATACAGGCCCTGGATAATCTTCATCAGTACATGGATATCCCCATGGACAGGATGAACCTCTATAACAAGCACTTCATGCAAAAATGTTTTTATGGCTATATGGTTCCCAATATAAGATGGATATTCTTCAAGTATCCAACCAACGCTATGGCTCAATCCTTTAATATGAGCCTGGAAAGCTTTGAAAAATACTACTTCGATGTTTGCGATTATGATTATAAAAGAATGTCTTTGTTGATGGACCCGCTAGTTGAAAGGATGAAAAGGTGCGACCGGGTGCGGATAAAAAGCCCGGGTACGGATCTGAAATTTTCTATGAAGGATATTCCGGTTGCAAAGAGTGATGGCAAGAACGGCATTCCTGACGGTGAAGTATTTTCAGCCCCTGTCAGAAATTCCGTCAACGGTCATATCACTTTTAACTGTCCAGTTTTGTTTAGAGGGAAGACTTTCTCAAACATATATTTTGAGCTAAAGGATGGCAAAATCATAAAGGCTGCATCAAGCCTTCCCGTTGAACTCAATGAAATTCTGGATACAGACGAAGGCTCAAGATATCTGGGAGAATTTGCTTTCGGGCTTCATCCCAAGATACAAAAGCCCATGAAAGACATCTTATTTGATGAAAAGATTGCCGGAAGCATTCATTTTGCAGTGGGAAACTCCTACTTCAACGCCAGTAACGGGAATCAGTCCTTGATCCACATGGATATCGTTTCAATCCACCGGCAGGAATACGGTGGGGGAGAAATTTATTTTGACGATGAGCTGATAAGCAAAGATGGAATTTTTGTGGTCCAGGATCTAAAACCCCTTAACCCCCTGTAAGTCATGCCCCGGATTTCAACCCGGATTAGAGCTTTAGATACCTTTTCAACAATTAGGGAGTATGAGGAGGCTAAAGAGTGGAAAATGCTTACTTCAAGCCCATGGGTGTTTGCCCGGCCATGGCTACCCCTTTTGCCGCTTCAGGAGAAGTAAATGAAGCCGAAATGCGGCGGTACGTAAATTGGCTGATCAAACAAGGTGTGCATGGTTTATTCCCGTTGGGAAGCATGGGTGAATTTATTCATCTGGAAACTGAGGAAAAAATCCATGTCATGAAAATTGTTGCAGATGCAGCCGGAGGCAGGGTCCCTGTCCTTCCCGGGACATCGGAAAGCAGCACCGACAAATGCATCAAGTTAACCCGGGCTGCCCGGGATATCGGCTGCCAGGGAGCGGTAATATCCCCTCCTTACTACTATCCTGGCTCCCAGGGAATCATAGAGTCTCACTTTAAAGCCGTAGCCAAGGCTCTTCCTGATTTCCCCATTGTATTGTACAACATTCCTCTCTTCAGCACACCAATTACATATGACCTTTTTGAAAGGGTAAGCCGCCTGGATAATATCGTAGCTTTAAAGGACAGCAGCGGCAGTATGGTTGACCTTCTTCATTTCATGGATAAGATGAGGATTTCCGGAAAAGACCTGAGCATTTTAGTCGGCCGGGAAGAGATGTTTTTGGCTGCTTTGAGCATGGGATCCAACGGCACCATGACAGCCTCTTCCGGTATTATTCCAGAAATTATGGTGGAAATTTATGATTTGTTTCAGGCAGGCAATTTTTCTAAGGCCCTTAGAGTCCAGTTTTCCATGCTCAATCTGGTCCGGGCAATGTTTTCTGTTCCCTTTCCCCTTGGCTTTAAAGCGGCGTTGGCATTTCGAGGCTTTAATCTCGGCGGGCCGAAGCAAAGATTGTCTGATGCTGAAGAGCACAAGTTCACTGAAGGTAGGGGCAGGATTTATAGAATTCTCCAGGAGCTTTTAGGGGATAGATTGGCTGCCGATATTTAGAGTCATACAATTGGGGAGGTAAAAAATAATGAAATTTGTCAGCTTTCATTTGCCTGGGGAAGGCCCTCGTTTGGGGGTACTGCGAGATGGTAAAGTTTTGGACTTTACAACATTAACAGAGGGAAAAATCTTAACTTTTCAAGACTTGATAAAAGAATCAAGAGAAAAGGGATCGTCGATAAAAAATATTGCCGATGAGTATTTAAAAAGCAATCCAAGCAACCATTATAACTTTGATTACGATGAGTTGGCAGCAGGCATCAATGATCCTGAAAAGGCCCGCTTGACATTGCCGCTGGTTCCTCCGGAAGTTTGGGCTGCCGGCGTAACATACAAGCGCAGTGTTGAAGCCAGGACAGAAGAAAGCCAAAGCAAAGACGTTTACAGTAAGGTTTATGATGCCGTGCGGCCGGAATTGTTCATGAAATCTACAGCCTCCCGGGTGGTCGGCCCCGGAGATGACATAGGAATTCGCAGGGATTCAAACTGGCAGGTTCCGGAACCCGAGTTAGGGCTCGTCCTGGATGAAGAAGCTAATATACTAGCTTTTATCATTGGCAATGACGTTTCTTGCAGGGATATCGAGGGAGAAAACCCCCTCTATCTACCCCAGGCTAAAATTTTCAAGAACAGCTGTGCATTAGGCCCAATTATTGCCCTTCCCGAGGCCATAAATGATCCATACAATTTGAACATCACATGTGAGATAATCCGCAGCGGCAACCTGGTGTTTTCCGAAAGCGCCAATACCCGTCAACTCAAAAGACGGCTGGAGGAACTGGCATCCTTTCTGGCCAGAGACAATATTGTTTTCCCGGGGACAGTTCTGTTAACAGGGACTTGTATTGTACCTCCCGATTCTTTTTCTTTGCATCCAGGTGATGTTGTGAAAATCAGCATCGACTTTCTTGGAACATTGTCAAACAGGGTGAATTAGTTGCTTAGCAAGAAGACGAAAAAGGGGAGAAGCATAAGATGATAGAGAAACTTGACAAAATTTTGCACAGCCTCATGGTGAAGCGCCAGGACGGTTCTTTTCGAACTACTACTCTGCAGGAAAGAATGGATTACTACCATTGTACGGCTTTCAGTTTTGCCATCATAAACAATTATACCGTTGACTGGGTTGAGTCCTTCGGCACAAAGGAATATCAGGACAGTGAAAAAATCATCCCCTCTGATCCCTATATGGCAGCCTCCATCAGCAAGATGGTGACGGCGGTAGCAGCCATGAAACTGGTGGTCCAGGGGGTTCTGGATCTGGACACCGACGTGCATACCTACTTTAAGGATGACTATGTCATCCCC
>PXCO01000001.1 GCA_003565295.1 Cyclobacteriaceae bacterium
CCCACGTATCGTGAAGGCGAACGTCAAGAGCGCGGAGAGCTCACCTTGGATGAAGCGGCCGCTATCCTTGACGTCAGTCCATCGACGGTGCGAAGGTTGATCGAAGCTGGAGATCTGTCGGCCGACCAGACCTGCAAAGGTGCCCCTTGGATCATCAGGCAACACGCTGTTGAGACAGACAGC
This sequence comes from Cyclobacteriaceae bacterium, assembly GCA_003565295.1. Classification (GTDB taxonomy): domain Bacteria; phylum Bacteroidota; class Bacteroidia; order Cytophagales; family Cyclobacteriaceae; genus Pleomorphovibrio. Next base: position 184 of record PXCO01000001.1, read on the forward strand.
GCTCGAAAAGCAGCCGATGCACGCCGCGGAAGACGCCCGCCGCCTGACGATCCGCTTCAAATAACCATGAAATTACAGAGGCATACGTAGATGTGTAGTATAAAGCACCCTCGTCGTGACCAGCGAAGAGCGCATTGCGGCGATTCATGGCAGGGCTACGGATGGCGTTCTCGACGAGGTTGGAGTCGATATCGACGCGACCATCGTCCAGGAACAGGCGGAAGCCGTCCTGACGCTTCAGCATGTAGGCCATGGCCTTGCCGAGCTCGGACTTGCGCGAGACCCGCGCGGCCTGTGCCTGCAGCCAGGCGAAGAACTCATCGACCAATGGACGAGACAGTTCCTGCCGACTGGCCCGGCGCTGATCAGGGTCCGAGCCACGGATTTGGTCTTCAATCTTGTAGAGCGCGGCGATGCGCACCAGAGCCTCGTCCACGATAGGCGAACCCTTCTTGGGCTTGGCCTTGATCAGCTTGCGCCGTCCATGCGCCCAGCAGAAGGCGAGCCGCAGCGGATCGCCGTCGGCGCGCTTGGGCGTTGCCAGATGGGTATAGCCGCCATAGGCATCGACCTGAATCGTGCCGTTGAAGCCCTTGAGGATTTCGGCGGCATAGTCACCTTTGCGCCCAGGGCGATAGTGGAACACCACGCCCGGCGGCGCGGTGCCATTCCAGCCCCGGTCGTCTCGGAGCACCGCCCAGAGGTAGCCCGTTTTGGTCTTGCCGCGTCCCGGATCCAGAACCGGGGCGGTGGTCTCATCGACGTAGAGCCGCGTGCTCTGCGCCATCAGCCGTTTGGCCATGTGGTCAACCACGGGAGCAATCAGCGCGCCGGTCCTCCCCATCCAGTCGGCCAGAACCGAGCGGTCGATCGGCACCCCGTGGCGGGCCATGACCACGGCCTGCCGGTTCAGCGGCATATGTTCGGAGTGCTTGGACACGGCGATCTGTGCCAGCAGCGCCTCGGTGGGCCAGCTTCCCTCCAGAAGATGCGCTGGGGCTTTGGCCTGCACCACACCCGCGCGCCCCTTGGGGCAGGCATATTTCGGGCGGATCGTGACGATCACCTGATAGCGCGCCGGGATGTAATCCAGCCGATCGACCCTGTCCTCACCGATCCGCACCATGTCGCCGCAACCGCATGGACAGACGATGCTGTCTGGCTCGATGACACGCTCGACGCGCGGCAGGTGTTCCGGCAAGGCGCGCGCCTTGCGCTTCTTGCGCGGCGCCTTCTTCTCGGGATCGGTCTCGCTGGCCGCGATCTTCTCCTCGACCGCGGCAATCTGTTCCTGGGTCTCGGCGATGGCGGCTTCCAGATCCTCCAGCGCCAGTTCGAGCTGCGCGGGGTCCAGCTTTTCCGATTTCGGCCCGAACTTCGCATGTCGGTATTGTCCGACCTGGCCTTCCAGCTTCTCGATCAGTGCCTTGAGTTCGGTGATGAAGGCGTCCTTCTCGGCCACCACTGCCTGCTCGTGCTGGCGGGCCGCGCGCTCAACCAACAGCTCGAACTGTGCGGCCTCGAACGCCTTCACCACCTCCGGAGGAAGGTCGGGAAACTGGCTGAGATCGAAGGGCTGTGACATGCGGATTCATAGCCGATCTGAACAGGAAAGGCCAATAAAACAACACCAAAACAGGTGAGTAAATCATCCCGCTGCAATGGGTGGAGTGACCCGCTGCGCAACGATTCGGCGCCAATCCAGACCTTCGAACAAAGCCTCGTGCTGGGCTCGCGACAGCCGCATTGTCCCGTCCTGAACCTTCGGCCAGGCAAAGCTGCCTTGTTCCAGGACTTTGTAGACCATCACGAGACCTGTGCCGTCCCAAACCAAAATCTTCAACCTGTCGCCGCGCTTCGAACGGAACACGATCGTCACCCCGGAATGGGGATCTAATTTCAGTTCGGTCTGCACGATCAGCGCCAGCGCCCGATGCCCGCAGCGGAAGTCCACCGGGCGCGTCGCAATCAGGATCGGCTGACGTTGTCCCGCGACGATCATGCCGATCCTCGCAACGCGCGCGCCAATGCTGCTGCCCGCTCTGCCGGAACATCGCCCGGCACCCGCAGCACCAACTCGTTCCCGATCTCGATCGTGATTACACCACATGTCCGATCAACATCCGCTGATGGCCCGACGTCCTCAGGCTCCACCGAAACCGGCACAAACGCTGGAAGAACCGCTGACGACACCACAGCCATAGCGTCCGCCGGCAAAATCAGTTCCCCTTGGCGAGCCCGCCGCCGCCAATCCGAAAGCTGATGCGCAACCAGGCCGTGTCGCCGCGCGACATCTACCACCCGAACGCCGGGCTGAAAGCTCTCGGCCACAATCCGCGCCTTCACGTCATCCGGCCAACGCCGATATCCACGCGTCCGCTGCACAACTTCGATGCAGCCGTCAAATCCGTCCCCGCCATCCGCCATCGTCGTCTCCTTCTGAATACTCAGAACGAAACTCGCCGTTGGCTCGGTGCAACGGAACCGCAGAAATCAATGGGACGGGGACGGCGCATACGTCTATATTACGCTCGGAGTCATCCGTTGCAATTCATCGGGATGGGGCGGCTTTTTCTGAATTGCTGTCCGAGGGGATCACGGTGGCACATCAAGACGTCTATCGTCAGTGTTCAGGTGTCGTCATCCGGGTCGCGCACGATCACAACCGGCTCATCATGTATTTGGGATTCGTCCATGAATGTGATGCGCATCCCCCATCCTGCGAACGGCCGGATCAATTGCAGGAACGCCTCTGCATCCAGCTCCTTGTCGTCGATATAAATGACAAGATTGCCGTCTTCGGTATCTGACACCTCACATTTCAGCACGTGGCCACGTGCTGACCATTGTTGAAAATCCTCCAGCCATTCAATTTGCGGCCGTCCTTTCGGGATTTCAATTGGACGATTCGC
>PXCO01000289.1 GCA_003565295.1 Cyclobacteriaceae bacterium
GCAGGAATATTCAATTCTTTATGGAATATCCTGGCCAGGTCCAGGGTCAGTGGTTTTTTGCCGCTTAAAATCATGGACACATAACTTTTGCTCCCGACTTTGCCAATAAAATCTTTATTTTTTAAGCCCAATTCATCCATTTTCAATTTTATGGCCTCAATCGGGTCAGGAAGCGGGATGGGGAAATTTCTGTCCTCATAATCCTTGATCAATACCAGACAGACTTCCACCTTTTTTCCTTGAGGGGAATCGGGTTTTATTCCCTTATCAAACATTTTATCTACCCAATCAAGGTATTCCTCGTATTGCTGATCGGATTTAATTACATGGAGCTCCATATCATCTTTTTTTATAGGCCACTGTTATAACATCTATTTTATCGTAATCTTTATGGGTTCCGAACCATTTGATTTGTACCACCCTGTAATCAAAAACAAATCTGACTACCAAGCGGTAATGGTTTCCCATGATATTGAAAACAATCCGATCATCGCCAACCAAACTCGCATTTCCATACGCAGCTTTGAGTTCATTAAAACTTCTGAAATCTGACCTTAGGATTTCATGATACCACTCAAAGAGGGCGGATGCTGCTTGGGGATACCTGATAGCGTATTCTAATAAGGTTTTGCGGGTAATAATATTAAACACATCGAAAGATAAAATAAAGTTCACTAATAGAAAACATTTTTTCGGGTTTTTTCAGTAGTGTTTCCTGTATTATATCCCCTTTGGCCGGATGCTATCATTAAATAAACGAGGAGTATTCCAAAAAAACATTCGTGCATTCGTGGCAACAAAAATTGAAGGGCATTCCAAAAATACAGCCTTCCACGGGACAGGCTGTGCCACCTTTTTTGTAATCGACCGCCTCCCAACCCAACCCGGAACAAGAGCAGGAGAAGGGCAACGCTACGTTTTGGGGAAAAAATACAGGGAGGGTGAATTCGAACTTCATCAAACAATCACCTCGCATGATGCCAGATGCCTCCATCTGTTACCGGGAGCATAACCATTTTATACAAGTTGCCACAATGCTAAACAAAACAAAAAGTTATCATAATGGTAACTTTTTTGATTATATTTGCATCAAATACCATTGATTTGAAAATATTTTCGAGAGGAACATTACGAGATTTTTGGGAAAAACACGGTGACTGTGAATTGCAGCTTAAAACCTGGTACCGTGAAACCGAAAAATCGAGTTGGAAATCAATTAATGAACTTAAATCTGAATACCCAAATGCGAGTATTTTAAGAGATAATCGAATTGTATTCAACATCAAAGGCAACGACTATCGGTTGATTGTCAAATTTAACTTCGAATACCAACTTGCCTGGATTCGATTTATTGGAACACACGCTGAATACGATAAAATTAACGCAAACGAAATTTAAAATGGAAATAAAACCGATCAGAAACGAAGCTGACTACAAAAAAGCGCTTGAACGTTTGGAATTAATATTTGATGCTAAACGAGGAACCAAGGAAGGTGATGAACTTGAAATTTTATCCATTTTAATTGATAAATATGAAAGTGAAAACTTTCCAATCGATATGCCAGACCCAATATCGGCCATAAATTTCCGGATGGAACAATTGGGTCTGAAGCAAAAGGACTTAGTGGAAATGATAGGGTTTAAAAGTCGCGTGAGTGAAATAATGAACAAAAAGCGAAAACTGACCTTAGATATGATACGAAAACTAAACGCCAGTTTAAAAATTCCCACTGAAGTTTTAATTCAGGATTATTAACAAACATACTTAAAACCACTTTTGTTGATGAGATTGGTAAATTCTAAGACGATTTCTCTTGGATCCATATTGAATATGCTACTCTGGCTTTTTCCACTATTCCGTTTTAAAAAGTTTCTACAAACCCTAAAATCTTGCTGCGCCTGCGGAAGGACGTTCAGCAGACGGTTGATTAATCCATTTAATATTTTGTCCTATGAAAGTTGTATTCCGGCAGGAAAATTCAATTCTTTTTGGAATATTCTAGTCAGGTTCAGGGTCAGTGGCTTTTTGCCGCTTAAAATCATGGACACATAACTTTTGTTCCCGACTTTGCCGATAAAGTCTCTTGGTTTTTTCTGTTTTTTTCCTTTTGTGCGCTATTATCAGCTCCAAATTTTAATTCTGCAATGGTTATTTCGGACAGGTAGCAGTTTTCTTCTCCAATTTCTTTAAATTTTTTGTGAAGGTCAAAATTGTCCTTTGAGAAAGTAAATGCAAATATTGGTGTCGAGAAGATATTTTTTCAAAATTCTTCCCTTTTACGGTTAAAGTTTCTTGCGTTTTTCAATTCAACAATGAGTTCGTCTGCCGATTGCTCTGATTCCCATAAACTGCTTGTTCGTATTTAGACCATTCTGGAAAGATGGAGAACACGAAACCTGCCCAGAGAGCTTTCTGGGCTGGTTTTAAGAACTTGGTTTTTTGAGTTTTTATTATGTTTTCTTCCACAGTCCCCTCACCTTCAATGGTGATAAAAAATAAAAAATCGCAAATTTTGCTACCGGGATAAAGGTCAAATATTGGAATCAGAAAGACCAGCAGGCAGTAGACGATGGTCAAAATTCCCAGTATTGTCAAAAATTAAGTTCTGGGAACATTATGGGATGATCCAGGACCTATTGATGAAATATCCTCCCCTTGTCACCCTGGAAAAATATGATGATTAAAACAGCATGGTAATTACATCATGGAAGATATCTCGGCATCTTGGAAAGTCAGCCTGGGTAAACTATACTCCGAATACTACGAATAGTATGAGGACGAGAAAAAAATCCGAAAGGTAAAAGAGCATCAGAGAAACTGGATTGATAAATACTATCCCATCTTAAACTGTACCATGTTGATAGGAAGTGGTTTTCTGAGTATATGGGTATCATCTCCCATTTGGCAGACAACACGCCCCGGGACCACGCTAAAATCTTAAAGCCTGTCCTAAGGGAGGCCCGCAGGTCCGGCCATGAGTTTACTATCAACGAAGATGAACTTCGGAATCCACCAGCCCAAAAGAAAAAGGTCGTGTGGCTGAGCCGCCAGGAATTAAAAAGTTTGGAAAAGGTGGAGAC
>PXCO01000278.1 GCA_003565295.1 Cyclobacteriaceae bacterium
AATAAATCCCCCTGGGCAGTCTTCAAAGTCATCACCTGCCCTGCATCCATATCATGTTCCCCATCTGAGGGGCCTAGCCTTGCATCCCAGTTTTGCTTACTAAACCGTATCACCCCCAGCGGCGTCCAGCTTAGACCATACTTTGGCATACTGGCCCCCCTGAGATTGGCAACCACCTGCATCCCGCCTGCATTTGCAAAAAAACTTCCGAACCTTGCATCTGTACTGAAAGCGTATCCCCCAATTTCTGTAGGAGAAGGTTTTTCGACAATTTCCATGTCCCTTAGATGGATGAGTTCCGACAAGTGCTGGATAATGGCACCTGTATAATTCCCCCATTGACTTGCCGGCTGGTAACCCACGCGATCTGCCGGATCAAAATGGTTTTTGGTGATATAGAAGGAACCCTCCCAGTCTTTATCCTGCCTTTGCCATCTCAGTATGCTTTTAAATGCCAAATTAGCCGCCCTTCTATATTGGCCTGCAAGATCCTCATGGCCATTTTCCAGGGAGGTCCTTGCCAAGGCTTCAAAAGAAAGAGCGTACAACACATCATTAAATACATGATTATCGGTCCTACCGTTTGCAGGTGCTTGTCCATCAGGGGATTGAAGGAGAAGGCTGGTGTAGGTGCCTTTAGAAATGGCTGCTTTAAGTTCATTTATTGCCGGGCCCTCATAAGATTCCATCATTAGCCCAATCAGATTACCCCTGCCCACTGCTTCTACTGCCAAAGACTGAGGATCACTGCTCCAATCTTGATAAAGGTGGTGCTTATCGTTCATGATCCTTATCCGCTGTGTATGCCCATTCCACGCTGATTCTATAAACTCCCTCGCCTTATCCTTGTCTACCAGACCTAATTGAGCCCTCACCCATTCCCCCTTCATCGCATAGGTGCGCCAGTTGTTGATTCTACCGTCAAAATTTTCCATTATCCTGTCTAATGGGGTTTTGAGACGCTCTTCCCATGCTTTAGATTGTTGTTCACTTACATGGGGTTTATATAAAGCCAGGCTTTGGGCCAGTGGACTGATAAAAAACTCCCCGTGTTTATCGGGAATGGAAGCAAATCCTTCTGCAAAATTTTTGGTGCAATACTCCATTGCCCGGATGCCTGCCTCCTTCAGATGGTTTCCCTTTCCGGCATTTAATAAAGTGCCTACGGCAAACGCAAAATATGGGGTGGCGTACTGGTGTTCCCTTTGCAGGTAAGGGTCAATTATCGCACCCTCACTATCTTGATGCCTCGCCACAACCGTACACGTAGCTTCTATCACCTCAAGGATTTCTCCGCTCTCTACAGCAGTAGGTTCCCATGGCAATAAGGAAAGATGAAAAGCCACGGAATCTGTTTCCTCAGTGGCTAGTTGCCCAATTGCTACTTGAATAAATGAGAAAAACAGGAAAAGAAAAATTGAAGATAACAGGGTGAAACGCCTTCCTGCCAATGTTTGGGTACTTTGGATCATTTTATAAAGATAAGCAATCAGCAGGAATTTGGACAATCTCTATCTTTCTTTAATCAGCTTTAGCCCCACAGAAGATATTCCTGACAGTTGTTCCTTCCGCATATAGTGCACCAGAAAAGCTTTATCAGGTCTCTTATTTGCGTCAAAATCAATGGGCAGGGTGTCAAACTTCGTGTACTGCTTTCCAAACCCCCCTCCAAATGGCTTGCCCGTTTTTGCATCGAAAAGGGTCAGATTTACCATGGAGTCATACTGTACCCGGCCCAAACTGTCACTAAAGATGTAACGGAGGTACAAATTGTGGAACTCATAATCATCGGTATAATTAATCCCTACCAATGCCTTGGAAGGCAGGTCATCCATCTCTTGGAGGGAGAACTCAAGTGTATCTACCAATGGCCATTTACTGTTTCCCAGTTCATAATGATGCTCATACAATCGTCCGGATTCGCAGGCGCAAATAACTCCCAACAATGTTATAACATATAAAAAGTGAGGGAAATCAGGATAATCAATTCTCATCTGAAGTACCCCCTTGGTTAGATGAGCCATTGTTTTTATTCCTTCTTTTTTTATTAAACCTCCTATTCTTGGATCTTCCCCCCTGATTATTGGCTGCTTTGGGTTCCTGCCCTCCTTGTTCTGATGTGCGCTGCTGAGAACCGGATTTTTTGCCCCTTGGATTAGTTCTTTTTCCTCTCGGGTTATGGCCTGCTTGGTTATCTGGGGCGGCTTGCGGATTTCCAGCATTTCCTGCCTGTCCTGAAGCTGTATTGCGTTTGTTCTTCGATTTTCGCTTTTTCTTTCGTTTGGGTTGACTGAACTTTTTGTCCAACCTTTCCAGGTCTTCATTGGAATGGACGGAAGTTTCATCGTCATCGAACGTATTGTCTTGCTTTAAGCTATGGGGAACTTCCCCTGCCTCGTTCATAGCTATGATTTTGGCCACTCTTTCACAATCAATACTATGCCAGTTATTTTCCTCATTATAGCTAAACCACATTAATTTTCGGAAAATGTCCGTTTTCTGCAATTTAGCAGTGCCTGCCTCTGTAAGCAAGGGTTTGGAAACGGTTGGGATGTCCTTAAGAGCTGCCATATAACTGTCCAGCTCATAGTTTAGGCAACATTTCAACCTTCCGCATTGCCCACTAAGCTTGCCAGGGTTCAAGGATAAATTTTGGTACCTTGCTGCAGAAGTAGTGACACTCTTGAAATCATGAATCCAAGTGGAGCAACATAATTCCCTGCCACACACTCCAATTCCTCCAAGTCTGCCTGCCTCCTGCCTAAGACTGATCTGCCGCATTTCCACACGTATCTTAAACTCAGATGCCAAGACTTTGATAAGTTCCCTAAAATCTACCCTATCATCTGCTGAATAATAAAAAGTGGCCTTTGAATTATCCGCCTGGTACTCGATATCAGAAAGCTTCATCTTCAGGCCGAGTTCATCAATGATTTGCTTACTTCTATACAGCGTGGGCAATTCCCTATTTTTGGCCTGTTCCCATTTTTCAATGTCCTTTTGGGAGGCCAGGCGATAGATTTTCAGGATATTATCGTCATTTTTGATTTTGCGTTTTTGCATCTGCAGTCTTACCAGCTC
>PXCO01000241.1 GCA_003565295.1 Cyclobacteriaceae bacterium
ATCAGTGCAAGACAGATTGACTAAATGAATAGATTTTGTGGGCGAGTAGCTCAGTTGGGAGAGTACCTGAATGGCATTCAGGGGGTCGTGGGTTCGAGTCCCATCTCGTCCACCATAAGAAAACAGTAATCATCGGGGTTCATAAGCTCCGGTGGTTTTTTCATGAAGAGGCAAAACGGGGGAAATGGTGTCAATATGGTGTCAACTTTTGAAGAGTAACTTTTTAACTCCTCTGTGGCCGCCTCCTGCATATCAGGTAAAACGTGACTGTATGTGTCAAGTGTGAAGGTCACAGAAGCATGTCCCAGCCTTTCCGAAACAATTTTTGGGTTTACTCCGGCCAGGAGAAGCAGAGTAGCGCAGTATGCCGCATATGGTGAGCGCTGATCTGGCATGTTTTAGACCATCTTTACAAGCCAAAAATATTCTAGTGGAGAATCCCACGGTATCCCAGCCGCTGGCTTTAGAACTAGCAGGACAGCATATCTATTAAACAAATAATCCAAAGAGCATGCCGATGCCCCCCTGGCTAAAGCCGAAGATTTCTACGATTATTGAAATAAATGCTGCCAGGGTACCTGTTCCACCCATGCATACTTTTCCCCAGTCTTCCTAGGGGATGACACCTTCTTTCTGAGGTATTGTTCCTGCCCCCAGAGGGCTTTGTATTCGCATGCAGTAGTATTCTCATTTGGGGTTAGGGGGAAGTCCATAGGTGGTAAGTATGCTTTAAATTTTCTGAGCAGTTGCAATTGGCTACGTTATAATATCTTTTGCACTGCTATGATCAGTGCAACGATACTGGCAGTAGCTCTGATGTTAATTCATTTAGCAGCTTTTTTTATGTCTTTGCTCATCTAGCTCTACCCACTATTTTTTTGGCTTAAAGGCTATTTTCTTACGAAATACAAAAATACTTTATTTTGACCCCCCAAAATATCATCAACTCCGCGTATATACTAGTAACAGTCTAACAATATAAGAGTTTTTATAGGAAGCGACGATTTGCCGGTTGTATGTGGACGCTTAACCGGTGAGGAGCTAGAAGCGTAACCGGCCTATATGGCCGGTAATTTTATTTTAAGGAGGGAACAGTTTGAAAAGAAAAACAAAATGGACATTAGCCCTAACCGTAACATTAATTATGTTGGCTGTAACGGTAGGAGCGGTAGCAGCAAATTTTGGATCACTAAATGCAGTTACGAGTGACAATTTTGAGCCGGAAGAATATTGCGGTGATTATCTGCAGGCAGACCTTCTGGCGGGAAATGAGCCTCAAGAAAAAGTAGGTACCGTAACCGTTTGGAACGATGTTGATTTTCTCTATGTTAGGTTTGATGTGGATTCTCCCTGGGAGCTGGAAGAAACCCACCTCAATATATCAGAGGACGAGCCTGAGGAAAGAGGGGCACTAGGCCAATACAACGCTAATCAATACCTTGTAGATAACGACAACAGTTTTGCATTATATGAAGTGCCTTTAAACCCTGAATGGGAAACAATTTACATACTGGCTCATGCTGCAGTGGAGAAGGAGGGTGAAAGCGGGACTGATGAAACAGCTTTTGGTGGTGAGTTTAGGCCGGGAGAACGACAGTCCTGGTTTAACGTAATTGAGTATACCATTCAAGAGTGCGATGACGAAGGTGAAACTCCGGACGAGTACGACTGCCAGACCGCTTGGGCTGTTGGAGACGAAACGTTTATAGAGCTGGAAATCAGCCAAAGGTGGGGGTGGGTTATTACATTTGAAGGAGAAAACATTACTACTGACCTTTATGTAGGAGCAGCTCAAAACGATAAAAGCAAAGGTACATTGGTTGGGGTAGTTAATGTTTCCCAAAATAACGGGGAACTCATAGTTACATTGGATCTGCTTGATGGTTTTACGATGAAGGAGGCCCATCTGTATGTGGGTTCTGAGTACCCCGATACAGCAGCGCCCGGTCAATTTGGAGAAAAAAGCGGCCCCCTGGATAACGTCCAAAGCCACACTTTCCGGGTTTCTTTAGAGGGATTGGAAGATGAACTGAAACTCGCTGTTCACGCCGTTGTATGCGGTGAATTTGACGAAAAAGAAGGCGATGCTGACTCCGAACCTGAAGAGGGTGTCGGTATGCCGGCAAAGTATGGAATGACAGGCCAAGAATTTGGTGAGTACGTTAGCGATATGGCCAAGACCGAACCTGGTGCTGTTGCTGATCACGTATTAGACCAAAAAGAGAAAGAGCGCCCCGAGCCCACCGAACCCCCCGACCCCGATGATCCTGAAAGGGGAAGGCCCAAGGACCTTGAAGGACCAAATGAAGAGGACTAAAATCAGCCGATAGTACAACACTAGTGGACTGGACAACTCCGGTCCACTATTTTTTTGGAGATGGATGGAACATGATATGCTTAATTGAGGTAATATGATGACTATAATTGCTTGGCTTATCTGAAGTAAAGGTATTGGTATTAAAGGGAACCTTATACACTTCTGCCCAAATTGCATAACACTGCAAAAGAACTGTATAAGCTGAAATCTAAGTAATATAAGGATTTATAATATAATTATACAATTATACACTTATACTGGGAGGTATATACCCCCCCCAAATATCTCATCTGCCAAAGGAGAGGTGAGGTAGAGTCCCATCTCGTCCACCCAGTAACCACGGGAGTTTAAGACCACCGTGGTTTTTGCATAGTACCTTCCTCCCAGGACTTTTGTATTTCTGAAAAATTAATCGTGATATCAACTGTTGTTAAACAGATAATCAAAGGCAAACTGGGCATACAGGGAGGCACCAATTGGCAGGGCATTTTCGTCAATGTCGAACTTTTCATGGTGGTGGGGATAATTTAGGCCCTTTTCGTCATTTCTGACTCCCAGGAATGCCATTATTCCCGGAACCGATTCACTTAAATAGGCGAAATCTTCGCCTCCCATCACTTTTTCCATTTTGACGATCACTTCTTGTCCGTAGAGTTTTTCGACAACATCGGCAAACATGCCAGAAATTAAGGGATGGTTAATGGTTGGAGGCGTAATGGGCGTGACATCTAATTGTGCTTGCGCTCGATAAGAAGAGGCAG
>PXCO01000261.1 GCA_003565295.1 Cyclobacteriaceae bacterium
ACCTGTCCCGAACTTGTTTCGGGGACTTGTCCCGATCTTCGGGATAGCCTGCCCCTGCCTGCCCCAGCCTGCCCCGAACTCGATTCGGGGAACTTGTTTCGGGGGACTCGCTTCGGGGGAATCTTCGCATGATTGGTAATCATCCCTCCGTGCGTCGCCTGCGTCATGCCCTGACTGCCGTCAGGACATGCTCGATTTCAGTTAAGGTTGCATAGGGATATGGGTGAGGCCTTCTGTCTCTTTAAGGTCAAACATCAAATTCATACAATGGACGGCCTGTCCTGCCGCACCTTTCACCAAGTTGTCTATGGCCGATAATATAATGGCCCTACCGGTACGCTTATCCCAATAAGGATAAATATCACAAAAATTGCTGCCTCGCACGTCTTTTAGGGAAGGGGCTGAACCCCGCACCCTCACAAAGGGTTTTTCATTGAAAAAGGCCTTGTATAGATTCTCCAATTTTTCCTGATTCATTTCTCCGCTTACGCTCGCATAAGAGGTAGCTAAAATACCCCTATCCACCGGCAGCAAATGAGGGGTAAACTGAACCATCACCTGCTTTTTCAACAATTTTCCTAATTGTTCCTCTATTTCAATCGTGTGGCGGTGACCACCTATACCATAGGCCCTAAAATTTTCGTTTACATTGGAAAAATGCGTCACGGGACTTACCTTGATACCCGCCCCGGTAGTACCTGATTTGGCATCTATTATGATAGAACCTTCTTCCACCACCTTTTTGGCAAACAATGGAGCCAAGCTAAGTATGGATGCTGTTGGATAACAACCGGGGTTGGCCACCAACCTGGCCTTCTCTATTTCCGCCGTATGCAGTTCAGGCATGCCATAGACGGCATGTTTAAACCCCTCTGCATAAATATGATCTTTCTTGTACCAATGCGTATAAACTTCTGGCGAGGTAAGGCGAAAATCACCTGACAAATCCACAATTTTGACTTTCATGTCAGCCCATTTCTTCACAAAGTCCATGGAAACGCCATGTGGCAATGCAAGGAAGAGCACATCTTGATCCTCCACATCCAGGGAAGCGGCACTTTCCAACTGCACATCCACAAAACCTGCAAATTGAGGATGAAGGTCTGAAAACTTTTTATCCGCATGACTTTCTGAAGTAATATGTCCAATTTCCACATTGGGGTGATTTGCCAAAATTCTAGCCAATTCGGATCCTGTATAACCGGATGCCCCTATAATGGAGGCTTTAATTTTATTGCTCATCGTTACTCAATTGAGTTAGTACTCCCTCTAATTTTTCCATCACAATTTCCAAATCCTCTTGCGGAACATTCAAGGGTGGCACCAGGCGCAAAACGGATTCGGCTGTGGCGTTGGCGATCACTCCATCATCCATAAGTCCCTTTACTATAGGGGCAGCAGGTCTGTCCATTTGCACCCCGATCATCAGGCCAAGTCCTCTTACTTCCTTTATCATCGGAAATTTGGCCTTTAATCCGTTCAGCTGATCGGTCAACCACTTTCCTTTGTCCGTGGCAGCTTTCAGTAATTTTTCCTCCTCTATCACCTTCAACGTTGCCAATGCAGCAGCTGAAGCCAGTGGATTTCCTCCAAAAGTGGTTCCGTGATCTCCAAAATCTATGGCATCCCCCACCTTTTTATTGCAAAGAAAAGCTCCTATGGGGGTACCACCTCCAAGGCCTTTTGCCAATGTCATAATATCCGGCTGTACCTGGTAATGGTCCTTGGCAAACAAATGTCCCGTTCTGCCTATGCCGCATTGAATTTCATCAAATATAAGCAATACATTTTCTTTGTCGCAAAGCTCACGTAATCCTTGTAGGTATTTTAGGTCGGCAGGCCGAATCCCTCCCTCCCCTTGAATGGGTTCCAGAATCACCGCAGCTACCTCCTCATTCAGTTCTTTCTCTACTGCATCCAGGTCATTAAAAGGCACCTGCACGAAACCCGTCGGTATGGGGCCAAACCCACGCTGGTATTTTTCCTGTCCTGTTGCAATGGTGGCCAGGGTTCTACCATGGAAAGAATTGTGCATGGATATGATCTTGCCGCCCCTCTTATGGGTAAATGCATATTTTCTGGCTACCTTAATCGCGCCCTCTACAGACTCAGCACCGCTATTGGATAGAAAAACGTGCTCAAGCTTACTGGTGTCTACCAGCAATTTACTTAAGGCAACCTGCGGGGGGCTTACAAAGAAATTTGAGATATGGATCAACTCAGCGGCCTGGTCCTGAATGGCCCTTACCACTGAAGGATGACAATGACCCACGTTGTTCACGGCTATACCGGCGAGCATATCTATGTATTCCTTACCATTCGCATCCCACATCCTGCTTCCTTTTCCCTTTATAAAAGCCAAGGGAAAGCGCTTAAAGGTGGGCAAATAATATTTTTTGTCTTCTTCGTGAAAGTATTTATTAGAAATTTCCATGCTTTATTTGATTAGGGTAGTTCCCGTTTTCTCTTGATGTAATAAATAATCGGTAATCTGCTCGGGCTTGGTGCCGTTCATAATAATGGCCTTTCCCACCCCCTCCTTAAGGGCTGCCTCACAGGAGTTGATCTTGGGTATCATTCCACCTTTGATCACCGTTCCATAATATTTTCCCAGGGTGGATAATGGCAATTCTCTCGCAATGGAAGCGGGATCGGGGAAGTCCAAGAATAGCCCGTCCACATCTGTAAGCACTATATATTCATCCACCCTTAGGGCTGAAGCAATTTTCCCCGCAAATACATCTCCATTAATGTTATAGTCGTTGCCTTCATCGTCTGAGGCAATGCAAGTGATTACAGGTGTAAACCCGCTTTCCAATAGAGTTTCCAACAATGAAACGTCCACCTGTGCCACATCTCCAACCTGGCCCAGGTCCGTCTTTGTCTCTTTTCCCTCTTTATCTTTTTGAATATGCCATCTTTTTTTTGCCTTCACCATCTTTCCGTCCTTGCCGGAAAGACCCACCGCTCTTAAGCCTTGTTTATTGAGCAAATTCACCAAAGAGCTATTCACTTCTCCCTTCAATGTACGTTCTATGCAGGTAAGTGCCTCCAAAGAGGTGTGTCTGTGCCCGTCAAAAAATTCAGTAACAATGCCAGAAGCCTCAAGGGCTTTGTTGATGAAAGGCCCCCCTCCATGCACAAGCACAACCTGAATGTTATTTTCACTTAATTGTTTGATTTTCTGGGCAATGGCAAGTTTCAGCTCATTGCTTACCATCGCATTCCCACCATATTTGATGAGAACCTTTCTACTTTCCATGTGTATAGTTTTTTCGATTGATAACTCCTTGAAAACAGGTAAGATAGACTCGTATGATCTTCAAAATATTCGGATAGTATTTTCGAATCCCTAATGCCACGAAATTAATAAAAAATAATTATACCAGCGGACATAAAAAATTTGGTTTTTTATGATTATTGCATTTTTAACAAAATAGGTAAACTAAACCTATGAATCTTATAAATTTATTGTCGGAGAACTCAAGGAAGCTCAATGAAGTTCCCCTGACCTAATGACACCTTGTCCTTCTGGGGTAAAGGTTCCCCTCAATAAAAGCTGATCTTGCTCCCAGGATATGTGAAACAACCCTCCTCTGACACTGAGCTGATGGGCAACCATCTGTCGTTTGCCCAGTTGATCTGCCCAAAATGGCGCCAGCATGGCGTGGGAGGATCCGGTAGCAAAATCTTCCAATTGCTGAACATGAGGCACCAGGGTACGGCTTACAAAGTCCGCATGCTCCCCTATTGCGGTCACTGCATAGCCAAAGATTTCACATTCCCTCAATCGAGCAAATTCTGGCCTCATATTTTTTACGGAGGCCTCGGAATCTGTTAGGACTATATGCTTATTACCTGTGGCATACATGGCCAGAATGGGAATCCCCAGCCCCTCAGATATGGGCTTTGGAACAGGTATTTTTTCTATAACGGAAATCGGTGAAAGCTTAAGTGTAAATTGGGACTTTCCAGGATAAAAAACACCCTCTAGCTTTCCCTCACTATACACCAATTTCAGGGATTTAAGTCCTTTGTTTTGTCCGAGATATACCGTTGCAGCTGCCGCACCATGGCCGCATAGCCCTATTTCGGCATCGGGGGCAAACCATCGGACATAGTAGGTTCCTGCATCCTTGGAAGGGAGTAGAAAAGTGGTGGCTGGTTGCTTTAGCTGTTTAGCAATTGCCTGCATTTTCTCTTCCGCCAATGGTTCTTCGGTAAGCAATACCGAGGAAGGGTTCCCCTTGAAATTAAGCTGGGAATCAGTGAATACCGCAATTGTTTCATAGGAAAAGTGCTCAGGCATGTTGTCGGTTGTATTGTCTATTCTATTGAATTGTGATGATTTCTGGCATAAGTCATATGGATAATGGAAAATTGACTGATGATACACATTCCTCCATTCGTAAATCATCCATTATACGGTATTGTCCGAATCGATATTGATCTAGTTCGCTCTCCAAAAGTAAGGAGAAAAGAGGACAATGATGGTAAACAGTTCCAACCTTCCCAATAGCATGAGGAAACTTAGAAACAATTTGGCAAATGGAGAGAAAAAAGCAAAGTTGTCCATAGGCCCCACCAATCCAATGGCAGGCCCAACGTTTCCTAAAGATGTGGCAACTGCACCAAAACAAGTTATCATGTCATAACCAAGAAATGACATCACCACGCTCCCGACTACGAAAATCATCAGATAAAGCAACAAAAAATTAATAATATGGATGATCACCTTGCCCGTCACCCTTTCTCCATTGATTTTTAGCGGAATAATAGCACGAGGATGAATAATTCTTTTGAACTCGAGTCTAATGTTCTTCACAAACGTCAGATGTCGAATAAATTTGATTCCTCCACTGGTGGAGCCGGCACTGGCACCAAAAAATAAAAACATGAAAAACACAATGGTTAGGCCGTTATTATAGCTAGTATAATCTGCGGTCACATATCCAGTGGTGGTTATTAGAGAAATCACTTGAAATGCAGTGTCCCTAAAGGTTTTTTCTATTGCCTCGTCAGTCAGAAAGTAAATAATTGGAAACAAGGAAAAAACTAATACTATCACTGCTAGAAAATACGCCCTGAACTCATCGCTGGACCACACTTTATCAAATTTCCCCTTTAGCCCAAAATAGATCAACGTGAAGTTTGTGCCTGCCAAAAACATGAAAACAATAGCCGTGTAATGTATAAGAGGATTGTCAAAAAACGCCAGGGATTCATTTTTTGTCGAAAACCCTCCTGTTGCCATAGTGGTTAAACCGTGATTAAAGGCATCAAAAAAGGTCATCCCTTCCAAAAAATACAGTATTATTGCTAGTGCGGTCAATCCAACATATACTATCCATAGCCTCTTTGCTGTCTCTGATATCCTAGGGTGTAGTTTATCAGAAGTGGGACCTGGCGCCTCGGCCACAAACAATTCTATGCCCCCTATCCCCAATAATGGAAAAATAGCCACAGTAAGCACAATTATACCCAACCCACCAATCCATTGTGACATGCTACGCCAAAGTAAAATTCCCTCTGAAACTGCCTCAATATCATTGAGAATGGTAGCCCCCGTGGTGGTAAACCCGGAAATAGTCTCAAAGATAGCATCAGGAACTGTAACAATCGCTCCACTTAAAATATAGGGAAGCATACCGAAAATTGACATGAACAACCAGCTTAAGGCTACAATTAGGTAGCCCTCCCGCTTTCTAATATGCTGATCCTGGCTAGAAATTGAAAAGTACAAAGTACCCCCTGACAATATGCAAATCAACAAGGAGATCCAAAGCGATAATTGATCACCGCTATTGTGGTAATAGGAGAAAGCTAAACTTGGAATCATTAATACTCCCAAAAGCATTAATAAACCTCCCATGATTTTAAAAATGGCCTTGAAATGAATCATGGTCAATTGAAAATTTTCTCTAAAACTGGTTTTGCTGTTGGAAGCGCAAGAACGATCGCCTTATCATTCAGATTCAGTTGAAACCTTCCATCAGGAATAAATACCTCGTCTCCTCTTATTACTCCTGCTACTATGGCTGAATGAGGAAAATGTAAATCTTTTAAATTCTTCTTGGTGAGGCGGTTGTTTTTAGTTACTGAATATTGGATGAACTCTGCATCTACCCCATGAATTCCAGAAATAACCTCGACATTACCTTTTCTAAGATAACGGCTTACATAATTGGCTGCCACGAGCTTTTTATTAATCAGCGAATCTACCCCTATACTATGAGAGATATGAATATACTCCCTGGTGTCAACATGGGCAATGGTTTTATAAACTCCATGGTTTTTAGCTGATAGGCTGGTGATGATATTGGTTTCGGAACTGTCGGTAAGGGCCAAAAAACCATCCATTGTTTCTAGCCCTTCCTCAATGAGTAGGGTGATATTTTTATAATCTCCATGAATCACCAAAGAGTTTTTAAGCCGTTGTGCCAACCATTTGCATCTTTCTTTTTCTTTATGTACCAGTGTTACTCTGTAACTCTCCTCAAGTTTCAATGCCGTAGAAAAGGCAAGATCATCACCCCCTATGATCATTAGCTGTTTCACAAAAACCTCCTTATGATGGATCAGCTCTTTAATGGATTCAACCGCTTCTTTATTGGAAATAAAATACACATGATCCCCATTTCTGATATAAGTGTCCCCTTTGGGGATAATGGTAAGCTGATCACGTACGATGGCTATAATCCGTATATCTTCAAAAATGGGGTCTGTACTGGCATCGGAAAGCCTTTTGTTTACCAGAGTAGAGAATCTGTCCAAGGTGATTCCCACCACGTTCAATTTCCCTCCCTCAAATTCTATCACGTCAGAAAAAGTGGAGTTTTTCATCATCCTCACTATTTCCTTGCTACAAAGCATGGATGGGGAAATGATGGCATCAATACCTAAATTTCTGAAATAATCTTTGTTCTCCGGGTAAAGGTAATCATGATTCCGAACCCTGGCTATTACCTTTTTAGCACCAAGCTGCTTTGCCAATACCGCTGTTACAATATTGGTTTTCTCTGAGGTGGTGACGGCAAGTAATAGATCTGCCCTTGCGATATTCGCACTTTTAAGGATCTCTATGGATGCAGAATCACCTGTAATGGCCATGACATCCAAATGAGAGGAAATATTGTCCAATACATCACTGTCTAAATCAATGACCGTGATATCCTTGTTTTCAAAGGACAATTGCTCAGCCAAGTGATATCCCATATCACCCGCACCCGCAATGATAATGTGCATTGCCATACCTTTTCATAAATTATAGGTAGGCAAATTTGAAAATTTTATTCGGTAAAGAAAAGGCGCACCATATATAATCCTATAAACCAGGAATGTTAATTCGCCCTGGTCCAGGTAGTGGTCCTCCCAATCAAAGAAATTCCTAGATAGCCTCTCACCTCTAAGGTGTCTTGATTCTTTAATTTCATCATGCAGGAATAAGTCTTGCCGCTCTTAGGGTCATAAATCTCCCCGCTCTCCCACTGTCCGTTTTTGAATTCAAAACCTTCCAATAGCCTTAACCCTTTTAAAGGTCTGTCCCTTTTCGATTTCTCAGGATTGTTTTGGTCGGTCTTTGGTTCCCCATCTTCATTTGGCTCCTTCAGCCAAACCAGTTTGCCATGGAATTGGCCCCTCTCCTCAAAGATTTCAATCTTGCTTTCCTTTTCCTCTGTAAACCATTGCCCTTCTATGGCGGATCTGTTCTGTGCCTTAAGGGTAATAATGCTAAATAAAATCGCCAAAATTATAATTAGATACTTCATTTTTCCTTTTTGACCAAAAAAAATCAAAAATCGTACCTAATTAAAAATATGGATTTACTCTTTTCTTTTTGGGGGAGGGCCCACATTCATCCCCTCGGTCTTTTTTACAATATCCCTTATGATCTCATCCATTTCTTCTGCAGAATGAACAATGTATTTCAATATCTGATTGAGCTCATCCTCCTTGAGCACATTGTTTTTCACCAAGTCCACAAGGCCCATAAGTCTGGACAAAGGTGCACGTACCACATGGGACTGGGTCCAAGCGATTTCCCTTAACCGCTGGTTTTGTTCTTCAATAATACGTACCTGTCTTAGTCTTTCTGTGATGTCATTTGCCAATATGATCTTAGCCCTTTTCCCCTTAAAACTGATGCTATTGCTTTTTATTTCTACGTCTATGACTTCACCGTTCTTTTTTCTATGCTTGAATATCCCCTTAAAATATTCTTCCTCCGATTTTCGCCTTTTCTCGATCAGTTCCCTCACTTCCTCTACCGTTTCCTTAGGTCGGATATCCAAAACAGTCATGGACAAAAACTCTTCATAGCTGAACCCATAATGAATGACCGCAGCTTTATTAACATCCAGGAAGGCAAAGGTATCCATATCATACACCAACATGGGCTGTGGGCTCAGGTGAAACAATTCGCTGTATCGCTGTTCAGACTCTTTGATCCTGGAAACGTTCCGGTTCCTCTCAATGTTATAAACGATACTTTTATGGAGCATCTGAGGGGAGAGCTCATCTTTCAACAGATAATCCGAAACGCCCAGACTTAAAGAGCGAACGGCAAAATTCACGTCGGTGTACCCCGTCAATACCACCACCGGGTTATCTCCACAACATTCCATTACTTCCTTGACCAACGTTTCCCCACTGCTGTCCGGAAGGGTAAGGTCCAGCAAGATTAGATCAAAACTGGGGTTAGATAGAAAAACCTGCTGCACGTCCCGCAATGTGGTCGCCCGCTTCACCTCAGCCTGCACTATGACCTCTTCCAGGTAATCCTGTATGAGCACAAAGTCCCCAGTATTATCCTCGACCACCAAAAGTTCATAGGATTTTTGGTCTTTTAACATTAAGCATTTATTTAATTTTGGGTAAGGTTACTATGCTTAGCCAAAAATCCTCTATAGAGGTAATGGCCTCCAAAAACTGATCTACTTCCACAGGCTTGGTGATATAGCAATTCGCATGGTGCTGATAAGACAATTTTATATCCCTTTCCGAGGAAGAGGGGGTGAGCATGATCACCGGAATTTGCCTCAATAAATCGTCCTCTTTTATCGTTTGCAACACCTCATGCCCGCTTTTTTTCGGAAGGTTCACATCCAGCAGGATGAGGTCGGGAAGTTTTCTCCCTTTAAACTTCTCCGTTTCATACAAAAAGTCCAAAGCTTCCTTTCCATCTTTCACCACACTTATATTATTTACCACTTTACGTTCCTCCAGGGCTTCCATGGTCAACACAATATCCCCCTCATTATCCTCTACTAACAAAATGTGTATACTTTCCATCCCGCTCTAAATTTTGTACAAAATTATTTCAATGTACCCTTTTTTTCGGTTTTGCAAAATAAAAGTCACATCCTTTTTTGAATCCGGGTTTCTCCCAAATTTTACCCCCGTGATTTTCAACGATTTTCTTGCAGGTAGCCAGGCCCAGACCTTTTCTCCATTTTCCGAAGAAATACTTAGGAAAGGCAAAAAACCAATTCCTCCTTCCGGCCCTCAGGAATACCTGGCTCAATTTCGAAGGTGATGGTTTTATACCGAACTTCAACTGTTTTCATATGTTTATAATTGTCTTTTCAGCGGTCATAACCTGCCCCGTACCGCAGGTCGGGGTGGAATCTCGCTTCTCCCCGATAGCCCCGATAGCTATCGGGGGGGCATCCCAGTGTGTGACGTGCTCGTCATGCCCTGACTGCCGTCAGGACAGGCTCGATTTCATTAAAAAATCGCCAACTAAACAGTACTGAAGTATCTAAAAAAAGCTCGATGTTATTGTCTCACTTTGTCCCTAATTTATTTTCCTCGTATTGCTCTGAATCGCATAGCTATCAGTAGGGTTATCGGCTTCTTTTTTCTCCAAAACCTGTACCGCAGAATGGTCATCAATAAAAATATTTTCATTGCGCAATGTTTCAATTAGCCCCCATTTTACCATAATGTCCCTAATAGGCCCCCTGGCTCCCGCTATGCAAAAACGAATTCCCGCTCCATTCCATTCTTTTACCCAATCCATCAACGCGTGTATACCTGTACTGTCCAAACCCGTGATGCTCTCCATATCAAACACGATGGAATGCACCTTCCCTCTCCTGTCTGCTATCCAAGCATCCATTTTTTCTTTTATGTACTGAACATTCGCAAAATAAAGGGGTCCATCCACCCTTGCCACCAGAATGGCAGGATTCACCTCAAGGGTTTCAAAGCGTGAAATGTTCCTGAAAATGGTACTCCCAGGCACCCTGCCCAATTGAGCCATATGAGGTTTGCTGGCCTTATAGATAATTGCCACCAAGGAGAGTAACATACCTGCTATAATGCCGGTTTCTATGCCAAGGGTAAGGGTAAACAAGAAGGTAACCAATAGCATGGTGAAATCCATCTTGTCTTTCTTCCAGAGTTCAACGGGACTTTTAAGATCAATAAGCCCATAGACCGCAACCATAATTACTGCCGCCAAAATGGCATTGGGGAGATAATAAAAGAGATCGGTAAAAAAGAGTAGCGTAAGCATTACCACCACCGCACTGAAGATGGCGGCCATCCCGGTTTTGGCCCCTGCCTCATGATTCACGGCAGTCCTGCTAAACCCTCCCGTCACCGGATATCCGTTAAAAACTGCCGCTCCGAAATTGGCCATGCCTAAAGCCTTTAATTCCTGATTGGCATTGAGTTGGTAATCCTTATGCTTTGCCTGAATGGCCCTGGCCACCGCATAACTTTCAGCAAAACCTATTAAGGCAATGGTCAAAGCTACCGGAAGCAATGCTCCCCAAAGCTCCCCGGAAAAACTCGGTAAGGTGAAACCCAAAAATCCTCCAGGCACATTACCCACTATTCCCACACCCACCAAATCCAATCGGAATAAATAGGTAGCCAATATCCCCAAAATCACAGCCACAAAAGGAGCTGGAAGTGCCGGGTGGATTTTTTTTGCCAACTTGATGGCCAGTATCCCTACCACCCCCACCGTGAAGGTCAAGAGGTGGGTCTTTGGCAGCTGTGTCACCAAGACCGGTAAGACCTCCTGAATATGACTACTATTCGGCAGAGATATCCCTAAAATATGCTTGAGCTGACTCAAGCCTATGATAATTGCCGCCGCAGAGGTAAAACCGCTGATGACAGGATGGGAAATAAAATTGACCATAAAACCCATCCTTAGCATTCCCATACCCCACTGAAACAAGCCCACCATAAATGCCAAGGTGAGGGCATACAATAAAAACTGGGAAGGTTCATCGGGGTTCAATGCACTGATACCGGCAGCCGTAAGTAGAGAAACCATCGCCACTGGGCCCACCGCCAATTGCCTGGATGTGCCAAATATGGCATACAATAGCAAAGGAAGGGTAGATGCATAAAGCCCATGTATGGGATTAAGTCCCGCTAACATGGCATAGGCCATCCCCTGTGGTATCAACATCACACCCACTGTAAAACCCGCTGAAAGATCAGTTTTTAACAGGGATTTATTATACCCGGGCAACCAGGAAAGAATGGGAAAGTGTGGCTTAAAATTCATGTGTTTATAATTGATTTTTAACGGTCATTAACTGTCTTAGCTTGCCCCGGCCCCGATAAATATCGGGATTCATGGGACTTGCATCTGGATTTTGTCCCGCACCCAAGGGCTAGGTCCCTTGCACCTGCCCGGCTTGATGCGGGCCTGTCTCGCAATGCCCCGATGGCTATCGGGGGGGACATCCCTCAGTGTGACGTTTTCGTCATGTTCGAGATTTCAAAAAGGGAATTTTGCTCATCCTATGCAGCAACAAAATTCGTAAAAAAATACGCGACAGCAGGTGACCATTGTCACACTAAAAGACTTAACCGAGTTCCACCTCAATTTCCCTATGCAATACTTTGCCCAATGTATCGGAAAACCGTTGTGCCTCCCATATTTCTAAGTCCGGGGTTTCTTCCGAAAATGCTTTTATGGTAATCCCGTCCTTGCTTGGAAGGCAATACACATGCTGCACCCATTGGTTTTTAGTCTTATCCAACCCCACTGCAATCCTTAGTATCCCTGCAAGCAATTTCAGGGTAGACCGTTGCCCTTTCTCAAGTCTTCTGTATTTCTTGTGCTTTCTCTTGGGGCCGGCTTTGCGGTGATACCTGGCCAGATGTCCCAAAAGCAACACCTCCTCATTGGTAAAACCTCTCAATTGGCTATTAAAGATGAGGTACCGTGAGTGCTTATGATAATCTTGAAATTTCACATACAACCCAATGTCATAGATGATGCATGCATGATAGAGCAATTGCCTTTCCTGTACACCTCTTCCATGGATATCCTTGAGTTGGTCAAAAATTTGCAAAGCCAAACGGGCCACATGTAACTTTTCTTCCACATTGACCTCGTATCGGTTGGCAAGAAGCAAACAACTTTTTTCCTTTACATTCTTCCCTTCAATTTCCGCGGCTAGCATTTCATCATGTCTTTCCAAAAAGTCGAGAATCATGCCCTCTCTAAGAGAGGCATCCGAGAGGGTTATTTCCTTAACACCCGCCAATTTCAAAAGCTCCACCAGAAGCACCGCTCCCAAATGTACAGCATCCGATCTATTAGTGCTTATGCCTTCTACTTTTCCCCTTTCCTCTGCAGTCATGCTGCATAATTTTTCGGCCAATTTCTCCAAAGCAGCCAATGGCACCCGTTCTGCATTTACCGATTCCGGGGAGGGATTGCCTTGCTCCTCCAGGCATGCCTCACCCAGGGACCTTATCGTTCCAGAGGTACCAATCACAAAGTCAAAACCCTTATCCAATGCGCCCCCTATCACTTTTTCGGCGGTCTTTCGAACATGGGCCCTCAACTTACGGATTTCTTCATGGCTCAAAGGGTTTTGATGACCAATTAAATCCAACAAGCGAAGTACACCCAATTTCATGCTCTTACAATAATCCACCTGGTTGCCATCACCGGTGACCGCTTCGGTACTTCCCCCACCTATATCCAACACCAGGGCTCGTTTTCCCTTTAGTTCTATGGCCTTGCGGACGGCCAAAAAAATCAATTTGGCTTCCTCTTTTCCAGATATAAGTTGAGGGGAAAGGCCTACTTCAGTGATTACTGTGTCCAAAAAGTCCCTACCATTCTTAGCCTCCCTGGTCGCCGAAGTAGCAGAGGTGATGATGTGATCCACCCCGAATTGGTCGGCGAGTTGAACATACCGTCCGATGGTAGCTATACCTGCCTGAAAGGCCCTTTCATTAATGATATTGCTGGCAAAAACCCCCTCACCCAATTTGACCATCTCCTTTTCTTGCATGAGTACGTCAAACTGATCCTTGTTTTTAGCCTCCACGATAATCATATGAATGGAGTTGGTACCTATGTCTATGGCCGCCAATTTCATCTGTTTATAATTGTCTTTTTATGGTCAGATGCCTGCCTGGTCGGCAGACAGGGAATCTCGCAACGATAATCATCCCCCCGTGTGTCGCTCTCGTCATGCCCTGACTGCCGTCA
>PXCO01000398.1 GCA_003565295.1 Cyclobacteriaceae bacterium
ACAGCCATGACTTAAACTTCGTCCTATCCTTTAAGGTATACAACTTTTTCCATACGCAGATAAAGGTTTTCTGGGAGGCCTCCATAGCTGCATCGTGGTTCAATAAACTAGCCAAGCAATATTGATATACCCTGGAATACCAAATCCCCAACAACTGACACTGGGCACTATGGTTGCCTTTTTGGGCTTTTTCTATCAGCGTAAGTGTGGAGTTAGCTTGGGCCATTTTGAAAATTCGGGTTGCCTACATTCACCTTGTTTACCTAAAGATGAAATTTACCCAAAAAAAGTTTTAATGCCCCTTAAAAAATTAAGGATTTATTTTGCGCTTATTTCCACTATAATCAATCACTGTTAAGGTCTCCACACCTTCCGGCAGGGGTATTTGGCGGCTGGACTGGGAAAGAAACCCGGAACCGTGATAGAGTTCCCTATGAATTTGAGTACCGTTTGTTAAGCGGATGATTACTTTTCTATCCATGGGTTCGGGATCAAAAAAACTAGTCTGACCACTAAACTCCGGTCTAAACACTTTCAGTTCCCCCCTGTTTTGGGAAGCCAGGTAGAGCGGGGCATCATTACCCCTCGCCATCTTTACCAGCGCCTTTCCATCCCCCAGTACCGAAAACCCGCTTTCGTGACTGCCCACTGCGGTGAATTCCCCCTTGCCATTCCCCTTTAACCACAGGCCCGTTAAGGCATCCAGCCTTCCCGAAAAGACCTCATTGCCGTAATCATTGCCCACCAACAACACATCCAAATGGCCGTCACCGTCCACATCGGAACTGACCATGCCGTAGATGGGTGCGAATTGAGCGGGGGCCGGCAGCAGCTTCCATTCGAAGGTACCGTCCCCCTTGTTTTCCAAATACACGCTCCCCAATTGGTTTGCGGTAAGTTTCAACGCCCCTTCCCTCTCCTCTGGCGTCAACACTTCTTCCACTCCTGCCCTTCCATAGGCCTTATAATTTTGAAACCGCCTTCTAAAAAGGGTGGATTGCCCATAAAGATCCTGCCAAAAATGCACTGGAAATAGTTGGTGTTCCCCCGTCTCATCTTTGAAGTGGGCAAATAAAAGGGGATCTACCGACTGGTTGTTGTCAAAATCCTTGGCGTACATGACAAGAGGCTTGTCTTCAGTGACCTTATAAAAATTATTCAGCCCCCAGTTACCCACCACGTAATCCATATCTCCATCCCCGTCAAAATCCGCAGCAGTTATACTGGTCCACCATCCCTTCAATTCCTCCAATCCGGTACCTTCTAATTTTCGGAATCCATTTCCTTCATTTTTAAAAACGGTAATGGCCATAAATTCCCCCACCAGCATGAGGTCCACAAGGCCATCGTTGTCCACATCTGTCCACAGGGCATCGCTGACCATTCCTATATTCCTTAGCCCTGGAGCCCAATCATCGGTGACATCCACAAAGCTACCCCCTTGATTTTTAAGCAGAAGGTTCTCACCCGGCATAGGGTACTGTCCCTGTTCGGACCTACCCCCTACAAAGAGATCCATCCAGCCATCAGCGTCCATATCTGCCGCACGTACCACTGTGCCGCTATGATGATTGATGGGGAGTGCATCGGGTATTCGGCTGAAATTTCCCGATCCGTCATTCTCATATAGCCTGTCCTGATACACCTCATTTCCTCCGGCATATTCATTACTTCCACTCACGGCATAGAGGTCCAGGTCACCGTCATTGTCCATGTCAAAAAGCAGCAATGCCATATCTTCGGGAAGTTTTTCATCAGCCAAATCAAATGGGCTGCCCTGGAATCTGCCATTGGGTTGCTGGATAAAAATATGTCGGTCATATCCTGCTGCCCCCCCTATAATAAGGTCTTCCAAGCCATTGCCATTAATATCTCCCACTGCTAATGCAGGGCCAAATTGGGATACCTTGTGAGGCATGGTACGCTGAAGGTTGAAGTCGATCCTGTCCCTTTCCTTGTGCACATAGTGGAGCCCGAGGGAATCGCCAATGTCCTTTAATACAGGGGCCACCTTTTTTGGGGTAAAGGGAAAGGGCAATTGATCCAGTGCTTCTTCTTTTGCATTTTCTATATCCAGGATAAAGACAGTATTGATTTCCGGGTTTGATACCTGTTGCCATTTGCCTTCCTGCCAGTAGATTTGTATTTCTTCAATTGCGTTGGCCTCACCTAAGCCGAAATGCACCACATCTTCTATCGTGGACATATAGCCACGGGAAACGTGGTGTTCATGGTATTGCCATTGCCCATCAACTGTTTTGACGACTATCTTTGCCCCTAACCCTTGTGGGTTGAATTTACTCCCCTTTAGTTTGATCCTAAAGAAATTGTCTTTGTCACCTGCATTAGGGTTCAGTTGGTTCTCAAAAACAAATGCCTCCTGATTGATATTATTGACGACATAGTCCAGGTCACCATCCCCGTCAAGGTCCACTACTACTGCACCATTGGAAAAGGAAGGTACTCCCAGTCCCCAGTCCTGACTCCGATCGGTAAAAGTAAGGTCCCCATTGTTTTGAAACACATAATTGGGGATTTTCACGATGGGTATAGAATCCAACAGCATTTTGGTGGTGGCGATGGATCCCATATCCGCACGAAAATTGGTGAAATCCTTATCGGTTATATCCCTGGGGTACCCATTGCTTACCAACAAATCCCGGTTACCATCATTGTCCACATCCACCAATAGAGGTGACCAACTCCAGTCCGTTTGGAACATTCCTGCATAATGCCCTATTTCGCTGAAGGGAAGATCCGGCCCGTTGTTAAGATGGAGCATGTTTCGCACATATTGGTATTCAAAGCCCCAAACTTCATTATTTACATAATTTTGGTAGTTGCTTTGGCTGATGGTAGTTTTCATCCGGAAATTAGACTCAGCCAGCATGTCCAGTGCCACCAGATCTGCCAACCCGTCATTGTTGATGTCCCCCACGTCCACACCCATGGAAAAATAGGCCTGATGCCGGATATAGTCCCGAATCCTATTGGAAAAGGTGCCGTCTTGATTATTTATATAAAGGATATCATTGGAAAGGTAATCATTGCTCACATAAATATCCGGCCAGCCATCTTGGTTAAAGTCCATAATGGCCACCCCTAAGCCATACCCTTCTATCTGTATACCGGCCTCCTGGCTCACATTGGAAAAAGTCCCATCACCATTGTTCCTGTAGAGTTGATCATTATTGCCGGCACTACCGTCAGTGATCTTTTCACGGTATACGCCGGGGAGGTAATTGACCAACAAATTATTGAGCACATAAAGGTCAAGCAAACCATCGTTATTGTAATCAAAGAAAAGGGCGTTCATGCTATAGCCAGTATCTGCAATTCCATAGTTAACAGCCATTTCCTCAAAAACGGGGATTCCTTCATCATTTACTCCTTGGTTGACAAAGAGCATATTCGCTCTGCTCAGTGTGTCTTTTTTCATGGCGGCACAGACATAGATATCCATCAGCCCATCCCCGTTTATATCCAGCACCGTGGCGCCTGTACTCCACTTTTCAGCCGCCTCAACCCCTGCCGCTTGGGAAACCTCTTTAAACTTCATATTGCCTTGGTTAAGGTAAAGTTTATTGGGGACTTCGTTGCCGGAAAAAAACAGGTCAGGTAGCCCATCATTATTGAAATCCCCAACCGCAAGCCCTCCCCCATTGTAAATGAATTCCTCCGTCATTATGTTAAAGGAGTCCGTTTCAACGATGGTGTTGGCAAAGGTGATGCCTGTGTGGGAAGAGGGAAGTTGATTGAAAAGGGTGGGTGATTCTTTAGTGCAGCCTATTAAAATAGAAATGCCGAAAATAAGCAATACAGATAGGAAAAATGATTTTTTTTCGTTCAGCCACTTCATATGTAAATTAGGAATATTGCCAGTTAGCGCCTCACAAATTTAACACAAAAAGCCAGTTCACCTAAAATGAGGATTGAGGGGTGAGGGTTGAGAGGTCTTTGTGAGGAAAGTAGGGTAGATTTACTGATAGGGAATATAGAGAACAGTATATTATGGAGTATTGGTGGAGGTAAGGATGAAATTCCCGGTGCAGGAAATTTATTGTAAAAGGATAGAAAAAATGGGGCTTTCGCCCCATTTTGTTTTGTTTTCTTAATAATTAGGATCCTGGGTAAGGGTGGGCGAACCATCCCTAAAGGACCTTTCTATTGCCTCCAATGGAATAGGATAATACTCATTTCTGTTTTCCCTAAAAGAGAACCCTGCCAAATAGGTTCTTCTGGTACTTTCTACTGTAAGGTAATCATTGAGTACCTGAGCGGCAACTCCCCAGCGTTGCAGATCAAAGAACCTATGGCCTTCCATGGCAAACTCCAACCTGGTCTCCATTCTAACGGCTTTTCTTGCCGTCTCCTGGTCAGTCCAGGGGTCATCGTAGGTGCTGATTACATAATTGGCTGCGGGCTCGCCCTCCACCACGGTAAAATCGTTTCTACTAGCGCCCTGTTCAGCCCTGGGAACAAAATAGTCTGGGTTAGCGGCCCGCTCCCTTATCATGTTTACCAGATCTCTGGCCCTTTCCAGGTTACCTAATTCCACCTCTGCTTCCGCAAGCCAAAGCAGCACCATGCCATAACGCATGATCCTATAATTGTTGGCTGAGAGGTTTTGCCACCCACCAATTCCATGCGCCTCAGGTTCTGCCACATGCTTTTTAGGAGAATAGGGACCTGCATAGCCCAGATCTCGGATAAAGTCCGTTTGATGAATTTTGAAATCCTTGTACAATATCCCAGGCCTTCCCACTGTATGGTCTAGCCGGGGATCTAAGGGGCCAGTATATTCTTCTTGCCATGTCACACTTTCTTCATTAAAATCATCTAGAAGAGGAAGTCCATTTTCTGTTGTCTTGTAAGCATTCACCAGGTTTTGGGAGGGCTGGTAGAAACCACAACAACCCCAGGGATCAGTATAGGGATGGGCCAACCCTACTCCCTCATTTGCCGCTTGCTGGTTGGCACTAGTGATGGCAAACTGGATTTCAAAGATGGATTCTTCGTTGTTTCTTGCGGCCACCAAATGATTGGCTTCAAAGTTGGGCACCAAACTGAATTGACCTGAATTTACGATCTCATCTAAAAGTTCCTTGGCTTCCTGAAGCTTCCCTGTGTTGGCCACACCGGTACTTTGATCCCAGCCCTGAAACATTTTGGCCTTTGCCAGAAACGCCATGGCCGCCCATCGGGTAGGTCTTCCCACCTCGCTTTGGGATTCAGGCAGCACATTCATAGCCGCCTCAAAGTCGGCCTCAATATCCGGCCAGATTTCCCTGTCGTTGGGAACCTTGGTGCTTTCCAGGTCATTTACAACATAAATCTCTTCATCGATATATGGAACCGTTCTCCACATTTTACGGGCTTCGAAATGGAAAAAAGCCCTTAGAAACCTCGCCTCGGCAATGATCTGCTCCCTTCTTTCAGGTGTTACATCATCCGCTTGTTCCAATGTGTTCATGGTGTCATTGGCACGTGCAATTCCCTTGTAAACGCCCCTCCACTTGTTTCGTATGTGAGTGTTCGTGGGTTGGAAGTCATAAGTTTCTATAAAAGACTGCTCAGGTTGGTCACCGGCATCTGTACCCTTATATGCATCATCAGAGGCTACCCCCCCAAAGACCCAATTATGTATGTCATTGTTCCAGGCAGCCTGTCCGTCTAAACCAAGCCCTGAGAGCATACTATATGCGCCGAGAAGCAAACCTTCCACGCCATCTGCGTTGGCAAGAGCCACCGTACTGAACTGCCCTTGCGGAACGGTTTCTAGAAAATCATCACTACAGGCGAAGGTAAGCCCCGCTGCTACTGCGGCACCAAACCCCCACTTTTTATATTTATTAAATCTACTCATAATTATCAAAGATTAGAAATTAATATTTAGACCCAAGATCAAACTTCTGGATACGGGCATAAAACCTCCGTCAAAACCAAGTGTGTTGTCAGTATTGGTTTGGATCTCCGGGTTCATACCCGTGTAATTGGTCAAGGTAAGCAGATTCTGTCCCTGAAAATATACCGAGGCACCCTGCAAGCCGATGGCATCCAAAGCAGGTTGAGGAAGTGTATAGGTTAATTGCACGTTTCTCAATCTGAAATAAGATCCATCTTCAATAAAATAAGAGGAAGGCCTACTACTGATCTGGTCATTGGCATCCATGATTGGTGTAGTTCCCGAAGGGTTGTCGGGCTGCCAAGCCTCATAAAGGGCCCTTCTGGACCTGTTCCCCTGGAATGTGTTAAAGTCGGCGAAATACCGGATGTAGTTGAAGATATCATTACCCACAGA
The DNA here is from genome assembly GCA_003565295.1 of Cyclobacteriaceae bacterium. Lineage (GTDB taxonomy): Bacteria > Bacteroidota > Bacteroidia > Cytophagales > Cyclobacteriaceae > Pleomorphovibrio. Next base: position 6,302 of record PXCO01000398.1, read on the forward strand.
ACCATTCCCGAACAGGTTTAAATCCCAATTTCTATATCCCAGGTTGATGTTGATTCCATAAACGAAGTCAGGGTGAGGATTTCCAATCACCGTCCTATCCGCATCGGTAATTTGGCCATCACCATTCACGTCCTCCATTCGGAACTTCCCAGGCGCATTATAGTTTTCGTAAGGCGGCCAGGCATCCGCTTCCTCCTGGCTTTGGAAAATACCCAAGACATTATATCCGAAGAAAGAAGATAGTGGCAAACCTGCCTGGGTGATCGTCACGGCAGGAACCCTGGAGGTGTTGCCAAAGAAAATGGTTTCCTCACTTTCATCAAGTCTGTCCACAGTATTTCTATACACCGAAAAATTACCGGAAATATCATAACGGAAATCCCCGACTTGATCCCTGTATCCAAGGTTGATGTCATAACCGCGGTTGGTCATCTGGCCTATGTTAAAAGCGGGTGCAATGGCATCTCCTGCAGCAAAATTAATTGGCGGAACAAAGAGCATGTCAGAGGTCACCCTGTTCCACACATCAATCTCCATAAACAATTTGCCATCCCACATCTCCACATCCAGACCCAGATTATTAGAGGTGGTGGTTTCCCAACGTGCATCAGGATTACAAAACCTAGCGGCATCAAACCCAATCCTCGGATTGGTAGTGGAACCATCAATGGGATATCCCGCATTGAAGATGTTTGACCGATAAGTGGTATAGGCATTGTAATCCCCTATAGCCTGGTTACCGGTCATTCCCCATCCATATCTCAGTTTCATATCTGAAATAAAGTCAGCTCCAGCCAAAAATTCTTCGTCAGACACTCTCCAACCTACGCTAAAAGCAGGGAAGGTAGCGTTTCTGGAGGCCTGAAGGAACCTGGATGATGCATCGTTCCTGAGAATAAACTGCGCCATGTATTTACCATCATAGGAATAGTTGAACTGGCCAAAAGTGGAAAACAATCGGTAGTCAGTGGTAACGTTTCCAAAGTTTTGAGCAGTAGTAGGATCACCTAGGTTCAGGTAACTAAGAATCTCAGTGGTCGTGAAGGCGAATCTTTGCCTGCTGGCCCCGAATATTTCCCCAAACTCCTGTATGGCTTCCGTACCCACATAAGCATCAAATTTATGAACATCATTAAACGTCTTGGTCCAGCTCAAGGTGTTGGTCCACACCCATTGTAGTGAGTATTCATTTTCTGCAGAAGAACTGTTGATAAAGTTTCCTTCCACATATTCCGGCTGGGGTCGTCCCAAAAACCTTCCCCTTCTATTGGTGCCGTCAAACCCAAAACTTGTCCTAACTTCTAGGTCCTCAGTGATATCGTAAGCAGCATAAACATTTCCAAAGCCCCTGATCCGGAAATTCCTGTTGTCCTGTTGCCTGGACAGAATGGCCACAGGGTTGAAATTGTTCCCCAGGTTCTGGCCACGGCTTCCGGCAAAGTTGCCCATTATGTCATATACAGGCAAGAGGGGATGTTGCTTATAAGCCCCTGAAACTGCATTTTGTTCTTCGTTGTTGCCGAATCCACCTTTACGGATATCGAAGGAAACCGACATGTTTTCTCCTATGGTAAGCCTGTTGTTTAAGGCTTTAAACTCAGTGTTGGCTCTCAATGAATAGCGTTCATAACCCACATCATTAACAATCCCTTCTTGGTTAAAGTAATTCAAGGATAGGGCATAACGGCCATTTTCGGTTCCTCCGCTAGCATTGATCTGATAGCTTTGAATGGGTGCTGACCGAGTGGACTCCCTCCACCAATCGGTGTCGCCTGCGCGAGTGATGGGATAAATATTGCCAGGCTCCAGGGCATAAAGACTTGGGTCTGTCCTGGGGTCGCCTTCCATAGCTCCACTTGGAAACACATAATCTGGCAGCATCACTTCCCCATTAGGTCCATATCTGTATTGTCCGTGATCAGTACTCCTACCCGCATACGTGTTGGCCAGAAAAATATATCTGCCCAATTCTTCGGCATTCAGTACCTCTGGAGCCACGTCTGCAGTTTGCGTACCATAAAAAGCATTTACAGAAATACTGGGCTTTCCTACCTTACCCCTTTTTGTGGTGATAATTACCACCCCATTTGCAGCTCTTGACCCATAAATGGAAGCCGCAGAGGCATCTTTCAGAATCTGAATGGATTCAATGTCATTGGGGTTAAGATTCCCCTGATTTTGGGTAGGAACTCCGTCGATCACATACAAAGGATTATTGTTACCTATGGTACCAAAACCCCTGATCCGAACAGTAGCCTCCCCTCCAGGGGTTGCATCATTGACAATGTTCACTCCTGCTGCCCTTCCCTGGAGCTGCTGCGCAAAGGTGGTGGCTGGGATTCGAAGTAGCTCCTCGGTATCCACAGAAGTCACTGCACCCGTGATTTCTCTCCTGGATTGAGCACCGTACCCGGTAATCACCACCTCATCCAAACCACTGATGGCTTGATCCATTTTTACATTGATTGTGCTTTGCACACCTACGTTTACCTCCAGGTTTTGATATCCCAGAAAGGAAAACACCAGTACAGCATCATCTCCTGGCACCTCAACGGTGTATTGCCCGTCAATGTCCGTTACTGTACCCGTAGAGGTACCTTTTACCAGCACCGCCGCCCCGGGCAGCGGATCCCCCAATTCATCAGTGACCTCACCGGCCACCTCTCTCTGGGCCAAAAGCATACCGCTTTGAACCAGTAAAATTAGGAGAATCACATTAAATTTTTTGTAAATTCTCGACATAAAATAAGTTTTTAAAGTTAAACACGAATAAGTATACTTATTAAAGGCAGATATAACTTTGCCATGATAAGTCAATCTTAAAAGGAAAGACACGCTTCAAATCGTACAGGTTCTGGGTTTATTTGTATGTATAGAATGGATTATCCTATTCTAAAAAATAAAAAGAAGTAATATGGCAATTCCCAGGAGAAAAATGATAGATGAGTATGCTTAGTAGAGTAAAGAAATGTTTCATCTTTAATATGGGTTTATAGATAGTGAGTTAGGTTTTAATCAGAGATATTTCACTCCTAATCATTAAACAGCATCCTTAAGATTTTGTTTAAATGAATGATCAATTTTAGCAAATTAATAAGTAATAAAAAAACACTTGTGAAAAAAAATTGAAATTGAATCGTTAAAAGTAGGATTTAAGCCTTTATATTTTACATTTAACCTTTACCCGAGCATTTTAATTACCGCTGAAGAAAAGACAATTCCAGGTGTACTGGCCTGAGGGATTCTTAATGCGTTCAATCAAATATCCCATCGTACCCTGGGCCCATATAGGCTCCCCAAAAGGTCTTTTCAGGCATTTTAATATGGGTTTTTAACCTATTCACCTTCATACCGTCGAAGGCGAAACCATGAAAAAGGTTACTACTATGACAATAGATAATATCCAATTCCCCATCCCCGTCTAAATCCCCAAGCCAAGGGGTAGAGGCAATATTGTGGCCTTCCAAAGGCTCCAATAATTCATACCGATCACCCGTTACAAAATCTATTGCAAAAAGGGTATTGGTGTGTTTTTTTCTTCCATCCTGGCCAAAACCCTCATAGTTCACACTTAAAATCAGCTCATCCCTTCCATCCTTATTCAAGTCTATACCCAAAGGGGAACTGGACTGAAAATAACCCAAAGTATCTTCAAGCATCATCTCTCCGGTACTCCCCTCGATCATCACGTGTTTTGTAAAGGTGAAATTAGGCCAGGTTCCAATTGCGGCAGAAACCACTACATCAGGTAATCCGGAACCATTGAAAAAACCAATGGCAGGGCTGGAGTAGATTTCAGTACCCTCAATGTTATGTTTCCATAATAAATCTTTGGTTTCCCCATTAAACAAATAACAGGTACCATCTACGCCTGCAGCCACTATATCCAGGGCACCATCACCTGTAATATCTACCCACACCGGGGGGGCTATAAACCCTTTTTCATTGCTGTGAGCCAAACGGGTGGCACTGCGCAGATCACCGGAAATAATACCATCAAGACCGGTCACGTATAAGCCACCCCCTAAAGTCTCACCACCTGTGCCAAAAACCACTTCAATATCTGAGTTGTTCTCTGAGGGTTTAACTGCCACGGATAAATAAGTCTCCCTACCATCAGGCATGCTTGCTTCATGAAGTATTTTTCCAGTGGACCCGCTGATGATCATCAGATACCCTTCCGGCCTATGGGGGTCAAAAGGCTGCTTGAGCACATCTCCCCCGTTTGACACCAAAATCTCCCCTATCCCGTCCCCGTCCAAATCAGGTAAAAGTTGAGGGTTATAAAAATTGAAATACCGTCTACGGATAAGGGCCTTCTGTTCGGCTATATCTTCAAATTCCCATAACACTCTTCCCGATTTGCCACTGATGGCTTTCAGGACCCCAGTCCTTCCTCCAATCACGATATCCGGAGTGCCATCCTGATCCAGGTCGGCTAATAGAGCAGAACCAAAAACCTGGTCACTCGAGGGGTGATGCCATAATATCTTGCCATCCCTGCCATCCAATGCCAACACAGCAGTATCCGAAGTTTGGAATTCCTGTCTTCCCGCACCTAAAATTATGTCCCCCACCCCATCTCCATTGAGGTCTGCCACCCTTGGGGATGAAAAGGTGCCCACGCCTCCTAACTCAACCTGCCAATAAGGCACCCGGTCAATCTTATGATAAACAGTGGCCGCCACATTGGCTTTGGGTCGTTTTATCAAACCTAACCAACCAAATTTGGCCACCATGACACCCATTAAACCAATAAATAATAAAGGGAAAACTAATTTAACACTATGTCGGGGAAACCTTTTTGTCATTAATTTTAATAATCAATCATTAAAAAACAAACCATCACTTTAATTGTTTCGCATATAGCCAATCAGATACTGGGTTTTAAATTTCAGATAGGTTTTCTGCGCATAAAGCTAAGACATGTTTGCCTGACACCAAAATCAACCCCCCTTGCAGGTTTATATAGGTGATGTGTACATCTATTGGGGAAGGTTCTCGGAGTTAGTAGTGTTTGGGGTTTTTAGTTGTCCCAAGGTGTCTCTGTGAGCGATTTGGTATGGTTGCCCTAACCCTCTCTACCTTGAAGCAGTGGGAGCTTGTTTACATTTGGGGAAGGCTTTATCTGTAAACTAAGTAAAAAAACATCTGTGCATCTGTGGCAATTATTTCCAGCGTTTTTAGGGAAAAATCCTTCGCGGTTTTGCCCTCACCCCAACCCTCCCACTTGAGAGAAAAGGCATTTGCTTACGCACTGGAAAGGGATTATCCGTAATCTAAGCTAAAAAAACATCTGTGCATCTGTGGCTTTAATTTTTGGATTTCGGAGCAAAAACCTCCAAACCCTTTGCCTACTGTTTAATCACCTTTTTCCGCTCGCAGGTGCCTCCCGAACAGATTTGCAATACATAAACGCCTTTTGACAATCCTCTAAACAAATGTCCAATGTGAACTACTGCATCTTTTAAGGAATCTTCGATTTCAATTACTTGATTTTGGGAAAACAGGGTGACTCGGACTTTTTCATTTGCGGCTCCCATTTCTTCAGCCTTTAGCCACAACTTTTCCGCATTCATGGGGTTAGGATATAGTTTCCATTTTTCGGCAATAGGACTAGCTTCCGGAACGGCGATTCGGACTATTTCACTGTACATCTCGTCTCCAATCACGGAGACCTCCTTGACCCTATAATATATCCACCCTGATTCCGAAGCCTTGGGCAAATATTTATCCGTAAAGGTATATTCAATGGCTTGGTTGCTCCAACCCGTTCCTTCTACACTTCCAATTTTCTCAAAACCCTCCAATGGCGCCAAGGATCTTTCTATTTCAAAATGACTGGTCTGCACTTCTTTTAGGGTATTCCATTGGATGGTGATACCAGACCCCAAGGCAGATGTAGCAGAAACATCCCCCCACTTAACGGGCAAGGCCGCGGCAAGCAAAACTTCCACCTCCATCCATTGGCTACAACCAAATTCATCGGTTACCCACACCTCATACATCCCTGCCTCCAACCCACTGAGGTCCTTTTGGACACTGGAAAAGTCATCGGGGCCTGACCATAAGTAGGTAAAGGTACCTGTCGAATCCACTTCCAGGGTAATGGTGCCATCAGGGTCATCCTCATCGGTCTGCTCTGTGCTAGTGGCTGACAACGTATAATCCACAGGAATTTCTATGGTCTGCTCGTATGTATTCTGGGTACCATTCCCATCAGTAACCGTCAATTTTGCCGTTCCTGAGGCTGAAAACTCCACAACTGGATTAGCATCACTTGAAGTAGCAGGAGTACCATTGGTGAATTCCCATGCATAGGTGTAAGGCTCCCTGCCCCCATTCGTGGTACTTTCAAAAGTTACCGTACTTGTGCTTTTTTCCGACAAACAGCCTACTTCATACTCAAACTGTACAGCCAGGGGGGCATCCACCACTATGGTGGATTGAAATTGGCATTGGGCGCTGGGATAGCTGTTGCACTGATAACTTTCGGAAAGATCTGCGGAACTACTCGTTGTCCAGGCGAGGGTAGGGCTCTTTAATAAAACCACCTCGCCACAGACCCAGGTCATGGGAAATCCGCTTAAGGTTAATTTTTTAGGTGTATCAGTGGCAGGTAAAATATCCCCAAAGTAATAATTCAAAAATTGTTCATCCTCCCCCACCACTAAATCCGCAAACAGCCTTCCATTGTGGGCAGTACTATTAGCACTGGTGGTATATTCGAATGTGATGTAAACGGTTTGCTCTACTCCGGGTTCACAGGTCAGTAGATCGGTGGTAATAGGTGTGCCGTGCTGATCACTTAAAAAAACCTGGTGAATGCGATAGTTATTGGAAGAACAACTCTTATCACAGGTCCTCAAATCAAGCAAATGCGATTGGTTCTGGGAAAAAGCTGTCCGATTTATACCCACTACCAACACCACAAACACCAAAAATTTAAATACAAAATGCATTTACATGTAATTAAATTTTGTATTTAGAATAAATCCCCTTAATTATCTAAATACATTTCAAATTTATGAAATTTTATTTCAAAAAACAAGCAAATAAGTAGGTTGGAAAAAGCAGAAAAATCCATTTAGAAAGGGCGGTTTAATCCCCCAAAACACATTGGTAATTGGGTTATAAATTGGGATTGCTTTCGA